>CAZMKB010000410.1:0-2511 GCA_964566685.1 uncultured Gemmatimonadota bacterium | reverse complement strand
CGCTGACCCACGACGGCAACGCCGTCAGGCTCACCGTCACCAACACAGGCCAGCTCGGAAACGACGTCTTCACCGGCAACGCCGCCGGAATCTGGCCGGCGGGAACGGACAACACCTACCTCTTCGGCTGCGGGATGTGGATCGGCGGCCTGGCCGATCTGGACGGCGACGGCACGAAGGACACCGTCACGGTCTACGGCTACGACACGCTCTCTGGCGGATCGGAACACCGGGAAGGCCGCATCGGGCAGGACCCGTCCGACCCTCTCGCCCGCGTCTTCAGCTCCACCATCGCCGAAGACCTCATCGACTGGCCTGACGAGTTCCGCGACGAAGGAGGAGACCCCATCGTCCACTCGTCACAGGACTTCGTGACGATCTACCACGACAGCGACGGGGAGCCGCTCTTCGAGGCGGGGCCGGCCGGCGTCGAAGTCAGGCAGCGGAGCATGGCCTTCGTCGGCGGTCTCAACTTCAACGCAATCCTGGTATTCTACGAGATCGTGAACCGGTCCGACTCCCTGCCCAACGGTCCCTTCACGCTCGAGGAGGCATACATCGGTTTCGTGAGCGACACCGACATCGGCGACGATTTCGCCGACGACCAGACGTCGGTTCTCGACTCGGTGGAGACCTACCGGGGAAGAAACGAGCCGCTTCGCACCGGTTTTTCCTGGGACAGCGACTTCGACGAGGATTCCTGGGAGGGGAAGGTCGGGTTCGTGGGCGTCACATTCCTCCAGCAGCCCGGCAACCCGTGGGACGGTACCGACAACGACTTCGACGGCCTGATCGACGAGTCGCCCTTCGACGGCGTGGACGACGACGGCGACGGCACGCCCGACGACATCCCCGACGAGGTCGATGCCGTCAACGGATTCAACTACTCCTTTATCGTGAGCCCGTCCGCCGGCGAGGTGCGGCCCGACCCGCAGACCGACAGCGGCGCCTACCGCATGCTGCGCTGCCTCGGCGAAGGCGACTGCGTGATCTCGGATTACAACTCGGACATCCGGTTCATGATCTCGAGCGGACCCTTCGACCTGCCGCCGGGCGAGAGCCAGATCGCAGGCTTCGCTCTCGTCTTCGCGGAGCCGGTCGGCGACCCCGACCACCTGGAGCTCCACGGTGACCCGCCCCGGCCCGATCCGCAGGACTCCGTCCTGACCGACTTCGTCGCCTCGATACTCTCCGTCAGGACCCTCTACGAGAACGGCTTCGAGGACGAGCCGGCGCCGTTTCGCATCTTCGGCACGACCGAGCTCGAAGACACGAACGACCCGGAGGGCCCTTACCCGGTGAGCACCGTCATCATCGACAGCATCCCGCTCATGCGGAACACCCTCCACTACAACACAGACAGCGGACCATTCGGGGAGGCTCTCCTGGAACCCGGGGGCGGGAACCTCTACACCGGCGAAATCCCGGGCCTGCCCCTCTGGTCGCGGGTCGGCTACTACGTCCAGGCCGTCGACTCGGCGTTCCAGGTCCAGCGCGATCCCTGGAACGCGCCGCAGGATCTCTTCGAGTTCTCCATCGTCGACGCTCCCGAGTTCGGACCGTCGGACTGCGAGCCGTGCCTGCAGGGAGTTGCGGCTGCGTCGGCGGACTACGACGGGGACGGGCTCGCGGACCTCTTCGTCGTGCGCCAGACCGGATCGGTGCTCCTCAGAAACACCGGCTCGTTCAGTTTCGAGGACGTAACCGGGACGTCCGGGATCACGGACGCCGGCTATGCCCGCGGGGCGTCCTGGGGCGACTACGACAACGACGGCTACCCCGACCTCTTCATGGCCCACTACCTGCCCGGCGACTCGCACGCCCTCTTCAGGAACCTGGGCGACGGCACCTTCGAGGAGGTGACAGGGGTGGCTGGCGTCGCCGACAGCATCCCCGCCACCACCGGCGTCTGGGGCGACGTGGATCTGGACGGGCTTCTCGACCTCCTGACCGTGCAGCTCGCCACCGACCGGCTCTACCGGAACGAGGGAGACGGCACGTTCACGGAGGTCTCCACGGCCTGGGGAATAGAGGAGGAGTGGAACGACAAAGCCGGAGCCTTCTTCGACATGGACGCCGACGGCGACCAGGACCTCCTCCTCACGGGGACCAGCAGGGTGTTCCTCTACGAGAACGACGGAGGAGAAGGATTCCTGGACGTGACGGCGGGCTCGGGCATCGCGGAAACCAACTGGTCGAGCATGTCGATCGGTGACTACAACAGGGACCGCCTGCCCGACATCCTCCTGTCGGGCACACCGCTCGCTCTCTACGAGAACACCGGAACACCGGGGAGGTTCTCGGACGTCAGCGATGCCACCGGCATCGCGGGGCTCACGGCAGACGACGCTTCCTTTGCCGACATGAACGCCGACGGCTGGCTCGACATCGTCACCTCGGCGCCGGCCGTTCTCATCCGACGGCCGGGAGGCACTTTCGTCGACCTGACCGGAATCGCCGGCGTCTATCCCGGCACCGGTTACCGGGACTTCTCGCTGCCGGCCGACCTCG
>CAZMKB010000409.1:0-2522 GCA_964566685.1 uncultured Gemmatimonadota bacterium | reverse complement strand
CGGTCGTGGCGTCGATGGAGACGACTCTGAAGTCGAGTGCGGTGGAGTAGTTGTAGAACGCCGCCGCGAGGACGGAGGCGTCAGACGAGAGGTCGCAGCGCGCGCAGTACACCGAGCCGCCCATGTTGTAGTCGAACTGCTGCTGGTACGTCGATCCGTCCCACTCGTAGCAGCGCACGAAACCGAATCCGCCGAAGGCGAAACGGTTCCCGTCACCCGAGAGCGTGTGGCTGTCGAAGCTCGCGCCGGCGTCGACCGAGAAGATGATCGACTGCGTGCCGACGTCGTAGATGTGGACCATGGTCCCTTCGTTGATGTAGAGGAGGCCGCCGTCATCGGTCATGTCGAGGGCGCGGATGAAGGAGGAGGCGAAGGAGTCGGTGAAGATCGGCGTGGAAGAATCGCTCTCGAAGTAGGCGATCTCCGTAGTCTCCTTCTCCTCGTCGTAGAGCGCGGCGGCTATGTAGGCGCCGTCCTCGCTGACGGCGACGAGGGCGTTCGCGTTGATGAGGGACGGGAACGTGTAGGTCCAGTCGGGCGTGCTGCTGTCGGAGGTGTACTTGTAGACGATCACCTCGCGGTTCGTGACGTCGCCCTCGAACGGATACTGCGCGATGGCCGTCAGGACGTTGCTGTTCTCCGCGGCGTCGACACGGATGTGGCTGTGCGCTTCGAAGAGTCCGGTGTCCTCCCAGACCGGTGCGTCGGCCGCGACCGAGGTCGTCGTCGAGAAGAGCCTTGTCCGTTCATTGTTGAGATAGCAGCCGTAGAACGCCAGCGCCCCCCTGCCCCCGAGCGCCACCTGCGACGGAATGTAGAGGAGTCCGTCGTCGTCGATCGTCCACTGGATGGCCGGCGGCCCGAGGAGGATCTCTCCGGTCGAGCGGTCGATCGTCAGGGATTTCGCGGCGTCGGCGAGCTCGGTGCGCATGAACGAACCGTCCGGCCCCGTCTCGACCCTGGTTGCCGTCGAGAGATGCTGCGGGAGATCCGTTCCGAGGAGACCGCCCGGCAGAGCCGTGAAAGCGAAGAGCAGACAGAATCCGAGGGTGCGTCGTACAATGGTGGACTGGAGCATGGTTACCTCCTGGAGGAAGGTGAAGGGCCGGTCACGTGAGGATGACGGGTTTTACAAGCATCCCGTTCTAGCATAGCACAGAGGATTACCCGTGTCAACTTTTTGGAGGGGTTTTTACGATACTTTTTTCCCGGAACCTTCTTCTCTGATGGTGTCGATGATGGAGAATCGTACCTGCCGCAGTCGCTTGACATTTCTCCCGGAGGTGTGGTATAATGTATCACACACGATGCTCATGGCCAGCTTTATGGGAGAGAGAGGCAGATTTCCCGGAAGGTAGTCCCATGCGCATTTTTTTTACCGTCATCTCGGTCGTCGTCGTCCTTCTCATCGTCGGCCTGCCGGGAAGCGTCGATGAAGAGCGTCCCGTCAGTATGATCACCATGTTCCGGGACATCGCTGCCTTCAACGGCGCCGTGGTGGGTTGGAGTCTTCTTTCATCGGGGTATGCGAGCGGCGTGGGTCTCGAGCTGAGAGAGAACGGATCGTTCGAAAGAGCCGCGGGGGAGTTCGCCAGGTTCTGGGACTACGAGTACGAAATACCCCGGGAGAAGATGTCCTTCAAGAAGAAGAACCTCCTCGTCACCCATCCGCTCATGGGGTACCAGTTCTCCAACTATCTGCTGGCGCGGGGCTATTCACGGAAGCAGGCGCTCATCACGACGGCCCTCGGCGTCTACGTGCTCGAGAAGGGCGTGCAGGGCTCCTTCGAGACCCCGACCGCCTATGACCTCCTGTCCTACATGTCGGGAGCGGTGGTCTCGGTGATCGTGCAGGATCACGTCGAATCGCTCTACCGGAGCCACTGGACGATGAAGCCGCTGGCCGCCGTCCTCAATCCCTTCGTCGTCTTCAGCGGTCAGACCTCTCCGTAGGGAACCTCGAGAAGTCTCCCCCCCCCGAGCGGGTCCTGAAATTTTCGAGAAGACCGGGTGAACTTTCGATCCGGCCGCTGCCGTGGGATGACAAACTCCCGATACCCCTCCCGTGATTATCGGTCCAACATCATCCTCACAAACGATGCCCCTGCCTTCCCGGTACCAGGGAAATAGAAAATCCCCCTGGCCCGACTCGAACAGGCGACACGTGGTTTAGGAAACCACTGCTCTTTCCAACTGAGCTACAGGGGGATTGAATGTCTTACAACACCCACTCGCCTTTCGACATAATCTTAAGCTGGCGGAGAATGGCTGTCAACATCTCATTCATGGGAACGGTGCGGTCCTGGTCGGACTTTGTGTTCCGAACGGTTATGGTGTTGAAATAGAAGTTGATGTCCTCCCACCGAAGATTCATCACTTCCTCTTTTCTCATCCCGGTGTAGAGTGACAGGCTATGGTAACCGCTGCCGTTGCTCCCAGGACCTGAGGCATGGAGCTCGAGACACTACCGAACCAGGGGCCGGCTGGAGGGATGGAGGAATTCTGAAGATGCCAGGGCGTGT
>CAZMKB010000408.1:0-2569 GCA_964566685.1 uncultured Gemmatimonadota bacterium | reverse complement strand
TGATCTTCTTCGGGACCATCGGCGGCATCGCCGCGTTCGGCATCATCGGCTTCATGAGAACAACATCCATGCTATCATCACCGAAACAAAACCGGTGAGGAGACATCCCGTTTCCTTCTGATCCGAAGGGAAATCACCCGGCAGGTCACCCTTGAGAGCCATTCCCCTTGTCCTGTTCTTCCTGTCCGGTGTCAGCGCCCTGATCTATCAGGTCGTCTGGCTTCGGATGCTGACGCTCGTCTTCGGCGTCACGAGCTTCGCGGTGGCAACCGTCCTGAGCGTCTTCATGGCCGGTCTCGCGCTGGGCAGTTACTATGGCGGCCGCTTCATCGACGGCCGGCAGCGCCCGCTCGCGATCTTCTCAGGCCTGCAGTTTGCGATGCTGTATGTGACCGCAATTCACTATACCCCTGAAATGTCAGATTCGCCGGTGAACAGGAAAACAGAAGCAGGTTTCGTGATTCTTCACGAATGAACTGTCATGTGCCGACCGATCCGCAGCCGGCGATGATGTCAGGCTCACTCCGGTGAATCCCTGTCTCTCAAGCGGTTGGAGAGCATGAAGCTCTCTCCGCCTCTTTCCGGCACGATGATTTCAGTGCTTTTCGATCTGTCATCCTCTCGCCACGACACTCAGTTCTTCACCTCTCGATCAGAGAGACAGTGCCGTGGCCACGTCGCAGTGTCTCAGGAATGCAGCCCCCTCGGTCTACCGTCCCCGGCGTCCCCGGAGTTCTCCGCTTTACCGTCTCCTCGAGGAGCACTTCGAGCGGTTCTGTGTGATCTACGAGGAAGAGTTCGAGAGAGACCATGGTCCGCTGCGTCCCGTTGTGAGAAAGGCGGTGGAGAAGTTCCTCGAGTGCGGTATTTTGGAGAACGGGTTCGCCCGAGTCGTGTGTGGACATTGCAAGACGGAATTTCTCGCGGGATTCTCGTGTCGGTCATACTACACCTCTTGTGTACGAGTTGACATGAGTGCCATTTTCTCACTCACCCGAGTATCGGGATCTTCGTACATGTACTGTCCCATATCGTTGAGTTTGACGGATGCAAGCCCCAGCGATCCTCGGGCACGCCGTGCCCTCACCGCTGAGCCGCCGGTCCCCAGCTTTCGCGAGACCTCCCCCAGAGAGAGCCATCCCTTTTCGTGGAGCCGGGTGTAGCGGCTCTTCAGACGGTAGGCACGGCGGATGACCTGCACCCGACGCGCGTCGAAGGGGTGGCCGCATCCTGAAACAAGCCCCCTGTCATTCAGGATCCGTGCGATTTCTCCGTCGGTGTGTTCCTCGAGCAGTCGATCGATTTCGGCGACCACCTGTGGCGCAGTTTTCTTCGCCAGCCAGGCAGAGAGTGGCCGCGGGAGGCCCATCGATTTCGTGGCTCCCCCCCGAAATCGCACATGCACGGTAATGAAGTCACTCTTTCTCAACGTCACATCCTCGATCAGAAGGCGCACCATGCGCTTTCTCTCCCGGTGCGGTGTCCTGGAGTCCCTCCACAGTCTCGGAAAATCATGCGCGAGAGCCAACACCCGAGATCGCATCTCGTCATCGATCAGAAGGCGATCGGCCTCCCGCGCCCGTTCGTACTCTTCCTCGCATCGGGACAGTTCCCGAAGCTTACTGTTCCATTCGCTCTCGAGCGAATCGGCAACGAGGCGGTGATCCGGGTCCACCTGCATGTATCGCCGGCGAGCCAGCTGTGCCTCATACCGGGCACGCTCCACATGCTGGCGGCGAAGCCGGTCGGCATCTTCGATGCGAGCCTCGATCTCCTCTCCGACCGCCAGGGCCACCTCCAAGGGAAAGGGCGTGACCAGCTCCAGCAAGAGCGATCCTATCGCTTCGTCAATGCCGTCGCCGGGGATGTCCTGACAACCTCGAAGAACCCCTGAAGAGCGATCTCCCTGGCAGACGTAGGCGGTCCTCGCGTGTCCCCTGAACCGGCGATAGCGCACGTTCATCCTCCTGCCGCACAACCCGCACACGGCCAGCCCCTGCAAGAGTGCAGGGCCTTCCCGTGGCGCATACTTCCTCTCTCCCCTGGGCCCGAGGGCATTCGCCAGCAGTGTCTTCTGATTGTCTTCGAACTCCTCCCAACTGATGTAGCCCTCATGAGCATCCACAAGAAGTGCATACCACTCTTCCCGAGGGACAGAGGACATCTGCGTGTTCCCTTCCAGGTCGATCCGTCGCTGCTTGCGGCGGCCGTAACAGTATGCCCCCGCAAAGCACGGATTGTGCAGCACGTCGATCACACGACCATATCGCAGTTCCCGCCACACGATCTCTCCCTTGTGCGGCCCGATGTAGAGACGCTGGGGGAACGCAAGTCCCTGTTCACGAAAACACCTCATCGTGCGATGCGCGCTCCCCGTGCGACGAAAGGTCTCAAACAGCAGCCTGACGCTCTCCCGGACCTCTCTGTCCGGATCGAGTGCTATCTTACCATCTCCCGTGTACACAAAACCCACCGGTAATCGAACCCGCAGCTCACCCCGCCTTGCTTTGTTCAACATCCCCCCCATCAACCGCGCGCGAATCTGGTAGAGCTCGGCCTCCGACATCGT
>CAZMKB010000407.1:0-2586 GCA_964566685.1 uncultured Gemmatimonadota bacterium | reverse complement strand
AGTGTACAACATCCGCCGCGGAGCGTTCGAAAACAGGAACTGAGGACATGAACACGGAAAAGGAACTTCCTCTCACGCAGATGACCGACTGTGCGGGTTGAGCGGGGAAGATGGGGGCTGGAGCCCTCTCTCGACTGCTCGATGAGCTGAAAGACACCTTCGGAAGCGACGTCCCGGACGAGGTGCTGGTGGGGATGGAGGACGGCGACGACGCACTCGTGTGGAAGCTTTCGGCTGACAGTGCGCTGATCGCGACGATCGATTTCTTCACACCCATCGTCGATGATCCATACCAGTACGGTGCGATCTCCGCCGCCAACGCCATGAGCGACGTCTTCGCCATGGGCGGCAGGATCGCGTTCGCGCTCAACGTGGCGGCGTTTCCCGGGAGCCTGTCGGCCGGGACGACCGCTGCCATTCTGCGGGGGGGTGCGGAGAAGGTGAAGGAGGCGGGCGGAATCGTCGGGGGCGGGCACACGATCGTGGACAGGGAGCCGAAGTACGGCCTCTGCGTCGTGGGGATCGTTCATCCGGACAGGATTCTGACGAAGGCCGGTGCCGGGCCCGGCGACCTCCTCTACCTGACGAAGCCGTGCGGAACCGGCCTCATCACCACCGCCGCGAAAGGGAGGAAAGCAGATCCCGAGCATCTCGGGAGCGCGGTGGACAGCATGCTCCAGCTCAACCGACAGGCGGCGGAAGCGGCTGTCAGGGTAGGTGTCAGTGCGGCCACCGACATCACCGGCTTCGCGCTGCTGGGCCACGCGGCGGAGATGGCGGAGAAAAGCGGTGCCGACCTGGAGATCGAGTACGCACGGGTGCCTTTTCTCGAAGGGGCGAAGGAGTACGGCGCACGGGGTCTCTTTCCCGGCGGCACATTCAACAACCTCGACTACTACGCTTCCCGGCTCGTCGTGGACGGTTCGCTCACCGATACGGACAGGAACATCCTCCTGACTCCCGAGACCTCCGGGGGCCTCCTGTTCGCGGTGGAGCAGGAGAAGGCCGGTGCGCTCGAAGAGGAGCTGACCCGGGCGGGAGTGAAAGTGCGGCGCATCGGAAGGGTCGTGGAAGGCCGGGGAATGATACGGGTCGCACCGTGATCTCTCCGGCCCGCGGGCACCGGAGGCCGGAGGATTCGATGGGAGCGAGATTACTGGCATCGGATGGACAGGGGACGGTCATCGAGGTCCCCGGCGCGGAGCTCGTCGGCGCGTCGGGAAACGTGTTCGAGGATCTCGCGGACGATGATCTGATGCCGCTTCCGGCCGGCAGCGAGATCTTCGAGCTGGCCGGGAGAGCTCCGGTGGGGCTCTTCGCCGGGTCCGGGGAGATCCGGGAGGCCGGTCACCCCGACGGCCGGGAGCTGCTCGCCGTCGCGGCCTTCCTTCCCCCCGCCTACACCATCACCCGCTTCGCGGCATTCGAGAGACGGGAGGGAGCCCCTGTACTTCCCCTGTTCGCCTATGCCCCGGTCGGATGGAAGGACGGCGGCTACGTGACCACGGCCGTTCGCGTCGACGACGACATCCGCCAGGACCCGGATCGTTTCGACGAGGAGGCGATCGAGCGGGGAGCGTGGGACCTCCTCGCCGGGAAGGGACGCAACAGGCTGGTGAGACACCTCGTCGAGACCTGCGCTCTCACCTACGGCTGCCCGGCGGCCAGGAACTATGTGCTGGGGCGGTGGGAAATGCCGGTCCCCACGTCGCCCGGCTGCAACGCCCGCTGCATCGGCTGCATCAGCTGCCAGCCGGACGGCACGTTTCAGAGCACGCAGGAGCGGATCGGTTTCACACCTTCCCCTGCGGAAATCGTCGAAGCCGCCGTGGGTCACATACAGCACGCCGAGCGGCCGGTGGTCAGCTTCGGCCAGGGGTGCGAGGGAGAGCCGCTCCTCGCGGCACGGGTCATCGAACAGGCGATCCGGGGCATCCGGGAGGCGACGGACGAGGGAACAATCAATCTGAACACCAACGCGAGCCTTCCCCGCGCCGTCGAACGGCTGTTCCGCTCGGGACTGACGTCGATGAGAGTGTCCATGAACTCGGCCCGCCCGGGCATGTATGACCGCTACTACCGTCCGGCGGGCTATTCCTTCGGCGACGTGCTCGAGAGTATTCGGGCGGCGAAGGACCGGGGGGGGTTCGTCACCGTCAACTACCTGGTTTTCCCCGGACTCAGCGATCAGCCGTCCGAGATCGAGGCAATGTCGAACCTCGTCGAAGCTCACGGAATCGACATGGTCCAGTGGCGGAACCTCAACATCGACCCCGATCTCTACTGGGATACGCTGGAGTGTCCCGACGAGCCCGGCGTGGGGATTGCTGCAACGATGGAGATCTTCAGGAACCGGTTCCCGAAGCTGCGGCACGGCTATTTCAATCCGTACCTCGGAGAGAGGAGCGGGCATGCAGGCGCTTGATCCTTCCCGTCACCGCCAAGCGTCGGCTGCGCTACTGCGCCGATTCGGTATCCGGGCCGGCGGACCGGTGGATGAGTTCCTCGCCGGGCTGATGGAGCGCTTCACCCTCATCCCCTACGAGAACATCAGCAAGATCATCAAGTCCGGGGCCGTGCGCGATG
>CAZMKB010000406.1:0-2587 GCA_964566685.1 uncultured Gemmatimonadota bacterium | reverse complement strand
GATCAGGAGTACGAAGTGTACCACGGAGCCACCTTCCCCGGCCTGTACGCGATGATCGCCCGTGCTCACATGGAGAAGCACGGAACGACGCTCGAGCAGCTCGCGCAGGTCGCCGTCAAGAACCAGGCCTGCGGCGCAAAGAACGAGCTGGCCCAGTATCCGTTCGAGGTGACGCTCGAGGCCGTGATGAACTCGACCATGGTCGCCGATCCGCTGAGGATCCTCCACTGCTCTCCCATCACCGACGGCGCCGCGGCCGTCGTGATGTGTCCCCTCGACATGGCGAAGAAGTTCACTGACAAGCCGGCGGTGAAGGTACTCGCATCCGTCTCGGCGAGCGACGCGATTGCGCTGCACGAGCGGAGCGACCTCACCACCATCACTTCGACGGTCGAGGCTGCGAAGAAGGCCTACGAGATCTCCGGGAAGAAGCCCAAAGACATCGACGTGGCCGAAGTCCACGACTGCTTCACCATCGCCGAGATCTGCGTCGTCGAGGATCTGGGATTCGTGGAGAAAGGGAAGGGAGGGACGGCGGCCGAATCGGGCCTCACCGCTCCCGGAGGGAAGATCCCCGTGAATACGAGCGGCGGGCTGAAGTCGAAGGGGCACCCGGTCGGAGCCACGGGCTGCGCCCAGCTGGTCGACCTCGTGAAGCAGCTGCGGGGAGAGGCCGGTGAGCGCCAGGTCGAGGGTGCCAGAGTCGGACTCGCGCAGAACATGGGCGGTACCGGCGGCAGCAGCGTCATACACATCCTGGAGGTGGCATGAGTACTCCATCGAGATACTGGCGGGAGATCCCCCAGCGATACAGGCTCGAGGCAGCGAAGTGCAGGGAATGCGGCTACACCGCGTATCCGCCGCGGAAGATCTGCCCCCGGTGCGGGAAGCGGGAATTCGAGGCAAAGAAACTCTCGAACAGAGGAACACTACTCACCTACACCATCATACACGTGCCTCCCCCACAGTTCGCCAACGACACTCCCTACGCGGTGGGAATCATCGAGACCGAGGACGGTGCCCGCCTCACGGCCGGGATCGCCGATGTCGCGTTCGATGATCTGAAGATCGGCATGCCCCTGCGGCTCGAGTTCAGGAAGATCCAGGAGGACGGGGAACAGGGCGTCCTCTGCTACGGACACAAAGCCGTGCGCGGATGATCCTCCGCCGGCAGGCATGTTCTGTACCTGTGCGGTCGATTCGCGGAAGGGTCCGGTCACTGCCGCAGTGCGTCTTTCCGTGCCCGGTCCGGAGCCCCCTGTGTCAGGTGGATCATTCCGCGCAACCCGTTTCGGGCCGCACTCGCACACCGATACCCGACGATTGCTTTCTCCGCGGCCCGGAGAACCTGATCCGGAAGGACGTCTATGTACAGGATCGATTCCAGGATCGACACCGCCGGCAGCGACTACCGGGAAAACTTCGAAAACTCGAAAACCCTCGTTGCCGAGCTCGAGGAACGCTACGCCGAGATCAGCAAGGGGGGACCTCCGAAGGCGCTCGAGAAGCACCGTGGGCGCGGGAAGCTCACCGCGCGTGAGCTGATAGAGCTCCTGGTCGACTCCGGCAGCCCGTTCCTCGAGCTGTCGCCCTTCGCCGCCTGGGACATGTACGACGGCGAAGCACCCTCCGCCGGCATGGTGACCGGCATCGGCCGCGTGCACGGCCGCGAGGTCATGATCGTGGCCAACGACGCGACGGTCAAGGGCGGCACCTACTTCCCGATGACCATCAAGAAGCACCTCCGCGCCCAGGAGATCGCCCAGCGGAACAGGCTTCCCTGCATCTACCTGGTCGACTCGGGGGGCGTGTTCCTGCCGCGCCAGGCCGGTGTCTTTCCCGACAAGGAGCACTTCGGCCGCATCTTCTACAACCAGGCGGTCATGAGCGCCATGGGAATAGCCCAGATCAGCGTCGTGTTCGGATTCTGCACCGCGGGAGGGGCGTACGTGCCTGCGATGAGCGACGAGACCGTCATCGTGAAGGAGCAGGGCACCATCTACATCGGCGGGCCGCCGCTCGTCAAGGCCGCCACCGGTGTGGACGTGACGGCGGAGGAGCTGGGCGGAGCCGACGTACACTGCAGGATTTCCGGAGTGAGCGATCACTGCGCCCTGGACGACCGTCACGCCGTGGAGATCGCGCGGAACATCATCGAGAACGTGCCTCGCCGGGGGAAGGCCGTGCTCGACACCCGGACTCCCGAGGAGCCCTACTACGACCCGAAGGAGATCTACGGAATCGTGCCGAAGGACCTCAGGCGGCAGTTCGACATGCGGGAGATCATCGCCCGGCTCGTGGACGGCAGCAGGTTCCACGAGTTCAAGGAGATGTACGGTACGACCCTGGTCTGCGGCTTCGCCTACCTCGAGGGTTACCCTGTCGGCATCCTCGCCAACAACGGCGTGCTCTTCAGCGAGAGCGCCGTCAAGGGTGCCCACTTCGTGGAGCTCTGCACCATCAGGAAGATCCCCATCCTGTTCCTGCAGAACATCACCGGCTTCATCGTGGGGAAGCAGTACGAGCACGGCGGCATCGCCAAGGACGGCGCCAAGCTGGTGCACGCCGTGGCCAACGCCGAGGTTCC
>CAZMKB010000405.1:0-2684 GCA_964566685.1 uncultured Gemmatimonadota bacterium | reverse complement strand
AGGGAGGCCTTGCCGGCATTGATGAACCCGTATTCGACGCTGTAGGCGAATACCTCCCCCGGCCCGAAAGGCGCCGGTGCCGGCGGAACGGCGGAGGTGTCCTGTGCGGAACCGTTCGACGTGAGACCTGTTGTGGCGAGAAATACGAGGCAGAGAGCCCGGATCATCATGGCTGTGCTTCCCGGTCGCTCCAGTGATGCATGACGAGGCGGATGTGAGTCACCATGAGCCGGAACAGGTTCATTCTGGATTTCCGCGTCCGGATGTCGTATCGCTGGGTACAGGGGATTTCGGAGATCCGGTTCGTGATGCGCGAGAGCCTCACGAGGAGCTCCGTATTGGCCGCCTTCGTCTCGAATGTGCCGACCGCACCGGACTTCTTCCCCAGCAGCCGCTGCAGGACGGTGATGCGATAGGCGCGGGTCATCGACAGGTAGTCGTGCACACTGCCGATCCCGTAGAGGTTCCTGAGCAGCAGATGGAGCAGGGTCTTCGTAAATCTCACCTTGAACGGCGCGCCGACGACCTCTCCCCCTCTGGCCAGTCCCGAGGCGATCACCACGTCCATCCCTCCCTCGATGCCGCGCACCATTTCCTGGATCACGTTCAGGCCGCCGGTGAAGTCCGACTCGACGACGACGAGGATGTCACGATCGGGAATCCGCGAATCCATCACTGACATCTCGATGAACCTCTCGAGGCAGTATCCCAGACCCTTCCTCTCCTCGTTCCTGATGGCCCGCAGCGGCAGGAGCTTCTCGTAGTTCCTCAGGAGCTCCCACGATCCGTCGTCACTGCCGTCGTCGATGACGAAGATCCGGTAATCCCGCTTGATGTCCTCCATGATCTCCTTGATCTTGTAGAGGGAGATCCCGACGGTTGCCTCTTCGTTGTAGACCGGAACGCAGAAGTAGATCACACCCGTTCTCCCCGGTGTTCAGTCCGAGTTGTTCATACGATTGTCCGAAAGCGGCCGCCAAAATCGAAAGCGCCGGAATAATTCGGGTTAATATGCATGGTCGTCATGGAAACACTTCGCAATGGTGATCATGATGATCTTGAGATCGAACCAGAACGACCAGTTCTTGATGTAGAAGATATCGAACTGGGTTCTCTTCTCGATCGGCGACTCTCCCCGCAGGCCGTTGATCTGGGCCCAGCCGGTGATACCGGATTTGATCTTGTGTCGCATCATG
Source organism: uncultured Gemmatimonadota bacterium (assembly GCA_964566685.1). Lineage (GTDB taxonomy): Bacteria > Gemmatimonadota > CAZMKB01 > CAZMKB01 > CAZMKB01 > CAZMKB01. Next base: position 1,488 of record CAZMKB010000405.1, on the reverse strand, counting down.
TAACGGGGGATGCTCTTTCTGAACGAGTCGACGAAGACCTCCCGTTCGGGCCGGGGACCGACGAAGCTCATCTCGCCCCTGAGCACGTTCCAGAGCTGGGGGATTTCATCCAGGCTGAAGCGCCGGAGGACTCTGCCGACCGTCGTGCACCGCGGGTCGTGCTTCTTCGCCCACACCGCTCCGGTCTCCTTCTCGGCATCGTTCTTCATCGAGCGGAATTTGTACATGGGGAACTTTCTGCCGTCGTAGCCCACGCGTTCCTGCACGTAGAAGACCGGTCCCCGGCTGGTGCACTTCACGAGAACCGCGAGCAGCGCCATGAGCGGCGAGAGCACGACGATGCCGACCACGGCGAGCAGGATGTCGAACACCCTCTTCGACAGCCTCCTCCAGCCGTGCAGCGGCTTCTCGGTGAGGTGGATGATCGGCATCCCCTCGAAGTCCTCCGCGCTGGCGTTGAGGGCGACGAACTGGGAGAAATCGGGGACGATACGCACGTCCACGACCTGATCGTTGAGAAGATCGAATATGCGCTCGAGGTCCCGGTCGTCGCGCCTCGGGATGGCGATGTAGACCTGGTCGATCGTCTTCCCGGCGAGAATACGGGGCAGGTCCTCGATCCTGCCGAGAAGCGGAAAGCCAGGAAGCGCTTCGGGGCCGTCGGCTTCATCGTCGACAAAACCCAGGACCACCAGGCCCAGGTGGGCGTGCTTCTCGATGTTCCGAGCCAGCTCCCGGGCCGACGGACCCGCGCCGACGATGAGGATGAAGCGCAGGTTGAAACCCTTCTTTCTCAGGTACCGGAGGAAGAGCCTGAGACAGACCCTGAATCCGGAGAGCCCGGTGAGCGAGAGGACCATGAAATACGCCATGACGCCTCTCGAGAGTGAGTGCTCCCGGTAGAAGAAGGACACCGTTCCGATGACGAACACCGCGATGACGATCCCCTGGGCGATCCGGCCCACTTCCCGGGAGAGCTTCTGCATGCGGGCGGAGCGGTACAGACCCCGGACCTGGAGGGCGCCGAGACAGGCAGCCACCATCACCGGGGAATAACCCAGATACATGGTCAAGGAAGGCACCCCCTTGACGAGATCCCCGGGGAAGACGGAGAACCGCATGCCGTAGGCCGCGAGCCAGGCGAGCCACACGACGAGGCCGTCGACGACCGCCATCGACGCAACGAAGAACCTGCTGTAACGTTTCAGCATCTCCTGTCTCCCGCCTCGATCAGCCTGTTCTCGATCTCCGCTCTGAAGCGTTTCTCGAACACCTCCGGCCGGAACCGCTCCGCCAGCCCCGCGAGCACCCGTGTGTCGAATTCCGCCCGCTCGATCAGATGCATTCCCTTAATTATAGAAGAAACATCCCCGGTTGGGAAGAGTACCCCGCCCGACACGACTGCGGGCTCACGGAAGCGGGGGAGCCCGCCGGCGGGATCCGTCATCCCGGCCCTTTCCCCGGCGCTCATGACGGTTTCGAGCGCCC
>CAZMKB010000404.1:0-2695 GCA_964566685.1 uncultured Gemmatimonadota bacterium | reverse complement strand
CCCCTTGACCAGGTAGCTGCCGGCCTGGTCGAAGGTCCGCTCGGCCAGGTTCTGGATGCGCCAGGCGATGCGTTTGCGCAGGAACTCCCTGTGGTAGGATCGGGTCTCTTCTCCGAAGACCTCGATGTACTTATCTCGGAGCTCTCCCACGGTCATCCGGGTGAGCCCCTGGACCTCTTGATACGTTGTTGCTTCCATCCGAAACCTCCTTAGTTCATGGGCTTCGCCCTGGCGGGCGGTCCGTCCGCACCGCAATCTCGGGGCGTTAACTCGTGAATGAATGAAGGCTTCGGTGGCCCGAAACATCAAGGCGTTTCTCCGTAAACGCCACAGATTCTTTGAGTTGCGCCACATTTCCATCCGAATTCTTGGAATTAGAGGGAAGGCGTCGGCCTTTCCGGTAGCGCATGTAGTAGCCCTGGGCCAGGATCGAGACGACTTCTGCGGTCACCTCTTCCAGCGTGTCGGGTATGTCGGTTTCGGCGAAAACCGACGCTGCCCCCCCACGGTTGCATCGCAACCCCGGGCGGAGAGCGTCGAAACGGAGAATCGGGAAGGATGTGAAGGGTGGCGTAAGTGGGCGTGAGTACGGCAGAAACGACAAGACCCCGAGGGGATGAACCCACGGGGTCTTGCGTTAACTAAGCACCGCAGAAATCAGCGGATAGAATTTTGGCTCCGGCGGCAGGATTCGAACCTGCGACCCAGTGGTTAACAGCCACTTGCTCTGCCAGCTGAGCTACGCCGGAACTGTCGGAAGGTGAAAAACAAGATAAACGCGGCGCCCGTCTTTGTCAAGCCGGATCGGGGTCTGCGCCGGATTACAACGCACGTCGATCCACACCTCAACCCGATCGGATCCGGCTCGCACCGTTCATCCCTTCCTCCCTGCCTGATCACCCCGGCATGGTACAGGGAGGTTCGTGCTTCGCCCGGGACTACGGCAGGACGATGGATGTCACCGGCCTGTCCCGCCGCTGGAAAACGTGCCGTCCAGGAAGTGGTCGAGCCAGGTCCGTTTCTTCTCCCGGAGGATCTCTCCCGTCGTGCAGTCGACCGTGACTCGGACCTCGCCGCTCCGGTAGGTGTGGAGCAGCTGGTCCCTGAGATCCCGCCAGACGACCGTGACGGTGTCTCCTTCTCCGCCCTCCACGATGGAGGCGTGCGGGAACCGTGCCTGTTCGAGATACGCTCCGGCGAGCCCGCCTCTCCTGCTCCCCTCGACGCAAGGCCCCGCCGCGCGGTGAAAGCTCAGCTTCTTTTCCGGCACTCCCGGCAGCGCCACCCTGTACACGTCGGTGCCCTCGTCCGTCCGGACCACCACCCGCCACCGGAGCGGATTCAGAGCCGAGAGCGCGTACGACTCGATGTCACGAACATCGGCCCGCCGGAACTCCCGGAGCGACGCGCCCTGGAAGAGAAACCGGAGCCCCAGGTAGGCGACGACGACGAGCCCGAGCACGACCGCCTGCTGCCTGCCGGCCGCGGAGAAGAAGGAACCGCCGGAGGTCCTGTCCGGTCGACTCCTGCGGCGCCGCAGGGAGCATCCCAGCCAGGGAACGAGCAGCATGGCCAGAACCAGCAGGCTGATCCAGGGATCGAATCCCCGCGTGAGACCCAGGGCGTACTCGCCGGGAAGCGGCCAGAGGAGCGGCACGCCCCAGGGGGTGACGAGGTCGAGGAAGAGGTGCGCCAGTCCGCCGGCGGCGGCAGCGATGAACACCGTCTTTCCGGAGCCCTTCCGGAAGCGGGGGAGGAAGAGCGCCAACGCAAGCGAGACGATGGCGACGCCGGCGAGTGAATGCAGGAACCCGCGCCGTGCCACGAGTGATTCGATCCGCGGATAAACGAGCACGATGCTGTCGAGATCGAGTGCCAGCGCTCCCAGGAAACCGGCCAGGAGCGCCTCGCGGCGGCCCGCGGCGGCTCCGCCCGCGGCCATGCCGGCGATGCTGTGGGTGATGATGTCCATGTTAGAGCTTCCTCTTTCCGAGCGACTTCCTGAGCCACCTGCCGGTGTGGGATCCCTTCACCCGGGCAACCGCTTCCGGAGTCCCGGAGGCCACGACCTCACCCCCGCCTTCACCGCCCTCCGGCCCCAGGTCGATGATCCAGTCGGCGCTCTTCACCACCTCGGGATTGTGCTCGATCACGAGCACGGTGTTGCCGGAGTCGACGAGACGGCCGAGGACGGAGAGGAGCTTCCTGATGTCGCGGTGGTGGAGCCCGGTCGTCGGCTCGTCGAGGACGTACAGGGCCCCGTGAGGGCGCCGGTCGGCGTCTCGCATGGTGACTGGAATCCGGGGCCGCCTGTTCCGTGCCTTCTCCCGGGCCGGGACCCGTGCCAGCTCGCGGGCGATCTTGACCCGCTGCGCCTCCCCTCCCGAGAGCGTCGTGGCCGGCTGGCCGAGCCTGAGGTAGCCGAGCCCCACCGCGGAGAGGTACCAGAGTCCCCTGCCCACCTCCTCCTCGCCTTCGAAGAACCTGATGGCTTCGTCGACGGTCATGTCGAGCACCTGGGCGATTTTCTTCTTCCGGTAGGTCACCTCGAGGATGTCCTTCCGGAACCTGGTCCCCCGGCACTCGTCGCACCGGACGAAGACGTCCGCCATGAAGTGCATTTCGATCTTCTGGTAACCCTCGCCCCGGCAGGCCTCGCACCTGCCCCCTTTCACGTTGAAGGAGAACCGTCCCG
>CAZMKB010000403.1:0-2724 GCA_964566685.1 uncultured Gemmatimonadota bacterium | reverse complement strand
GTGCGCTTCGCGTGCCCTGATGGTCAGGACGACCGGGTTGGGGTCGTGCCTGAGTCCCACCTGCTTCGCCTCCTCTTCGTCCGTGGACAGGTGGACGTACTGCCTGTCGCGGCTCTCGAGACCGTGTTCCCTGATCGAGTCCATGGATGACGGCGTCGTGCCGTGGAAGAGGTGATCCGGCGGTACGGCCTCGTCCTCTTCGAAGGAGATGGGGATGCTGTGGCCGTATCGCGCCCGGATCCGCGACCCTTCGATTTCGAAACGCTGCTTCTCGCCCTCCTCTGCTATTCTCCTGATGTCATCCTCGGTGACCCAGGGTTTCTTGACTCTGACCGCCTCGAGGAGATCGGCGATCGGCACGAATCCCCTGCTGTCGATCTCCAGTCCGAACCGGTTGGGCTGGTGACGGAGAATGAGACTCAGGAACTTCGAAATGCTCCTGTCGATTGCGTCGACCTTCTGCTCTCCGTTCGGCTCCGGCGGTGGTTCTCTTCCGTCTCTTCGTTTCTTGATTCTTCTGCTTCTGAACAACGCTCTTCCCTCACTCGATGTAGCCGAGGCTTCTCAACCTGTCCTCGACTTTCTTCTCTTCTTCGTCCGAGTAGCCGTCATCGACTTCGGTGACGGACAGGAGCCCCATCGTTTCCAGCTTCTTCACTACCTTCTGTTTCGACTCCTCGGCGTCGAGATCGGCGGTGTCGCACACGACATCGGCCGCCTCCGGCTCCTCGAACTCGAAGTCCTTTCCTGCGAGATTCCGGACTTCGCCCTGCTCGTACTTCGAATAGAGCTTCTTCTCCTCGCGCCCGGAGCAGGTCGATTCGTCGCACTTCAGGTACACCTCGACGAATTCGCCGAGTTTCGCGCGTGCGTCATCCCTCGATTTCGCGAGAGGGGTCACCGCCGCACAGATCGGGACGATGCCGTTTTCCGCGAGGAGACACGAGAAGGCGGTGAGCCGCCGGGCCTGGGTCACTCGGTCGTCTTTCGAGAATCCGAGACCGTCATCGAAGCGGCGCCGGAGGTCGTCTCCGTCGATGACGACGGCGGGCATTCCCCGCGTCCGGAGCTCGTCGGCCACGAGGTTCGCGATGGTCGTCTTGCCCGACCCCGACATCCCCGTGATCCATATGATGAATCCGTCCATCCGTTGCCTCCTGTCAGATCAGAGTCTTCCCCTTCATGTCCGACGGGATGTCGACCCCCATGACGGTCAGGATCGTCGGACTGATATCCATGAGGTGGGCACCGGTGACGCGTTTCGCCGGCGCACCGGTGTTGTGCAGAATCATGATGCCGTGCTGTGCGTGGTTCGCATCATCGGGCCCGGTGTCGTTCTCGAAGACGTAGATGTCTGGATTGCCGATGGTCCCGATCGAGCGCCAGAAGAGGTCCCCGAAGTAGATGACCAGGTCGGGGGAGACGCCGTTCGCGACGGGATAGATGTCCTCCGGCCGGAACGCGGTGGTCCCCATCGGACCGCCGGTGTGGTCGGGAAGCGCTTCCAGTCCCGCCTTGATCTCGTCGCGCACCTTCTCGTAGTCACGCGGCTCGATGATGCCCCGCGGCTCTCTCCTCTTCACGTTGAGGAAGAGCCTGCCGTAATAGCCTCCCGATCCCCACGCGGTCGTCCTGTCCCAGTCGACGAGATCGTTGGAGAATGTCGTCACCGTGCCGGGATCGTTCTTCAGCACGAGGAAGCCCTCCCTGATCAGCCAGTCGTTGATGCAGAGTCCTCCGTCCATCTTCTTGGCGCCGTGGTCGGACACGATCATGACCGCCGTTTCGTCGCCGGCGAGCTCGACCAGCTCCGCGATCTGCGTGTCGAGATACCGGTAGTAGTCGAGAGCCTGCTGTTCGTATTTCGTGCCGGGCTCGTACTTCATGTGGCCGGGGTCGAAGTACTTCCAGAGACCGTGGTGCAGCCTGTCGGGCCCTATTTCGACGAACATGAAGAAATCCCACGGCTTGTTCCGCATGAGGTGCTTGATGACGGTGAACCTGTTCTCCGTCATCCGCTGGATCTCCCTCACCAGGTAGTCCTTGTCGTCGGTCCTGAAATCGCGGACGTCGAGGATGTATTCATCCACCAGGGAGTGGATCTCGTGCTTCAGCGACGGCGGGTAGGTGTACTCGGCGCCGGTGTCCGGGGTGAGGAAACCCGACACCAGACAGCCGTTCACCGGTTTCGGCGGATAGGTCTGCGGGACCCCGACGACCACGACCTGCTTCCGGGCTCTGCCGAGCACGTCCCACACCGTGTCCTCCCTGATGGCGTGGGAGTTTGCGAAGAACATCTCGTCGTACGTGTAGTTCTTCCTGTTCCGGAAACCGTAGACACCCAGTTTTCCCGGTGTCTTGCTCGTCGACATGGACATCCAGGCGGGACAGGTGATAGCCGGAATGCAGCTCTCCAGCTCACCGTACACTCCCGATGTGATCAGGCGCCTGATCGTCGGCAGCTCCTCGAGCCACCGGTCGAACAGGAGCTGCGGCGTGACGCAGTCGAGCCCGATGACCAGTACCCGTTTTTTTCCTTTCATCGTCCTGCCAGCTCCGTTTCCTGCCGCGCCGGTCTTTCCGGCGAACGGCACATAACGTTACAATATAATACTTTCGAGCGTGCATTCAAGCTGTCCGCACGCCCATTCCCCGCCGGAGAGCTCAGAAACTCCCTGTCTCCCGGCCGGTGAGGAGCCGGGAGTAGACCTCCTCGATCTGGGA
>CAZMKB010000402.1:0-2746 GCA_964566685.1 uncultured Gemmatimonadota bacterium | reverse complement strand
CATCGGCACCCGGGCCGTGCTCCTGAACCAGGAGTGGCGCGTGCTCCTCCTGCGAAACGCCCTGAAGGGGCCCGGGGAGAGGGGCATCTGGCTTCCGCCCGTGGAAGGCTCGCTCTTCGTGGACGCAGGCAACGCCTGGAACGACTCCGACACCGATGTCGGATTGATCGGGAGCTTCGGTGTGGGGCTCAGGGTGGGGATCGCCGGGCCGTTCATCTTCCGCTTCGACTTCGTGAAACGGACCGACTTCACGTCGGTCGAACCCGGCATGTTCTTCGACTTCTGGCTCGGCTACGACTACTGATCAGGGGATGACGCCGATCCCGAACGGGTTGAGGAAGCCGCCCCGTTTCTCGAACACCTGCCCGTCGCCCGAAACCCGCGCGATCTCACCGGCGAAGGAGTCGGCGACCCAGCACTCCTCGCGGAGAGGGTCGACCGCCACGGCGAAGGGCTCCGTGAATCCGCCGAGGGTGAGGAGGATGTCTCCCTCCGTCGAGACCTTCACCACCCTGCCTGCCCCCGTGTCGGCTATCCAGATTGCGCCGTTTTCGGTGTCGAGGGCTATCCCCTCCGGGTAGGTGAAGCCCGACAGGGTGAAGGTGGTCCCGAGGTCGCCGTCCACGCGAACCAGCTGATTCGAGGTGACGAGCCAGGCCTCCCGCCTGCTGTGATCGAACACGATGGCACGCGGCTGGGCGAACCCGCCGCCGGTGTGCATCCCGTGGAGGTCGTGCCGCATGACCCACCCGCCCGAGGACGAGCATGCCCACAGCTCGCCGTCGGTCACGTCGACCGACAGGGAGATCGCCGTCGCATCCAGGGTGTAGGAACCGGTGACGGCCCCTCCCTGGAGCCTGATGAGCGCCGGGGGATCGGCGAGCCCGACCCAGATCTCTCTCCTCAGGCCGTCGACCGCGATCGACACCGGGAAGCCCGGAACCTCGATCTGTTCGATCAGCCCGCCGTCCTCGTCGATGTGGTACACCTTCCTGTTGAAGTAGTCGGTCACCCAGGCGCTCCGGTCCGTGTCGACGACGTTCAGGTCCGAGAGGACCGAGCTCGTGGAGAAGACAGCCGCACGGTCGCGTCCGTCCGGCGAGAGCCTGATGACGGACCCCGCGTATCCGTCGAGGACCCACGGCGCCGTCGATCCCGGCGTCACGGTGTCGATGTTGGTCCAGGTCGGCATGCCGTCGAAGAGGAAGGCGAGCCGGTAGAGGTAGGTTGTCCCGTTCGCGAGAGCCGTGTCGGTGAACACCGTCTCGTCCGGCCCCAGCGTGAACCGGGCGGAATCGCCGGGCTGGCCGCCGTCGAGCACCGTTCGCACCAGGGTGAAGCCGCTCAGGTCCTCCAGTTCGCCCGCCGACCAGGAGATCTGCGCCTGTCCGTTCTCCGCCACCGCGGTCATGAGGTAAGGCGTTCCGCCGGTGTCGGGGTTTTCGGGGTCGAACGGGTTCTTCCGTTCCCGGTCGGCGCACGCCGAAGCGAGTGCCGTCATGATCACGATTCCTGCCGCCGTGTATGCTCTAATACCGTTCATAGTGTGCTCGCTCTCTGCTCGTTGTCTCCTGTCTCACAGGCGGCGAGAAGTAGTCCCGCAGGAAGAGATACGCGGTCACCCCTGCAAGCACCTCGCCGACGATGAACATCGTCCGTGCGCGGTTGTCGTAGGAAACCGACCGGTCGTACAGCGCGTCGATCGTGTCGGGGTTCCCGTGGTCGAGATAATCCTCGTAGTATGCGTCGGCCCTGCTCTTGAACCAGAAACCCAGCGAAATCGAGGCCACGGATCCCAGCAGGCTGCCGTATTTGAAGACCTTCCTCTTCGTGCTGATGCCGTAGGCCGGCCGGGCGTCCGCCTCGATGCCGGCCGTGTCCCTCGTGAGGAGGCGGATCTGGTAGGTGTCTCCGTCGCCGAGGTGGGAGGGGGATATCCTCGTCTCGAGGTATCCCTCCCGTACGAGCTTCAGAGTGTCGGCGCACCCCGAGATCGTGGAGAGCGCGAGCGGCGTGTCACCGATCCAGGTCCCTCCCCGGTACACGGAGCTCCCCTCCGGCTCGGTCTCGATCCGCACGGTGATCAGGCGATCCAGGTCCAGGTGAAACGTGTCCTCCACCCCGAGGTCGAACTCCAGGCCGATGAGCGGCGGATGCCAGGTCGCTCCCTCCCGGACGGGGATGAAAGAGAGCCGGTGCTCCCCCGGTGCGAGATCCACGACGCCCGCCGCAGGAGGGATGGTGTCCCCGTCGACGACCAGGGTTCCGGGGCTCCACGCGACGTGAAGGTATGCGCTCTCCCCGCGGAGGGCGGCGGCTCCGGCCGGGAGCTGGAGTGTGGCGAGTACGATCAGGATGATTCCGGGTCTCATCGTGCGCCCTCCTCCACCGAGAACGAGATGACCCTGCCCTCGTGGGTTGTGACGAGCAGCCGGTCGCCGTGGGCGACGGGAGGCGTGCCGACGGGCTCCCGGAGGTCCTCGGTCACGAGCGTCGCGCCGGAGCCGGGGTCGAGGAGCCTGAGCTCACCGGTGAGCGTGGTGACCACAAGGTGTTCCGGGAGCACCAGGACCGGCCCTGCGAGCGGCGACGGGAACCGGCTTTGCCAGAGGAGGTCTCCGGTGCCGGCCGACAGGCAGGAGAGCGTCCTGCCGCCCGAGATGTAGAGCCTGCCGGCGTCGCCGTCGTGGCGGAGGTGGTAGACCGGCGAGGACGCCGTCTCGGTCTACCAGATGAGGGCCCCGGT
>CAZMKB010000401.1:0-2749 GCA_964566685.1 uncultured Gemmatimonadota bacterium | reverse complement strand
GTGCCTTCCGGCTTCTCCAGAGGAACTTCGCGGTCGCGCATGCCGTGGGAGTTGATTTCGTTCCGGATGCCACGGGTGACGGTGAATGTTCCTGGGTTGAGCTCGTAGAAGAGCCCGGGGATGCGGGAACGCCGGTGGACGAGGGAGTGCTGCCTGAGGTCAATGGGGTCCTCGATCCGGTTGTTCTCGTCCCCGTCCGGTCCGGTGCCGAGAAGCCGGAGCGAGATTTCGATGACCACGAGGAGGAGGACGACGGTGAGAATCGAGATGAGGGCTCCCTGGACGATCGATCCTTTCTCGTTTTCGCGTGTCCGTAGTGTTCTCACCGGAGTCCCGCGGGGGTGGTGTCCCTTCGTGACTGAAAATCGAGACCGGAACGACCGCTGCGGATGGCGCGGGACGTTCCGGACGGTGTCCAGTCGAAATGTACCGTCATTCCGGTGTGCTATCAAGGGTCTTCCGGGAATCGCCGCGGGCGCCGGCAGGACAAGTGGTGTGCCGGCAGGGGGGACCGATCAGCGGGAGCCGGAGGGGGAGGAGCCGGTACCCGTGAACCGCAGGGCGATCACCTGCGCGATCAGCGGGGCGTTCCCCCCTGCGCGGTTGTTGATGATGACGTCGATCCTTACCCCCTGATCGATCGCCCGCTCGATGAGCTCGACGCACTCCTCGACCATCTGTTCACTCAGCATCCCGTCGACCATGGCATTGAAGGGATGGGCCATTTCGTACGTGTCCTCGTAGCGCACTCCCCTGGGCGTGAGAAGCCTCACCACGGAGGTGTTGCCGGCCGTGAGGAACAGGTCCCCCGCTTTCCCGAACTGCTCGAGGAGCGGGGGGAGCCACGTCCAGTGGGAGAGAACCTGTCCCACCCCGCGGCTTCGCAGGACGTCGATCACCTCGCCGGTGAGGAGCGCTTCGGTGCGTATCTCCACGTGGTAGCGGTCGTCCGCGGGGAGCGATCCGAAGAATCGGCCGAGCGAAGCGGCGAGCTCCTCGGTGGGCGGGCGCGCGTTCTTCCGCTGGTAGGCCTGCTCGAAGATGAAGCCGCTGAGAGCCTTTCCCAGGATCTCGTTCGCCGGCCGGTAGAACCGCTCGACGAAGACATCGGGATCAAGATACGACGGGTTCTCCCCGAATTTCCCGCCCATCCGGATCCGCGGTGCGAACACCAGCTCCGGAACCTTGAGAAGCAGGGTGTCGTTCCCGCCCAGGTGGCGGCGGTACGTCTCGAGCAGGTGGAAGTTGGTAGTCTGTTTCCCGCCGGCATCCAGGAGCGGCCTGTAGAAAGTGGCGTCGATTTCGAGGACGTCGAAGTGTTCGAAGTACTCGCTGACACTCTCGACCGGGAGAACTTCCTCCGTGAACGATTTGCCGCCGGTGGTCTTCCGCCGCCGCTTGATCTTCCCTTCGTACCGCTCTCCGGTGTAGATCTGTCCGATCCAGCCGGCGTACCGGTCGCTCGCGGTCCCGATCATGACGTTCGGATGGAGGCCGCGGAACCGGAAGGAAGCAGGATCGGCGGAAACACCTGCCGCCGTCTCGTCTTTCTCTCGGATCTTTCGAGCCATACTCTTTCCCTCCTGCAGGATTTCGGCACTGGGGAGGGAGTTGTCCAGAGGGCTGGAGGGTCATTCGTCGGGGGAATCCCCGGCCTCACCGGCCTCTTCATCCGCCACCTCGTTCTCTTCGAGAAGCGGGGCGGCGATGATCCCCTTCGCTTCCCGCAGGCTCTCGATTTTCCGCAGGGGGCGCTCGAGCTGGTTCTTGCGGGTCGTGGTGAGGTTGTGGTACTCCTTCTGTGCGTCGTCGATCCTCCTTCCCATCTTCTCCATCGACTCCACGAATTTCCCATACTGGTTCCGGAAGGTGCCGAGCAGCTGCAGGATCTGGGCGGCGGTCCGCTCGAGGTTGAAGTTGTCGACGGCCTGCCGGATGACCGCGAGAATGGCGTAGAGCGTGATGGGGGAGCAGAGGATCACCTTGTTCCGCATGGCCTCGTCCAGGAGGGAGCTGTCGTGCTGGTTGACGAAGGCGTACACCTGCTCGTTCGGGATGAAGACGATCACGAAGTCGATGGTGTTCTCCTCCGGGTTGATGTAATCCCGGCTCGTCACTTCCTTCACCCGGTCCCTGACGTCCTTCAGGAACCTGTTCTTGTGGGTCTCGCGCTCGGTGTCGTTGTCCGACTCGAGGTAGCGGAGATAGTTGTCGAGGGGGAACTTGACATCCATGTTCACCTTGAGCTGCTGCGGGAGGAGGAAGGTGTAGTCGGGTCTCGAGCTTCCGGTCTCGAGCGACTTCTGCTTGTGATAGTTGACGCCTTCTATGAAGCCGGCCAGGCGCAGCACGTCCTCGGCCATCCGCTCGCCCCACTGGCCGCGCGCCCGGGAGCTCGCAAGGGCGTTCCTGAGGTCCTGCGTCGTTTCCTGCAGCTCCGACAGCTGCCGGGCCGTCGAGCCGAGGCTCGCGGTGAGCTCGCCGAACTTCTGCTCCCGGTCCTTCTCGAGCGTCGTCACGAGCTTCTCGACGCCTTCCAGCTCGTCCCTGATCGTCTTGAGCGTCTGGTCGATGAGGCTCTTCTTCTCCTCGAGCTCCTTCGCTCCCAGCTGGGTCTGTTTCGAGAGCGTTTCGCCGGCCAGGGTCAGAAACTCCCGGGTGTTCCGCGTCAGCGCCTCCAGCGACAGGGCGCCGAAGGAATCCTTCATCCGTCCGATGACCGCCTCGAACTCCTGTGCCCGGCGCGCCT
>CAZMKB010000400.1:0-2751 GCA_964566685.1 uncultured Gemmatimonadota bacterium | reverse complement strand
AAGACCCGCGGAACCTTTCCCGGACGAGGTCCTGAGCGAAGCGCCCTTCGTGACCGGAGTCGACGAATATCACGACGCGGGTTTCGACGGCTCCGGCGTCGTCATCGGGGTGATCGATATGGGCTTCGCAGAGCTGACGCCTGCGGAGGACAACGGAGACATCCCGTCGGATCCCGACCGGCGAATAGACACCGACTACACCGGCCAGGGGATGGAGTCGGGGACGCTGACGCACGGTACCGGCTGTACGGAAATCGCGTACGATATGGCTCCGGGTGCATTTTTCCGGTTGTACCGGATATCCAACAGCACCCATCTGGGGATGGCTGTCGACGACGGAATCGCCAACGGAGTGAACGTGTGGAGCCATTCGCTGGGCTGGTACAACCGGGGGTGGCACGACGACACCGGAGTCCCCTGTACGGTCGCGAATCTGGCCTCGGACAATGATCAGATCTTCTGCACCTCGGCCGGCAATCGCGCCCGCGCCCACCGGCAGCAGTTCTTGGTGGATGACGATCACGATGGTTTTCATGAGTGGTCGAACGGTGATGAGTACAACAGAACGCCGGAACCCGGTTACTACATCGCCAGCGGCGGGAGCTTCTGGATCGCTCTCCAGTGGAACACCGACGGCGGCGACGTGGACAATTACGATCTGTATCTCTACGACGACGACGGTGGAGGTGGGCTTCTGGCCTCCAGCGAGAACGCCGGGGAGAACAGCGAGTTCATCTCCTACACCAACAATTCCGGTTCATCGGAGGACTACTGGATCGCGGTGGAGTACATATCCGGCGACGGAGCCGAGTTCGAGGTGTTCTCCAACCTGACCCGCGGTTTCGAGTTCAGAACCGCGGAGAGCAGCATCAGCTCCCCGGCCAATGCCACCGGGGAGCATGTTTTGTCGGCGGGGGCGGTTGACGTCGGTGATTTCGACCAGTCCGAACCCGGCATCATGTATTACAGTTCCCGGGGCCCTTCCCACGACGGGGAGAACCGGCCGCTGATCACCGGACCCACGAACTGTTCGACGTTCTCCTCGGGCTCGTTCGGAGGCACTTCCTGTGCTGCTCCCAATGTCGCCGGAGCCGCCGCGGTGCGGTGGGACTTCGAGCCGGTTCCGACGGCCACCGTGGTGTGTGACTACATCCTGGAGTCTGCTCTGGCTCACAGGGACTGGGGCGATCCTGGCAATGACAATACGTACGGACACGGAGGATTGTATCTGGAAGAGCCGGCGGATGTCACGATTCGCCTCATCCCGGAGCTCGCCCCGCCCGTCGAAGTGCCGGCAGGTTCGAGCTTCACCTTTACCGGCGTGCTCGCGAACAACACCGGCCTCTTTCAGGCGGTGGATGTCGGACTGCTCGTCCGGCTCCCGGGCGGTCATCTTTACGGTCCCCTTCGACGATACGACAGCGTCCAGCTGGCTCCATCGGAAGTCATCACCGTCGAGAATATCGAGCAGGAGGTCCCGCTCTCCACCCCTGACGGTGTATACTGCTACATGGCTCTCTGTGGAGGAAACCCTTCAGGTCTCGTCGATGCCGATTCCTTTCGGGTGAATGTTTATCACCGGTCTGGAAGGCAGAGCACACTGCCGGGCAATGATCTTCTCGAGGATGCAATTCCCCCCGCCGGAAACCCCTGACGAGCGCATACCGTGTTGCTCTGCTCGGATACGGCGGTCGTCCACTGTTGGCTTATTGAGTCACCGTCACCTGTACGCTGTCGATGTACGCCTCACCGGAATCGAAGCCGCCGTTCATGAGGAGATCGATCCCGAAGTAGATGGTGTACGAGCCCGTCGGCAGCCCGGACGAGTTGAGCACTTCCCGCACGGGTAGATCGAAGAGAGGGCCCTGGTAGCTGACGTCGATACCGGGAAGCCACTCCTGCCCGATGTCGTATGAGAACCATCCGAGAGGCGTCCTGCCCACGAGCCACCAATCCGCGCTGCCGGAGATCCCACCGTCATTCAGTGCCACCGTCACGCTCAGCGTCTCCGACCGGGGTATGGAAATGGGAATGTCCGAACCGTTCGCCTTGACGTCGGGCAGGGGAGCCGGCACGGCAAGCTCGGCGAGAGTCGCCAGGATGAGCCGGCAGTTTCTCTTCTCGTACAGCATGTCCAGGTTGGCGATGACATCCTGGGGTTCGTGCCACCAGGGATTGAATTCATATTCATGGCAGAAGACCGCTTCGAAGTCATATTCCCAGAAGCTGTAGTGATCGCTCCCCCAGGTGTATCCGGCCGGGATGACATCGAGATCGATGGAATCGTAGTAGTCCCCTGCCACGTCGTCCATGAAGCTCACGATCCAGTACGAGTCGTCGTCGTAGAAGACGTTCATGTGCGTTCTGTCGTAGTCGTCTTCAGCATAGGCGAGCATGTCCCCGTTCAGAACCGCAACGATGTTGTCTCCGTTCTGGTATGCTTCCTGCGCGTAGACGTGACTGCCCAGAAGCCCCTGCTCTTCGCCGGAAAATGCAACGAAGCGGACGGTGTGGTCGAAGGCATACTGGCTCATGATCTCGGCACAGACGAGAACAGCCGCCGTGCCGGAGGCATTGTCGTCCGCCCCGGGGCTGCCTTCCACGCTGTCGTAGTGCCCGCAGACGATGTAGACTTCATCGCTGTCGGGATCCTTCCCCGGCAGGGTAGCCTCGACGTTGACCCCGTCGTAACCGTAGTAGCTCCAGTAGTGGTTCCGCATTTCCAGCCCCATGTCGGCGAACGTGTCGTAG
>CAZMKB010000399.1:0-2757 GCA_964566685.1 uncultured Gemmatimonadota bacterium | reverse complement strand
TTCGGAGTTATAAAAGTGACAAACCGGATTTTGAAGGGATCAGCCTGGATTGTTTCCGCCCCGAAGGCAGCAGGGCCGGCGGATCGGATGGAGCGGACGACGCTCCATTCGCTGAAAACCTCCTCGGGAAAAAGCGCACGGAGGGGGTGCCAGACCGACCCGCCCGTTCAGGCATGTCCCCGGAGGAGAAACCGCCCCGGACCGACCTCGACCTTCTGCGCTTTCTCCTGGACCCATCGGGGGGGGCGCCAGCCCCCTTCGGAGACGGCACCGCCTCCCTCATCCACGCAGCGGGTGAGGTGAACGAGGTCCGTGCCGTCCTCCGCCAATGCCAGAGCCGCGGCATCCCCTGGGACCGGGTGGAGCTCATCCACACCGATGCCGGCACCTACGTGCCGCTCGTCTACGAGACGCTCCTCGCGATCGGCCGGGACGGTGAGGGATCAGACGATCCCCTGCCCGTCACCTTCCGGGAGGGCATCCCCTGCCGCTACTCCCGGCCGGGAAGAGCCCTCGTCTCCTGGCCCGCCTGGGTGGCAGGCGGCTTCCCGCAGCACGCCCTCGTCTCCATGGTCAGGGAGGGGCTCCTCGAGCCGCCGGCCGGGAGCGAACCCGCATCCGGGTTCTCACGGATGGCCGAGCTCCTCCGCGGCGTGGGGATCGGCCACGGACGGGAGCGCTACCTCCCGAAGATCACCGGCCAGATCAGGCGGCTCGAACACCGGCTCGTCTTCCTCGAGAGGATCCCGGACGATGATGAGGCCGGCGCGGGAGACGTCGACCCGGGCGGCGGGGAGAACGGCGGGAGGGCATCCACCTCCGGCCTCCGGCGCGACCTGGCCGACCTCCGGATCGTCCGTGACCTCGTTTCCCTGCTCCTCGACACCGCGCCCGCACCCGATGCCCGGCAGGTCGAGACCGTCGCCGGCGCCCGGGCCTTCCTCGAGACAGCCGCCCGCTCCGTGAGCCGGCTCGACCGGTTCGCCGCGGAGCGGCTCGTCCTGGAGCTCCGCGACATGGAGTACTGGCTCACCCGGGAGGGACGCGAGACCGGCATCGACATCCGGGAGTGGCTCGACCTCCTCGTCTCAGGCACGACGGTTCTCGGGAGCGGGCCGCGGCCCGGCTGCCTCCACGTCGACAATGTGCGAAGCGGCGGCCACAGCGGCCGCCCGTACACCTTCATCGTGGGCATGGACGACGGCCGGTTCCCGGGCAGGGGCCTCCAGGACCCGCTCCTCCTCGACGCGGAAAGGGCACGGATCTCCCCGGAGATCCCGACCGCTGCCGAGCGGCTCGAGGAGAACATGGTGCGCTTCGCGGGCCTCCTGGCCAGGCTCCGCGGGGAGGTGACCCTCTCCTTCTCATCGAGGAACCTGCTCGAGGACCGGGACATGTTCCCCAGCCCTGCCCTTCTGCCCGCCTACCGCCTCCTCTCGGGCGACCGGGAAGGGGACCAGGAGGGGCTCTTCCGCTGGCTCGGCCCCCCGGAGTCGATCGCCCCCGCCGAGCCAACCCGCTGTCTCGACGCCGGCGAGTGGTGGCTCTGCCGGCTGACCGGCCGGGAAGCGGTGGAGGACCCGGCCCGCCTCGTCCGCGACGTCTTCCCCCACCTGGGCCGCGGCGAGCGGGCGGACCTTCTCCGTGCGGGACCACTCCACACCGAGTACGACGGCCTCGTGCCGACGGCCGGCACCGACCTCGACCCCGGCGCCGCGGGAGGCCCGGTGATGTCGTCGAGCGGCCTCCAGACCATGGGACGCTGCCCCCGCGCCTTCTTCTTCAAGTACGGTCTGGACATCGCCCCGCCCGAGGAGATCGCCGTCGATCCCCGGGTGTGGCTCGATCCCCTCCAGCGGGGATCCCTCCTCCACGAACTCTTCGAGGAGTTCATGGCGCCGCTGGTGCGGGAGGGGCTCCTCCCCGACTTCGAGCGCGACTGGGACGGCATCCTTGGTCTCCTCGGGGAGAAGGTCGGCGAGTACCGGGAAGCCTACCCGCCCCCGGCCGAGAGCGTCTACCGGGCGGAGCTCGCGGGGCTCGAGCGCACGGCGCTCATCTTCCTCGTGGAGGAAGAGCGCTACTTCGCCCTGAGCGGCGCGGTCCCCGCCTTCCTCGAAGCCTCGATCGGCCTTCGCCCGGGACCTCACCGGACCGGCCTCGACACCCCCGAGCCGGTCGAGCTCGCCCTTCCCGGAGGCCGGAAGATCAGGGTCCGCGGGAGGATCGACCGGATCGACCGGCGGGACGGCGACACGGCGCCGGCCTACCGGATCTGGGACTACAAGACCGGGAGCTCCTGGGGGTACTCGAGGTCCGACCCCTTCCGCCAGGGAAGGAGGGTGCAGCACTACCTCTACCTCCGGATGGTTGAGGACCGCCTCCGCTCCCAGGGCCCGCCCGGGGCAGCCGTCGAATCCTTCGGCTTTTTCTTTCCCGGGGAGCGGGCGGCCGGCGAGCGGATCGTCTGGACCCCGGCGGAGCTCGAGAGAGGGGCTGCCGTAGTGGGGCGGCTCACCGAGACGATCGCCCGGGGAACCTTCATCGCCACCACGAACTTCGACGAGGACTGCCGGTTCTGCGACTACCGGCCGATCTGCGGGGATCTCGCCGCGGTGACGGCCGCGTCGGTGGAGAAGCTCAGGGATCCCGTGAATGCCGTGCTCACCCTGTTCCGGGAGCTGCGGGGGATCGTGCCGGAGAAGGCGGCCGCAGACGGTCGGGCGAAGAGGGCGGAGAAAGAGGAAACGGGTGGCC
>CAZMKB010000398.1:0-2801 GCA_964566685.1 uncultured Gemmatimonadota bacterium | reverse complement strand
ATTCCTCTAATCTTCAGTCGGTTTTAACCGATCAACGAACCCACCGTCTTACAGGCGGTGGTCGTTGAGTTGGCGGCAGAAGGGTGAGAGAAGGAGAAAGGGAGGGCCGGATCGAGATGTCCGGCCCTCCACGGTGCCCCTCCCCGAAAGGGAAGTCGTGAGGCCTCTCACAGCAGCTCACAGCTCCCCCGGCAGCCCGGAAGGTTCAGGGCTGGCTCAGGAAAAAGAGGATGACTTTCGCCAGCTCGGCGTTGTCGAGGTAGGCGCCCCTGACGGGATCGTGCTCGTCGGCCACCTTCCTGAAGGCCTTCGCGCCTCTCCCCTTGGCGAAGAAGGGGATCAGGGCGTTGGTGTGGTTGCCGCTGTTCCACTGCATGCCGGGCAGGTTGCCGGCGCCGTTGTTCACGATGTCGGTCCAGACGGGACCGTCGGGGGTGATGCCGGAGCCCGGGCCGGTGAGGTAACCGGTCTCGTGGTCACCCGTCACGATGACGAGCGTCTCGTCCCAGCTGCTGTTATTTTCGACCCAGTCGACGACTGCCTCGACCGACCTGTTGAAGTCGATCTCTTCCTCGATCAGACGGCCGGAGGAGTTGCCGTGCCCGGCCCAGTCAACCGCGCCGCCTTCGATCATCAGGAAGAAGCCGTCGGGATCCTGACTCAGGACGTTGAGCGACGCCTTCGTCATGTCTTCGAGCGTCGGAACGCCTTCGTTCATGGGAACGACATAGGGGTCAGCGTAGTAGTCTCCGCTCCGGTCGTGCTGGAGCGTGCTGAGGCATCGGGCGATTCCCATGACTCTGGCGGGTGGCTCGGGATCGTCGATCAGCGCCAGGAAGTGTTCCCTGGCGTCGACGCAGGTCCACTCGTCCGCCACGCCGTCGCCGTTGGCATCGGCGCCGAGGACGCTGCCGTCGGCGATGTCGTTCCAGGTGTCTTCGCCGCCGACGTACTTGTACTCGTAGTCGTCGGGGATGCCGTCACCGTTGGTGTCCTTGGTGAAGTCCTGAACGTTGTCGTTGGTGTAGAGCGGGTGGCCGCAGCCCATGATGAGGTCGAGCCTGCTCTCGTAGTAGATCTCGTTGGCGATATCGGAGTAGTTGCCGCGGGCGATGTTGTGGGCCACGAAGCCGGCCGGAGTCGCGTGGGTGTTCTGGACGCTGGTGATGACGCCGGTCATCTTGCCCTTCACCTCGGCCAGGTCGACGATGTGGACGAGATCGTTCATGTCGAGATCGACGCCGATGGCTCCCTTGTAGGTCTTCACACCAGTCGACATGGTGGTGGCGGCCGCCGCGGAGTCGGTGAAACGCGTGTAGGTCTCACCGTTGGTGTCCGCCACGTAGAGGAAGTGATCCCACGCCGCCTGCGGATCGTAGGCCTGGCCGGCCATGTAGTGACTCATCGCCACGACGACGGGCCAGCTCTCATAGATCTGGGTCCCGGTTTCGCCGTACTGGTAGATGTCCGTGGCGTCGATCTGGTAGAAGCCGCATCCGTCGGAGATCATGACAATGATGTTCTTGACGAAGCCGGGGGAGCTCAGCTCACCGCTGCCGTCCTGGACGGCCAGGGCCGGTCCGGCGAAGAACATTGCACAGAGTGCTGCACTGACTGCACACACTTTCCAGGATTTCATCTCGCGGCTCTCCTCTCGCGTTGTGGTTGGTGGTTCGTCTGCTTCCGGACTCCTCATCGAGCCTGCCGGGCGTGTGCTTCTCGATTCTTCTCACATGTTCCTCACCCCCTCCTGTCCTCGTGTGAACCGGTTTACCCGGGGTCCTTCCCGACTGCCTTCGGTACCGGTGAGCCGGGGCCCTGGATCCCGAACTGCCCGAAGGTTCTCGATCGATGTCTGTCGGTACCCGGGGGTCCATCTGGACAGGGCTCCATGCGACACGACTAAGAAAACACGATCGTGTTAAGTGTGGATGAGGGGAGTGTTAACATTCGGTAAAAAATCGGGGGCCCGGTGATCCGGCCTCGACTCCCGGCGCCTGCCGTTTCCGAGGCCGCCGTTCACACCGGCATGTGGCCCGGCTGGTGATCGATGACTTCTACGCCGGGCGACGCCGGTATTGGGAGAAGAACGCTCCGGCGAAGAGGAGCGCCCCGGCGATTCCGGCGCCGTATCGTGTGGGGAAGAGCCCCGGCGCCACCGAAGGGGGCCAGAAGAGAAGAAGAGAGGCTGCGAAGAACGCCGCTGTCTCCGTGAGGGAGGTGCGCCGGAAGAGGTAGCGGTCGAGGGTGATGGCGAAGGCGGCAAGCCCGGCCGCCGTCGAGGCCATCGCTGTCGCCACTTCCCACCACGCCGCCCCGCCGAGCAGGGGGCGGTAGGCCATGACCAGGGGCACCACGTAGAGCCCCGCCGCGAACTTGCACGAGGTGAACGCGGTCTGCATCGGATTCCCCCCGGCCACGCCGGCCCCGGCGAAACTGGCCAGGGCCACCGGGGGAGTGACGTTGGCAAACTGCGAGTACCAGAAGACGACCATGTGGGTGACGATGATGGGAACGCCGATTTTCAGGAGGGCCGGTCCCGCCAGGGTCACGAGGACGATGTAGCTCGCGGTGACCGGAAGGCCCATCCCCAGCACCAGGGAGGTCAGGCCGATGAGGATGATGGCGATGAGCTTGATGTTCAGGGAGAGCTCGAGGACCTGGCTCGAGAAATGAAGGCCCTGGCCGGTGAGGCTCACCACGCCGACGATGATGCCGGCCGCCGCGCAGGCGACCGACACCATGACGGCGTTCCGGGAACCTCGCTCGAGGGCTGCCAGGAGCTTTCGAGGCCCCATCCG
>CAZMKB010000397.1:0-2840 GCA_964566685.1 uncultured Gemmatimonadota bacterium | reverse complement strand
ATGCTTTCGTCCACAACATGATCGGAGCGATCCACTACCATCGGGGCGACACCGCAGCCGCCCGTTCGCGTTTTCTCGAGGCGATCGAGTACGGAAAGGCGTTCGCCACTCCGTACCGGAACCTGGCGAACCTCCACTTTCACATGAAAGACTACCGGCGTGCCCTCGACTACTATGCGGAGGCGATCGAGCTCGACCCTCTCGAGCCTGAATATTACATCGCCGTTGCGGGCATCCACGAGATCCTGGGGGACGACCGGAGCGCCGAGAGGGCGCTCGCCGGGGCTCTCGAGCTGGGGAATCCCACGCCGCGGCTTCTGCTTTCCCACGGGAAGGTTCTCACCAGGCTCGGCATGAAGGAGAAGGCGAGCCGGCAGTTCGAAGCGGCGCTCGAAGCGGATCGGTCCTTCACCCCGGCGATGGTCGAGCTCGGAAACCTCGCTGCTGCCGCCGGTGAAGCCGATCGCGCCGTGTCCTGGTACGCGAGTGCTCTCGAAGTGGATCCTCGTTCTGTCTCAGCCCGGTTCAACCTGGCCCGGATGCTCCTTCGTTCGGGGCAGCCCGGTGAAGCGATGCGGGAGCTCTCCACCATCGTCGAGACCGATCCCGGGCACGCCGGAGCCCGGTATCTCCTGGGAGAGCTCTCCCGGCAGCGCGGCGAACCCCGTGAAGCCCGGCTTCACTACCAGGCCGTCCTCGGATCGCCTTCGGCGAACGAGCTCCTGAAGAGCCAGGCGGCATCCCGGTTGTCCGAATTCGACTGATCGCCCGCCTCTTACCGGTCCGAACCAACAAAGCGGTCCGTTTCTTGCCAAGGTACTCCACTGATCCGTCATCCTTCGTCATCGGGGACGGGGTCGGACGCTCCGATCGGATGGAGGATCCGTTTTTCGAGAGGACGCCGGGGTGCGATGAGTCCGGCGAATGAAGAGCTCCCGGCGTTTCGAACGTGAAAACGACATCCATGGAGGAATGGAATGAAAACAGGATTGCGAATGCTTCTCCTGTTCGTGGTCGCCGCGGCACTGTCGCCCGCCGCCGCGACTCCCGAACCTTCACGCACGGAACATCCGCTCCCGGCCGGACTCGAGGGATCCGGGATCCTCGTCGACTCTCTCGGTGTCCGCATGGTCGGCATCTGGCCTTTTGGTAAATCTCTGGCCGTTGCCTCCGATGAAACGAGGGATCTCGTGTTCCAGGGTGCGGGTGGCGGGATCTCTGTCCTCGACATCGCCGATCCCGCGGCGCCGCTCATCCGGTGGAACTGGGCGTGTTCGACACACAGGGCAGTGTCGAGGCGGTCGCCGTCGAGGCTGATTACGCCTACCTCGCGGACGGATACAGCGGCTTCACCGTTCTCTCGATCGCCGATCCGTCGAATCCCGTCGAGGTCGGCCATCTCGGATTGAACGAGTTTGCCTCCGACATCGACCTGGCCGGCTCACACGCGTGCGTGGCGGACGGGGGTGCCGGCGTGCGGATCATCTCGGTGGCAGATCCGGCGAATCCCGCCCTCGCCGGGACCTACTCCACGGGCGACTGGTTCACCGGCGTGGAGGTCGAAGGCCAGTACGCCTATGCCACGGTCTGGAACGACGGTCTCCGGGTCATCTCCATCGCCGATCCGGCGAGTCCGGCCGAGACTGCTGCGCTCGCACTCACCGGATACGTGGAGGGTATCGATGTCCGGGGGGACCATGCCTTCGTCGCGAACTGGTCCATGGGCCTGACGGTCGTATCCATCGCCGATCGGTCGAATCCCACAGAGGTGGGATTCTACCAGACTCCAGCCTGGGCCAGGGACGTCGTGGTCGACGGCGCCTACGGCTACGTGGCGGCCGAGGACGAAGGACTGCGGGTGATATCGGTCGCCGATCCTTCAGCTCCGGTCGAAGTCGGCTTCTGTGATACGCCGGGATATGCCGAAGGTGTCGCCGTGTCGGGAACTCACGCGTACGTGGCCGATGACGATCAGGGCCTCAGGATAATCTCCGTCGCCGATCCGGCAAATCCGGTCGAGGTCGGATTCCTGGACACACCGGGCAACGCGACCGACGTGTTCGTGCTGGGAGAATACGCCTACGTCGCCGACGGCACGGAGGACCTGTGTGTGATCTCCGTGGCCGATCCGTCGAATCCGGTCGAGGTGGGATCCTGGACGGGAAACGGGATGGCGCGCAAGGTGGTGGTCGAGGGAACGAACCTCTACCTGGCGGGCAGCGCCGGCGGCATCAGGATCATTTCGGTCGCTGATCCGGTTCAGCCCGAGGAAATCGCCTACTACGAATCCGGTGTCGACGCGAACGGGGTCGCCCTCTACGGAGCGTACATCTGCGTGGCACAGTCCGACTGCGGGCTGCTGGTCCTCGAAACCTACTCACCGACCGGGGTCGAAGAAGAGATACCCGGAGGGGCGCCGGTTCCGAATACGTATGCCCTCTCTCAGAACTATCCCAACCCGTTCAATCCGATGACGACGATCTCCATCGAGGTGCCGGAAGAGGACGCCGCGGGGCGGCACGTGACGCTGCGCATCCACGATCTTCGGGGGCGCCATGTCAGGACGCTCGTCGACGGAGAGCTCGATCCCGGACCTCATCGGGTCGTCTGGGACGGACGAGACGACGACGGGAGAGAGATGAGCTCGGGTGTGTACTTCATGCGCCTCGACACCGCGGAGGAGAGCATCGTCCGGAAGCTCGTTCTGCAGAAGTAGCCCGGGACCCGGCCGGTGACGGTGGATTATTCCATGCCTCCACTTTCTGATTTCAGCTCGGGGTGCCGTTCGAAGAACTCCTCGGCGTGGGTCATCTCCCACCTCTTCTGGGCCAGCGCTTCTT
>CAZMKB010000396.1:0-2856 GCA_964566685.1 uncultured Gemmatimonadota bacterium | reverse complement strand
AAGAAAAAGTCAGAGAGTGGGTGGACAGATATCACCAGGTTCGCGAACTCTTGGACAGGAGTTTCAGAGATAGAGCCTTCCTGTTGACGCAAGTCCATGGTGTTGTTTGACTAACGCCCCTCAAGCATGTAAGACCCCTCTCTTGCACCTGTCTCCAGCCCCCAAAAGCAGCAGGTTCTTGGGGTCAGTTACACACTACCCAGCGAGCCCCAATCCTTCTGCACGAGTGAAATCCATCCTTTCGAGAAGGAATTTCGTCAAGGTTGCTCCCTTGGATTGGACCAGGTGCGGCTGGTGCAATTGTAGCTATTGCGAGGATGCTCAGCGACCCATCCCGGGAAAAAGCTCCTCGGTCCGTGCGGCGGGTTTGACAACTGCGGGCGCGTGTGCTACTTTTGATTGCGTCGGGATCACCGGGAGGAGTGCATCCATGTTCTTCCTGCTCTTCGTCGTATTCATCCTCACCGCCCTCTTCGCCGAGGCGGTGTTCTTCGCTCCGCACGAGCTCCGGACGGTCTACGCCTTTCCGAAGCTCACCCTCTCCGTGTTCCTCCTGTGGGCACTCCTCTGGGCCTTCATCTCCGCCGGTTTCGCGGCAGTCTTCAGGAAGCTCTTTCTTCCGGTCAGGAGCCGGCTTCAGGATGTCCTCACCGTCCTGATCGTGATGGCTCCCATGCTCCTGAACGCGCTCCTTTTGGCCGTACGGGGTGCCCCGGAAGCCCTCGAGGAACCTCCCTCGGGACCCGGGCTCCTGGTCCTCGTCGTCGTCCTGAGCCTGTTCTTCTTCCTCCTCCTCCATCTGGCGACCGCACCCTCGGTCCGGCAGAGAAGCGCCGCCTGGTCGCTGGCCGTTCTCATGATGGTATTCATCGCCGTCCTCTGGGCCGTGAGGATCCCGTCACCGGCGGCGATGCGCGTGGAAAAGGATGTCCCGGCAGGCACGCCGGGCACGCAGGAGTACCCCAGCGTCTTTCTCGTGGTGTTCGACACGATGCGCCGTGATGTGCTCGATCCGTACCACACGGATGACAGCCTCCACCCGACGGTATCGAGGATGGCCCGTGAAGGGATCGTGTTCGAGGATGCGTGGACACCCGTTCCGTACACTTCGGCCTCGCACGCCAGCATGGTGTTCGGTGTCTATCCTCCCCACCACGGAGTCCGGCTCCAGGTGGCGAGTGTTCCTTCCGATCTCGTGTCCCTGCCGGGGATTCTGGCCGATCACGGGTACGTGACGGGGGCGGTGTCAGCAAACAAGCTCATTTCCCGGCACTTCGGCTACGCCGAGCACTTCGACTTCGTGGGGGAACCTGAGCGCGACATCGGCATCATGCACCTGAAGAAGGACCACCTGCTCTTCAACAAGAAGCTGATCTGGTACCTGTTCCGGGCTTCGGTCCTGGCCGGAGTGGGAGACGAGCTCTCGGAATGGCTCCACATCCGCCAGGCGAAGGTCGACGCCGAGTCGGTGGTGGACATGGCGACCGACTTCATCCGCGGAAACAGCAGCCGTCCGCTGTTCCTGCTCCTGAATTTCATGGAGGCCCACTGGCCGTACTCCGCGACACCGGAGATCCGGGAGGAGCTCTTCCGCGACTCCGGATCGTCGTGGCGGACGCTCAGCGCGAAATTCCAGGAGATGCTGCGGGACCAGGCGGCCGGCCGGGTACGGGAAGACAGGTTCACGGACCGCGAGGTGGAGATCCTCCGCGAGCTGTACGTCGCGGAGACGGAGTACCTGGATGCCCAGCTCGGCAGGCTCATCGACACGATGCGCCGGAACAGGTCGCTCGACAATGCCTACCTCTTCCTGGTATCGGACCATGGCGAGCTGTTCGGCGAGGACGGACTCTTCAGCCACTCCTGCAGTCTGGACGAGCGTCTCATCAACGTGCCGGTCATCCTGTGGTGGTCTCCGGGCCTGCTCGACGAGTCGTGGCGGGGAAAGCGGTTCTGGCCGCGGGTGAGCCTGGCCGACATTCCGCACACCATCTGTGACCTGGTGGCCGGGGGATCCGACAGCGCCTTCGCCGGCGACGGTTCCCTGCCGTTCGTCGGAACGTCCTTCCGGGAAGACCTGAACGAGGCGTCCCTCCTCTCGCGCGAACCCTTCCTTCCGCCGGGAGGAGCGATGCTGCCGCCGGGTATTCCGTACCCGAGACCCTGGTCCGGGACTCCGGCCGGTGCGTCATCCCGGGACACGGTCGCGGTGTACGGTTCCCTGCGGGACGACGTGGTGGTCATCGCCGGCGGCCGGAAGTACCTCTTCGAAGAAGGTGAGTTCGTCCGGGGGTGGAGGTCGACCGAGCGCGGGTGGGTCGAGGATGACCGGATGCCGCCGGACGCTCTCGCCGGCAAGGCGCAGCTCTACCGGGGGTACATGAAGAGCAAGGGTGACGAAGAGATCCCCGAAGATATCCCCGAGTACCTGAAGGAGCACCTGCGGGCCCTGGGCTACCTCCAGTGAGACGAGCGCGGGCCTCTTCCCGACCACGCCCCCGCGAATGTCATCCCAACACGGCCAGGAGCACCGGTATCAGGACGAGGCTCAGGATCGTCGTCGTGAAGACGACGGCCGCGATCGTCTCGGGGTCGCCGCCGTACTTGTCGGCGAGGACGGTGGTGAGAATGGCCGAGGGCATGAGCGAGTAGAGAAGGATGACCTTCCCGGTGACTCCCTCCACGCCGAAGAGTGAGACGACCGCCACCCCGATCGCGAATCCCGTCCCCAGGCGGAGGAGCACCCCCCTGGCCGTCCGGCCGAGGGAAATCCTCCGGGTCCGTGACAGGAACACGCCGAGGACGATCAGAAGAAGCGGTATCGTGCTCTGGCCGACCATGTCCACCGCCTTCTTC
>CAZMKB010000395.1:0-2918 GCA_964566685.1 uncultured Gemmatimonadota bacterium | reverse complement strand
GGAGTCCCAGCCGATGTGCCGGGCCATGAGAGCAGTATTTTCGAAGAGGTCGAAGTGCGGAAACAGACCCCCCTCCTGGATGACGTAGCCCATCCTCAGCCGGAGGGATTCCGCCGACTCTCCGGTCACCGGAGTGCCGTCGAATTTTAGTCTGCCGTCATCGGGTTCGAGGAGCCCGACTATCAACCTGAGGATCGTCGACTTTCCGCAGCCGCTGGGCCCGATGAGCACAATGGTTGAGCCCCTGCTGATCGAGAGGGAGAGCCGGTCGACCGCCGTTTTCCCCTGAAAGGATCTGGATACATCAGTCAGTTCGAGCATGAGCGTCCCGGTTCGATTGCGGTGGACACCCCGGTTTTCTCCGTCAGGGACGAGCTTCGCGCGCCCTCACAGCCCCTGCGGTTTCCGGCCCAGTGAGGCCAGGGAGAACCATCCCCGTGAATCGGTGAAGCGGCTCCGCACCTCGAACCCGGCATCGGATGCCAGGCGACGAATGCTCTCCTCCGTGTACTTCCTCGAGTATTCCGTGTGAATTCTCTCACCCGCTCTGAATAGGATGTCGATCCCGAGGGAGGCGACGTTCACCATGAGGTCCCGCTTCGCCACCAGGTACATCTCGATCCTTCTCATTTCCCTGTTGAAGAACGCCAGATGATCGAAGTCGTCGGGATCGAAATCGGCATCGAGCTCGTTGTTGACGACGAGCATGATGTTCCTGTTGAATCTCGCGGTGACTCCCGCACTGTCGTTGTAAGCGGGTTCGATGATGCCGGTCTCTTTCACCATGTCGAAACCCACCAGGATCGAGTCGGGGGGATCCATGCATGCCGAGTAGTGCCGGAACAGAGACACACTCTCGTCCTCGGTGAGATTTCCGATGGTGCTTCCGAGAAAACAGATGATCTTCCGGCGACCGCTTTCCAGGAATTTCGTCAACCGCGTGAAGTCGGCCACGACACCGACCACTTCGAGCTCCGGATAGGAATCGTACAGATCTTCCGACGCTCTGACGATAGCCGACTCGCTGATGTCCACCGGTATGTAACGCATGCTCGCCCGCCGGGACTCGCCGGCCGCATCGAGGAGCATTCTCACCTTTCTGTCCGAACCCGATCCGAGTTCGATCAGGTCGATGCCGGCACTGTCTTCCATCAGGACGCCCGCCGCCTGCGCCAGGATTGCCATCTCGGTGCGGGTCGGATAGTACTCCGGCAGGCGACAGATCTCTTCGAAGATCAGGGATCCCGTCTCGTCGTAGAAGTACTTGCTCGGGATGTACTTCTCCTCTGTGCTCATTCCCTCCAGGATGTCCTGCGCAATGTCGTCGCCGTAATCTTCGTCGAGAAGGTTGACGATCCGAAGTGTCTTCGTGCCCGTGCTGCCGCCTTCCGCGGCCGGCGAGGGTACCATGAGAACCTCCTTCGAGGGTTTCCGGTTCATGTAATCAGCGACAGGAAACGAACCGGATCGAATCCCCGCTCTTTTTGAGAACGGCCTCTATCGATCCGGCGAGACTTTCTATTTCTTCCGAAGTGTTCCCCCGTCCCAGGGAAAACCTGAGGGAACAGTGGGCATCCTGTTCCGAGAGCCCCATGGCGATAAGGGCATACGACGGCTCGGGTCGTCCGGCCCGGCAGGCCGACCCCGAGGAGACGGCGAACCCCTGCCGGTCGAGAGCGAGGACCAGCGATTCCCCCCGGACGCCGGGGATGGTGAGATTCAGGGTGTTGGGCAGGCGTTCTTCCGGATGGCCGTTCAATTTCACCCCGGGAACGAGGGATCGGATTCGCTCCTCCAGGTCATCCCGCATGCGCTTCACCCGGTCCATGCCGGAGATCGTGTCCATGGCCATCCGGGCGGCTTCCCCCAGGCCGATGATGCCGAGCGTGTTCTCCGTACCCGCCCGGAGCCCTCTCTCCTGGTGACCGCCGCTGACCAGGGGCTCGATCTCCACGTCTTTCCGGACGTAGAGGACCCCGATTCCCTTGGGACCGTGGAACTTGTGACCGGACATCGTCAGCAGGTCGGCGCCCAGAGCATCGACGTCGACGGGAATCTTTCCCACTGCCTGAACGGCGTCGGCGTGAAAGAGCGCGCCCTGCCGGTGCGCTATCTCCGACAGTTCGGAAATCGGCTGTATCGATCCGGTTTCGTTGTTTGCCACCATGACGCTGACGAGGCACGTCTTTTCCGTGATACTGTCCTCGAGCAGATCCGGATCGACGCGCCCCGTTTCGTCGACAGGCAGCCAGGTCACCGTGAATCCGTTTTGCTCGAGCCACCTGCAGGCATTCAGAACCGACGGATGTTCGACAGAGCTCGTCACGATGTGCCTTTTGCCGTCGCCCGTGCTGAAAGCGGCGCCCTTGATTGCGAGGTTGTTGGCTTCCGAACCGCCGCCGGTGAACGTGATCCGTCGTGCGGTGGTGCCGATGAGGAGTGCAACACTCCGGCGCGCTTTCTCGATGGCCGTCTTCGCCTCTTTTCCGCTCCCGTAGATGCTGGAAGGATTCCCGTAATGATCCATGAACTCGACCATGACCCGCTTCACGTCCTCGGCCATGGGGCTCGTCGCGTTGTGATCGAAGTACGATTTCTCCCGCGACTCCTTCTCCCGGACGTCCTCCTCGAGCTCGTACTGACCCTGGCCCGGAACGGCGGCCACGCCGCCGGCCTTCACCTTCCTGACGTCGCAGAGCAGTGCCTTGTAGACCGGGAAACCCGAGATGGGGTCGTACCGGTCGAGGTCGGTGAGGTCGTTCACGCAGGCCTTCCGCCACGCTCGAGGGCCGCGGGGGCCTCCCCCCATGGCGCTGGCTTCGACCGCCCCTTCCACGATGTCGTCCGTGACGTAGGCGTACATGTCGACACTGCCGCGCTTCGTCTCGATACGGACGGCATCCCCGTTCTCGATGCCC
>CAZMKB010000394.1:0-2928 GCA_964566685.1 uncultured Gemmatimonadota bacterium | reverse complement strand
CGAGCAGGTAGTCCCCGGCGGCGAAGTGGACGTCTCCGAGCCTGAACCGCACCCGCTCCACGTATTCGCTCCCGGGATACTCGAATATGATCCGCTGGTAGAGCTCCACCGCTTCGAAGTAGTCCTCGTCCTCGAAGCGCTCCTCGGCCTTCTCGTAGAGTCCCGCGGCTGTCTGTTCCTCCGGCAGGTTCTTCTGGCCGCAGGCAGAGAGAAGCACGCATATGCTGATTGCGATACCCGACCTCAGTGTCATTTCCCCGTACCGTATCGAATTTCCCGTATCCGCTCGAGGCTCTTCACGGTGACCTGCATCGTCCGCGCCGGATCGAGCTTGACCACCTCGTTGTATTCGTCGAGCGCCTGCTCGAACTCCCCGTTCGCATAGGAGATCTCCCCGAGCAGATACCGGGCGTCGATCATGAGAACCTGCGGCTGTCCGATGTCGATCACCATGAGAAGATACTCTCGGGCCTCCTCGAGGTTCCCCGTGGAGTAGAGTTCCTCTGCGAGCAGGTAGGCGGTGTTCCCCAGGTGCCAGAGGACCTCGTGGCCGGGCGGGCCTCCCTGTTTCTCGATGAAATCTTCATAGTAGGCGATCGCTTCCTTGTAGCGCCCGATCTCCTCGTAACACCGGGCGAGCTCGAAGAGCACATCGGTGGCCTCGGGGGAATCCGGCGCGAACGAGAGTGCCTTCAGATAAGCGCGGATCGCCCGCTGAAACTGGCCGGATTCGCGGTAGGCCCGGGCGAGCGGATAGAACGACTCGCCGAGGTTGTGGGTGGAGTCGAGATCCAGGATCGTCTGAAACGATTCGGTCATCGATGTCACGTCTCCCTCTTCGAGACTCTTCAGCCCGAACTGGAACAGGTCCCTGACGATCCACTCTTTCCGGGAGGCGTCGATCGCGAGCAGCGTGTCGTAATAAGCGGTGGCCATTGCCATGTCACCCGTCCGGGTGGCGGCCACGCCGACTTTGAACAGGATCTCTGTGGACGAAGGTTTCTCCCGGCGGGCGATGAGATACTCGGCGAGGGCGTCGCGGTACCTGCCTTTCTCGAAGTACGAGTCCCCGCGCTTCTCGTGCGAGCCGAGAGAGCAGCAGAGGAGCAGGATGGCGGTGAGCACGGCAGGAGGGAGCAGAAAATCTCTCGGTGGAATGCTCATGTTCCTCTTTCCCGCCCGCCTCTCAGCTCCCCCCGTATCAGCCTCTTCAGATAGAACCGCGCACGGAGTGCGTGCAATTCACTGCCGAGGCATTTCTCCCAGTGTTTCCGCGCTTCCTCGAAGTTTCCTTCACGAAGGTGGAGCAGACCGAGCTCCATGTGTGCTTCGTCGTACTCGGAGTTCATCCGGAGGATCCTGTCGAACTCCCGGTGTGCATCTTCGTACAGGTCCAGCCTGGCGTAGATCCTGGCGAGCTTCAGCATGACGTCGAGGAAGCCGGGCTGGATCCTGACCGCCTTCCTGTACTCAGCCAGCGCTTCGGGAAGCTCGTTTCTCCTCTCGTACATCTCTCCGAGCCGGGTGTGGAGCCGGCAGATCGACACCCTGCCCGAATCGAATGCTGCCGCCCCTCCTCCGCCGGTGAGAGAAGGGAAATCGTCGAGGAGGGCCACTCCCGTACCGACGTCACCGATCTCGATGAGGGTGTAGGCCAGATGCAGGTGTGCTTCGAGGTACCCGGGATTGATTTCGCACGCACTGTTGAAGTACTGCGCCGCCATCTCACGGGAGCCGCCGAAGAAGTGAGCAATCCCCAGGGCGTTGTTGACATCGGGGTAGGTGGGTTTGAGCTCGACGGCCCGTGTGAGGTCATCAATCGCCTCCTCGTACTCCTCGCGCATGAGATGAAGCAACCCGCGATGCTTGAGTTCGGATGCTTCCAGGTTCCTTTCCATACACCCTCACAGGAAGGAGGCCGCTTTGCTCGTGCCGGGTCACGGCCGCTCGAATCCTCACAAACTCAACGGAATAATACAGGCCGGCCGATGCTCTGTCAATGCACACCGGCGATGGAGTGAAACACCTGAGCGCTCGTCAATCACCTCCCGGACGAAAAATCTTGACAGGACACAGATCCCGGAACATATTCTGCCATGATTGTTCGTCTCGACCCTTCGAGAGCGGCAAAATGACCGATTCAACCGGGTCTCACGCTCTGATCCGGTTCGATCCTTTCCGGGAGAATTCGAGAGATCATGCAGGTAATCGCATCGTCGAACGGCGGGATCTTTCTGTACCTCATTCTACTCTGTTCCGCGGTCATCGCCGCCCTCGTCGCCCATCGCATCTATCTGCTCTACATCAAGAACAACGTCAGGAAACAGGAGCTGGTCAAGGAAATCCTGATCTGCATCGAGGCGCGGGAGCTCGACGGTGCCATGGAACTCTGCGACCGGTCGGAGGCGGCGCTCTGCCGGATTCTCGGGGCCGGCCTCCACGCATTCAACAACAATTTCAACCACAACGAACAGCTCGCCATGAGGAACACGCCGTCCGAGATCACGTTCAGCGTGTCACCCGACATTGTTCGCAAGGAGGAAGTCATCAGGAGGGCGATGGACGAGAAATCTCTCGGTCTGCTTCCCGCGCTGGGAAGAGGGCTCCGCCTCCTGCCGATGCTCTCGAAAGTGGCCGTACTCCTGGGTGTCGCGGGGACCATCTACGGGGTTATGAACGTGCTCGCTTCTTCGAGCGCCGAAGCCGGCGGTATCCTCGCCGGCATCTCCGGCTCACTGGGCACCACTCTCGCGGGAGTTCTCGTCGCCATCCCGACCGCGATCCTCCACTCCTTCTTTCAGCAGAAGAAGGAGCAGCTGATCGAAGACACCCGGGAAGCCTCGCGCATCCTCCTCAACGCTCTCCTCGAACGGCCTTAGTGGCCCTAGACATAAATACGCTCGTATTCGGCCACCGATGCATCCCGAA
>CAZMKB010000393.1:0-2928 GCA_964566685.1 uncultured Gemmatimonadota bacterium | reverse complement strand
GATCTCACCGACGGTCTTCCGTCTTCTCTCCTCCTTCGGAATCTCCTTTATCCGGTTGATGGTGACGCAGCCGACGAGCTCGTCTCCCTCGACAACAGGAAACATCTTGTAGTGATGCCGGTACACGTAGTCTTCGATGAGCTCCTCGATCGTGGTGGAAGGAGAAACCGAGACCGGCTCGGTCGCCATGAACCTCCTGACGCTCTCCCCTTCGAGCGTCTGCCTGACCAGCATCTGCTGGTAGGACATCTGCGAAGCATTGCGCATGAACATGCCGATCAGGAACCACCAGAGGCCTCCGATAAGATTCCCCGAAAAAATGGCGAAGATGCCCAGAAAGATCAGCAGGAGCCCGAAGACGCCGCCTATCTTCGAGGCAATGCCCGTCGCCCACCTCAGATTGTTCTTCCAGGACCACAGGATGGACCTGAGAACACGCCCCCCGTCGAGCGGGAAGGCCGGCACGAGATTGAAGCCGGCGAGGATGAGATTGAGGTACATGAGATATTCGACGACGCCGGTGACCGTCGTGGACACACCGGCGGTCTCGCCGCCCTTCACCAGTACGAAGAGGACGACTGCCGGCACGATACTGGAAATCGGTCCGGCGAGCGCCATGGCGAGCTCCGCACGCGCGCTCGGCGGCTCCTCGGTCATCTCCGCCACCCCGCCGAAGATGAACAGCGTAATGCCTTTCATGTGGAGGCCGTATCGCCTGGCGATGAGAGAGTGCCAGAGTTCGTGGAAGACGATCGAAAGGAAGAGGCCGATGGTTCCGCCCACACCCATGAGCCAGTAGGTCGACGTCGAGAGACCCTCGTAGTAGTGCGGGAAGACCCCCGCAGCGAGCGTCCAGGTGATGAGAAGTCCCAGAACGAGCCAGCTCAGGTCGATCTTCACCTCGAATCCGAACAAAGTGAACAGAGAAATCCTTTTCCCGAACATCAGCCTCCCCCTTTCCGGTGAAACCTGCGTGTCAACCCGTGAAATATGAATATATCCCGCTCTGTCTCTCCGCTTGCCGCGGTGCTTCGCTGGATGCTCTGTCCCTGTTGCTCCAGGAAGAGGAGTTTCGTCCGAGAAGGAAAGAATACAAGATGCATACCATACACAGCGTATCCCGGTCACTTCGAGGAAGGGGCATCGGCATCTGATGTTCATGCGTGGCGATTTCCTCCAACCATATATGCACAGGCAACTTGGACGTCAACCCGCTCCGCCGGAATCCCGATCCTCCCGGTGGAAATCAGGCATGTCCAGGGGGCGGGAAAAGTTGGGTCCGACCGGGGACGGCGGGCCATGGCGCTTCTCCTGTACCGTTTCTTCATAAGCTCCGGCGTCGGAAACGAGGCATGTGTACCGAACCTGCCCACACCCTCGTGCGCCGGGGTCTCGAAACCGCTACCGGGGGTGGTCTACCATGGGGTGAACAAGGCCTATCTTCATGATATGAAAGAGGTTGGTTTCCTCACAGCCCCCGCTGGCACAGATGTTGTTTTGTAAGGGAATTCGATGGAGAGAACCGCCTTCCGGCGTATGATGACATTGTTTCATGATCGAAAACCGAGGAGCAGGAGGACCGTCATGATTGAAAGAAGAACAGGATCCCACCGCGGACCGTACGGGCGACTGCCGAATCCGATTGTCGCGATCATCACGATCCTTCTGGTTTCGGGTTCTGTGCTCGTGACGGACGGCGTCGCCGGGGCGCAGGAGAATGGTGGCTTCGATGATGCCGAGATCACCCTTGGAATCATAGCCAGGCTGTCATCGGACGAGTCACTCTCCGCACACCTCATCGATGTCGAAACGAACGAAGGAATCGTCGAGCTGTCCGGCACGGTCGATCATCTTCTGGCGCGGGACCGTGCTGTCGAGATAGCGAGAACCACAAGAGGCGTCCGGTCGGTCATCGACCGCCTGGACGTCGCCCCCATCGAGCGGCCGGACGATGAGATATACAATGACATCATCGCCGCGGAAAGGACGAGGGCCCGCAACGATGCGTGGGTGCGCGGCGTCAGATCGGTCGACGTGCGTGATCTCGTCGTCGACCCGGAAAAGGTGAGCAGGCTGAGACGATCGCATCCGGCGGTGGACATCCCCGACGGGGAGATCGAGCGGGCGATACGTGACGCATTCTTCTACGATCCCCGGATCTCGTCGTTCAATCCCGGCATACGTGTCGAAGCGGGTGCGGTCACGCTCACCGGGTCGGTGAAGAGCCTCGGGGCGAAACGGGCTGCCGCGGAAACCGCCCGTAACACCGTCGGCGTGTGGAAGGTGAACAACTTCCTGAGTGTCCGTCCGGAGAAGGTCCCCGAGGATGATGAGCTCCGGACCATCGTCAAAAACGCTCTGGACAGGGATCCTTATGTGGAGCGGCATGACATCGCCGTCATGGTGCGAAACGGCAGAGTGTACCTGTACGGTACCGTCGACTCCTACTTCGAACGGAATCACGCCGAAGAAGTGGTGTCAAAGCTTCGAGGGGTGGTCGAGGTCGCGAACAGGCTAAAGTTCCTGTCGCCGGAAACCCGGCAGAATGATGATGAAATCCTCGGGAACATCCGCTCTGAGCTGATGTGGAGCCCCTTCGTCGACGATGACGGCGTGGAGGCTCTGGTCGAGGACGGAGTGGCGACGCTCACAGGGACCGTCTCATCCGTGCTGGAGAAGAGAAAAGCCGACGAGAACGCGAGGGAGGGCGGAGCCGTCCGGGTGAGAAACCGCCTGGAAGTCGGGAACGGCAGTAAGAACGGGAAGTCAGCCGAGTAATATCGGAGAGCGGTAACGGTCGGCGATTGTTTGTATTCGACCGCAAAACAGCGCCGCCCGACATCACGTCTTCTTCCCTTTCTCGGTTCCGGGACTTCAACAGGTCCCGCAGAGAAGGTGAACGGACAAAGCACGAGTGACGCATGAAGA
>CAZMKB010000392.1:0-2941 GCA_964566685.1 uncultured Gemmatimonadota bacterium | reverse complement strand
CGAGGGGGGAGCGTTCGTCACGGACAGCGACGAGACGGCCCGTGCGGCGGAGCTCATCCGGGAGAAGGGGACGAACAGGTCGGCGTTTCTCCGCGGGGAGGTCGAGAAGTACACCTGGGTCTCGAAGGGAAGCAGCTACGTCCTGTCCGAGGTGATGGCGGCCGTCCTGAAGGTCCAGCTCGAGAAGATCGACCTGATTCACGCCCAGCGGAAAGAGATCTGGGAGGGATACCGGGATGCGCTGTCGCCCCTCGCGGAGCGCGGGCTTCTCAGGCTCTGCGCCGTCCCCCGGCACGCCAGTTCCAACTGGCACATCTTCTATCTCATTGCACGCTCCCGGGCCGAGCGGGATGGTCTCATCGAGCACCTCGGGGAGCGGGGAATAGAGGCCACGTTTCACTTCGTGCCGCTCCACCGGTCGCCCTTCGCCGTCCGGCATCTGGGGACCGGGGAGCTGAGACTTCCGGTCACGGAGTACGTGTGCGACCGTCTCCTCAGGCTGCCGATCTATCCGGGGCTCCTCCCGGCCGATCGTGACCGGGTGATCGACGGTGTCCTGTCGTACTTTCGTCACCGGCGCACACGTCCCCGGCCGGCTGGAAAGGAAGCTTCCGGGAATTTCGAGAGAGGCGGATGATCACGTGGATACCCTGAAGGAATCCATCGGGAGAAGAGCAGTCTCGGGCTTCGCATGGACCGGGCTGTCGCAGACCATCGTCCAGTTCGTCCAGTTCGGCGTCACCATCGCACTCGCCAGGCTCCTGTTTCCGGAGGACTTCGGACTCGTCGGCATGGCGGCCGTCTTCACCGAGGCCATCGGGACGCTGAGCGGGCTCGCCATCGAACCGGCCGTCGTCCAGCGCAGGGAGCTCCGCGGCGAACACCTGGACACCGGCTTCTGGACCGCAATCGGTACCGGCTTCCTCCTCTTCCTCGCGGCGGCCCTGGTCGCCGATCCGCTGGCACGGTTCTACGGCAGGGACATCGTCTCGGCCATCGTCGTCATCTCGGCGGTGGGGTTCGTGGTGGGGCCGGCCGGCAGCATGCACCGGGCGCTTCTCACCCGCGGGCTCGAGTTCAGAAAGCTGACGGTCGCGGAGATCGGGGCGACCGTGGTCTCGGCGGGCCTTTCGATCGCCCTGGCGCTCCTCGGCTTCGGACCCTTCAGCCTGGTCCTGGGAGCCCTGGCCGGAACGGCGACGTCGTCGTCGCTCATGTGGATCCTGCACCCCTGGCGGCCGGGAAGGGCGGTGAGCAGGAGGGCCTTCGGGGAGCTCTTCCGGTTTTCGCGGAGCGTCCTCGGAAACGGGCTGGTGGGACACTTCGGCGCCAACGTCGACTACCTCCTCGTCGGCCGGTTCCTGGGAGCCCACCTCCTGGGGATCTACACGCTGGCATACCGCCTGATCACGATCCCGCTCAACAAGGTGTCGGGAATCATCACCCGGGTGACGTTCCCCGCCTTCTCCCTCATGCAGGACGACGACGCCAGGCTCCGGGATGCCTACACGAGGACGATCAGGCTCCTGTCCCTGATCTCCTTCCCTGTTCTGGTCCTCCTGGGCCTTTCGGCCCGGGACGTCATCGTCGTCGTGTTCGGGACGAAGTGGATCGAGGCGGTCGTGCCCGTCAGGATTCTGCTCGCGGTCGGGATGCTCAAGTCGGTGGGCACCCTCGTCGGTTCGGTGGTTCTCGCGAAGGGCCGGCGGGACCTCGGGCTGAAGTGGAACCTCGTCCTCCTGCCGCTGCTCGGCGCGGGAATACTCGCCGGCATGTCCCACGGGCTCACCGGCGTTTCGCTCGGCTACCTCGTCGTCTACGTCGCCAGTTTCCCCGTCATCGTCAGGATCACCAACTCGACGATCTCCCTCCCCGACCGGAAGTACTACGCGGGGCTCTTCCCGGCAGCCGTGACGTCGGTCCTCATGGCACTGGGGGTCGTGTCATACCGCGGTCTCGTCCTCGATCATCTCGGTGCTCCCTCCGCCGGCAGGCTCGCGAGTGATGCGGCGGTGGCCCTCCTCGTGTGGGTCCTCTCGCTCGAGGCGCTCTTCGGGCGCGAGAAAGCACAGCTCCTCGACGTCGCCCGCCAGGTCGTTCCCCGGAAGTTCCGGTTCCTTCTGGAGCCGCTCCGGGCGGGCCGTTTCGGTCCGGCCGGCGGCGCGACCGGAGAGTGAGGTGGCCATGCCGGGATTCTGCGGATACGTCGGTTTCGGTGGTGATGATCACGCCGGCACGGTGTCAGGGGAGCGGGAGATCGTCGACGAGATGGGAAGATTCATCGTCCACGCGGGCAATCAGCAGGCTGTACGCTTCGCGACCGGCGGGATGGCGATGGCGGTTCTCGCCCGTACAGGCCTCCTGGCGCCGATGCCGTTCGCCGACGATCGTGCGGGGCTCGCGGTGCTCTTCGAAGGGGAGATCACCAACGCCGGCGAGGTGAAGGAGGAGCTGAGGAGGCACGGACACCGGATCGAGAGCTCCAATCCATCGGAGCTCGCACTGCGGGCCTACCAGGCGGCGGGGGACCGGACCGGTCTCCTCCTGAACGGGACCTACAACATCTTCGTCTGGGACAGGAAGAGGCGGACGCTCGTCGTCGTGAACGACCGGCTCGGCTTCCGGCCGCTCTACTGGACACGGATCGGTGACACCGTCTATTTCGCCTCGGAACTCAAGACCTTCATGGTCGTTCCCGGATTCAGGCCCGCCCTCGACGAGGGGTACCTCTACCAGTTCCTGAAATTCGGCTATCCCCTGGGCGAGCGGACGCTCTTCGAGGGCGCCTCGCTCATGCCGATGGGCACCGTTCTCGAGATCGGCCGGGAGGGCGTCACCGCACGCCCCTGCTGGGGGCCCGAGCACTGGCCCCGGCGGCGGGAGCGCCCGGAGAAGGAGGCGGTCGAGGAATATGGCCTTGAACACGCGCCCATGCCCTTGG
>CAZMKB010000391.1:0-2943 GCA_964566685.1 uncultured Gemmatimonadota bacterium | reverse complement strand
CCAGAATGTCGCCTCCGCCAAGGACCTTCAGCGACCTGACGGTCCCGTTCGGCAGGCCGCTGCTTGCCGCCACCCAGCTCTCCCCGCCGTCCTTCGATCGGTACACCGTCGTCCGTGTCCCGGCGAACAGGCAGCCGCCTTCTGCCCCAGCGAGCGAGTACACGCTCGGGTCGGTTTCGAAGAACGCGACCTCGCTCCAGCTCTGTCCGCCGTCGGAGGTTCGAAAGAGCCCCGTCCCGTCGGTCCCCGCGAACAGCTCGTTTCCGCCGGTCACCAGGGATGACAGGATGTCCGTCGCAATCAGGCCGTGGTTCGCTTCGGCCCACGTAGCGCCGCTGTCCGTGGACCGGAACACGCCGTTTCAGTTCGTCCCGGCGAACACCTCGTCGCTCCCACTGATCGCGAGCGACCACGTGAACATGCCGGCCTGGCCGGAGCTGCTCCACTGCCAGGTTTCACCGTCGTCTTCCGAGAGGAAGACACCGTTGATGGAACCCACGAAGATCCGATCATCCCCGTCGACTGCGACGCTCCACACGACGTAGGCGTACAGGTCGTTGCTCACGTCCTCCCAGGTGTCGCCGTTGTCGGTGGATCTGAACACCCCTCCGCCCTCGGTCCCCGCGAAGAAATCCCCCCGGCTGTTCGCGGCGATGTCGTTCACCGGGGAACCGCTCGGTCCGAGCCCGCCCGAGAGCTTCGCCCAGCCTGCCCCGCCGTCCGAGGAACGGAACACGCCGCTGTCGCTCGAAACGAATACGAA
Organism: uncultured Gemmatimonadota bacterium; assembly: GCA_964566685.1. GTDB lineage: Bacteria > Gemmatimonadota > CAZMKB01 > CAZMKB01 > CAZMKB01 > CAZMKB01. The sequence goes on along the minus strand of CAZMKB010000391.1, from coordinate 2,180 downwards.
CTGCGTCGATTCGTCCTTCATGATGGATCTCACGCCGAGGCCCCGGAGGCCCGAGGAGACACGCATCCAGCTCTCACCGAGATCGGTCGTGCGGTTGAGGCCGTCGCCGTCCGTTCCGGCCAGGAGCGTGTCGGCGCCCTGGGTGAACAGCGCGGCGATTCTCGAGTCGGTGGCCGGCTGGATATTTTCCCAGGTCTCTCCCGTGTCGCTGCTGAAAAACACGTATCCGGACTCGCTGCCGGCGTAGACCTCGCCGCCGGGCCCGAAGGCGATCGAGCGGATGATTTCATCGTGCATCACTTCCGTCCAGGACTCTCCTCCGTCGTCGGAGGTGAAGATCCCCCTCGTTCCGGCCCAGATCCGGCCGGATGGGTCTGTCGCAAGAACCTTGACGTTCCCGCCCTCGGGACCGGACGTCTGTTCCCAGTAGGTTTCGGCTGTGGCGTGCGGAAGCAGAGCGGGACTCAGGGAGAGGATCAGGAACATGAGCAAGCAGCGACAAGATTTCATCGGGCACCCCCTCGTCATACGAAGAAATTAATACGACTTATATTGTCAAAATTCATGCCAGATTTATGTCCAGGGCCACTATGGCAGGAGGGCGCCGAGCGAGTACAGGTGCACGGCGTGCGGCTCGAAGGTGTCCTCGAAGAATCCCTCGCCGCAGATGATAGCGCCGCCGGCCGGCGTGATGCCGATCACATCACCTTTGTTGAAGAGCGGTGAGACTGCACGGATACCGGCCTCCACCGGCGTCACGTTCACGACCTGGATGTAGAACGACTGGCCGTCGCTGAAGCAGGCGATATCGAACATCCCTTCCGGCAGGAACTGGATCGGGAAGCCGACTTCACGCGGCTTTCCGAAACGGCTGAAGAAAGCTTTGACTTCCCTGCTGAGCTTCTCCATACTGTTTCTGACCTCCTGGGACCGCCGCATGTCCCAGCTGCTCGATGCCGGATCGTCGAAAAAGGGAAGCTCGGCCGAGAATGTGTGAAAGAGAATTCCGTCGACGCCCCGGTTGAGAGAGAGCGCAGCCAGTGCTTCCATTTCGGCCATGGTCGGCTCCCGCTTGGCGTAGGGCCAGCCGGCAAAGGCCTGGATGATCGACACGAACTTCAGGTCGGGACCGGCCACCCGGCGGGCCCTGTCGATCCAGTTGGCGATCGTGTAGACCGGCTTCTCCGGTTCCGTGATCGGGAACGGGTCGATGAAGAGCACATCGATGGCATCGAGCACTTCTCGATCGAGCGGTCCGGGAAGGTAGCTGCGCAGGAAGATCCAGCACTCCGGGTCGAGCCCGCGGAGCTCGCGCGCGGCGTTGAGGAGCGCCTTCTTCTTCTCGCCGGACCGTCCCCAGCCCGGGAGGAGCGAGTAGCCGACCCGGGCCGGCGACTCCCGGGCGATCTCGACGATCGAGAGCTCGCGCTCGCTCAGGTGGAGCGAGTCGGTGCCGTTGAGCTCGACGATGACGCCGAGTCCTATTTCCCTCGCCTGGCTCAGGACGCTCTCGAGATCGGCGGGGGCCGGGTCCTTCAGGAGGACTGCGTCCATCCCCTTCCCTTCGAGCGCATCGATCTCGTAGCCCTTGACGGAGATGCCGACGGGGAAGAACATCAGGTCGCGCCTCTCGAGTGAATTCACCGGCGGGAAGATGTCTTCTTCGGATGAGAGGGATCCCTTGATCCCCTCGATCCGGAACAGGGTGGCTCCCGAGCGCGGATTGTAGATCTCGACCGCGGCCGTGTACGATCCTTCCTCCCGGGCATCGATCGTGAACACGAATTCCGATCGCTCCGGCGTCACGTCGAGCTCCATGTTCTTCCTGGTGATGGTCCCCGAAGGCCTCTGCAGCTCGAGATTCACGCCGACCGGCATCTCGTCGTAGGGAAGCATGCAGAGCCTGACACGGTATGCGTTCTCCCCTTCCTCGAGCTTCAACTCCCTGTCGAAGTGCACGTCGAAGGGGATCTTGATCAGCGAGACGTGATCGACCAGCACTCCTCCCTCTTCGAAGGTCCGGTCGTTGACGGCGATGACCGCTTCCGGCGTTGCATAGGACAGCCGTTCCGAGTGTGTGATCGGACGCCAGACGTCGTCGACCTGGGTCAGCTTGCCATCCTGCCCGAGGAACGTCGCCACGATCCGGTTCTCACCCCGGATCGAGCGGGCCACCAGGT
>CAZMKB010000390.1:0-2945 GCA_964566685.1 uncultured Gemmatimonadota bacterium | reverse complement strand
GCTCTTCAAGCCGAACGAGAAGGAGCTGCTCGGTGCCGTCGGCGAGATCTCGGCCGACCGGATCGGTGACGAGGAGTTTCTCGGGCAGGTCAGGAAACGGATCGGCTGCAGGAATCTCCTGGTCACGAGAGGGGAAAAGGGAATGCTCCTCGTCGGGCAGCGGGGTGGCAGCTTCTCTATTCCGACCGTCGCCCGGGAAGTGTACGACGTTTCCGGTGCCGGGGACACCGTGATCTCATCGGCCACGCTCTCACTCGCCGTCGGCGCGACGAGCAAGGAGGCTGCGATCATCGCCAACTACGCGGCGGGCGTCGAAGTGTCACGGGTCGGTGTCGCGGCGATCACCCCTCAGGAGATACTCGAGTACTTCGATTTCTTCAACGGCAGAACAACCAGATGATCTCCGGCTCCGACAAGATCCGTCCCGCCGCCGAGCTCGCCGGCCTTCTCGAACGAGCCAGGGAAAGAGGGCGCGTCGTCGTATTCACCAACGGCTGCTTCGACATCATTCACCGGGGGCACGTGCAGTACCTTCTCGAGGCGAAGCGGCTCGCTGACATCCTCGTCGTGGGTCTCAACAGCGATGACTCGGTGAGGCGGATAAAAGGAGCCGGGCGCCCGCTCTTCAGTGAAGAAGACAGGGCCTTCGTTCTTGCAGCGCTCGCCGCCGTCGATTACATTGTAGTATTCGAACAGGACACTCCCCTGGAAATCATTCTCGCATTGAAACCCGACATCCTGGTGAAGGGCGGGGACTGGAGAGAGGAAGACATCGTCGGCGGAAAAGAGGTGAAAGGGTGGGGAGGTAGTGTGCGGAGAATCGACTACCTCGAGGGGTATTCCACCTCGAACATCATCGCTTCGATGAAACGGCTCGACGGGAGGAGCTGAACATGCACAGAGGAGACGGAAGAGGCGAGGCGGATCTGAGACCGATCGCGATCGAGCGGAACTACCTCTCCCATCCCGAGGGCTCCTGTCTCATCAGTTTCGGGAGAACGAGGGTTCTCTGCACGGCCACGGTGGAGGAGGGGGTTCCCCGGTTTCTCAAGGGGCAGGGAAAGGGCTGGCTCTCCGCCGAGTACGGCATGCTTCCGAGAAGCACGACCACCCGCTCGATGAGGGACGCAGTCAGGGGCCGCACGAGCGGAAGGACGAGCGAGATTCAACGTCTCATCGGGCGGGCCCTCAGGGCCGTCACGGACCTCGACTCCTTCGGAGAGCGGACCGTCTGGATAGACTGCGACGTCCTGCAGGCCGACGGCGGAACGAGAACCGCATCCATCACCGGCGGGCTGGTTGCCCTGTACGACGCCTGCCGCTGGATGCTGGAAGAGGGAATCGCTCAGAAGATCGCCGTCCGGGAATTCGTCGGTGCCGTCAGCGTCGGGATGGTCAGAGGTACCGCACTCCTGGATCTCGCCTATGAAGAGGATTCCGCGGCGGACGTGGACATGAACATCGTCATGACGGAGAACGACGAATTCGTCGAGATCCAGGGATCCGCCGAAGGGATTCCGTTCACCGGAGACCAGCTGTCCGAGCTCATCGATCTCGCCCGGCAGGGAATCCGCACGCTGATCCAGTCCCAGCGGCGGGCGCTCGATGTCACGGGAACCATGGTCTGGAAATTTCCGGCCGAGGACAGCCGATGACAGCAATCGAGAAGCTCCTCGTCGCCACCGGAAATCCCGACAAGGCCTCCGAGATCGCCGGGCTCGTCGCCGACCTCGGCATCGAGGTGATCGACCTCTCGTCCTACCCCGAGTTCCCCGGGGTCGAGGAGACAGGCGCCACGCTCGAAGAGAATGCACTCCTCAAGGGCCTGGCGGCGTCCGCTCACACCGGACTTCCCGCTCTCGCGGACGACACTGGACTCTTCGTCGATGCACTCGACGGAGCACCCGGAGTGTACTCATCCCGGTTTGCCGGTCCCGATGCATCCTACGACGACAACTGCAGCCTTCTTCTCGAGAGGATGGAGGAGGTTCCGCAACCCGAGAGAACCGCTCGCTTCGTCTGCGTGATCGCACTGGTCGTCCCGGGGGCGGAAGATCGGCTGTTCCGGGGCCAGGTCGACGGACTCATCACCACGGAGCGAAGAGGCTCCTCCGGTTTCGGCTACGATCCGGTTTTCTATCACCCCCCTTCGGACCGGACCTTCGCGGAAATGACCCCGGACGAGAAGAATGCACTCAGCCACCGGTTCCTTGCCGTCCGGAAGGCGGTCGACTTCCTCCACGCCATGACGGGAGGAGTGCCTCCCGCTCCCGGGCACGGGGAAACCCCATCCTGAGCTCAGCCAGCTTGACACCTCCGGCGGGCGGATGTACCTTATTTTCATCCATACATGTCGGGGCGTGGCGCAGTCGGAAGCGCACCTGCTTTGGGAGCAGGGGGTCGCTGGTTCAAGTCCAGTCGCCCCGACCAGTTCACCCGGACCAGGACCGCCGAGCTATCTCTCCTTGACCACGACGGAATCGGGAACAGCCAGGGACCGGAAAGTCACTCCGCTCTACCGGGACGAAAACCTCCTGGTCATCTATGCCGTGACGCTGATGGCCGTTCTCGGGACTTCCAGCATTACGCCCGCATTTCCGAGAATCGTCCGGGAGCTCGGAATCTCATCGAGGGAAGTCGGTCTGCTCATCACCGTTTTCACGCTGCCGGGCGTCTTTCTCACGCCCATCCTCGGCGTCTTCGCCGACCGGTACGGGAGAAGACGCATTCTCGTTCCATCGCTCGTCGTGTTCGCCGTCGCGGGAAGCTCCTGCTTCTTCGCCCGGGATTTCACCGTTCTGCTCGGACTGCGGTTCCTGCAGGGGGTGGGGGGAGCAGCGCTGGGGTCTCTCAATGTGACGCTGATCGGCGACCTGTTCGAGGGGAGGGACAGGGCGACCGCCATGGGGTACAACTCGAGCGTCCTGAGCATCGGGACGGCATCG
>CAZMKB010000389.1:0-2948 GCA_964566685.1 uncultured Gemmatimonadota bacterium | reverse complement strand
CGGTTCACGTCATGGCGACAATGCATCCATGTCCATCGTCGAGCTCACCGTCCTCTCGAAAGAGCACCGGAAGAAAGCCGAGACCTCGAAGGAGGAACAGGCGAAAAGCGAGTAGCACCCGTGAGGAGAAACAACCGTCCACTCCCCCGCAGCGTCTGTCTCATCCGGCCTGTTCTGCTCGTGTCGCTTCTTCTCTGTCCACCGCCTCGCCTTCTTTTCCCCATCGAAGGAACCCCCGGCCCGCACACCGCTTCGGTCTGGGTCGTACGTCATCAGCTGCTCACAAGCGGGACGATCGAACAGGCGGTGCGTGACATCAGTGATGCCGGCATGAGCCGTGTTTTCGTTCAGGTGAGCGGAAGGTCCGACTCTTATTTCCCCTCCACGATTCTCCCCCTCTCGGAAGAGATCCCCACCGGAAGCGGACTCCGGGACCCGTTCGACGAGTTTCTCGACGCCGCCCGGGAAGCCGGAATAGAGGTGCATGCCTGGGTGAATGTCCTCTTCTCATGGTCGCGCCCGGTGCCCCCGGTGTCGAGAGAACATCCATTCAACCTGCATCCGGAGTGGTTCGTTTACGACGGGGAGGGCAAATCTCATCACGCCTGTCCGCTCGATCGTCTGCAGAGGAGGGGAGTACCGGGGTATTTCCTCTCTCCCGCCCACCCGGGCGTCGGAAATCTCATCAGGCGGTATCTCGAAGAGATCGTCACCCGGTACGACATCCGGGGAATCCACCTCGACTACATCCGCTTGCCGTCCCGCGATGCGAGCTGCGGATGGCGGGAACGGACCGGGTTCGAGAGGATATACTATGCCGATCCCCTTGCGCTTTCGGCAGACGGAGATCCGGCGCTGACGGATGCATTCGGGGAGAGCGGGGTGGAGGCTCTTCGCGGGGAGTGGCAGAAATTCCGGCAGGGTCTCGTCACCGATCTGGTGGCTTCGATAAACGAAGGCCTCGACAGGATCAATCCGGACCTCGTTCTCTCGGCGGCGGTCTTCCCGAATCCGGATTCATCGGCCGTTCAGTACGCTCAGGACTGGAAAAGCTGGCTCGACCGTGACCTCGTCGACTTCGTGGTGATGATGAGCTATGCTCGGTCGGTGAGCGATTTTACGGAGACGGTCGATCACCCGGTCGTTCTGGCCAACGCCGATCGGGTCGTTGCAGGAATTTCCACATACAACCAGCCTGTCGAGTATGCTCTCCGTGAAGCGGAGATCGCTCTCGAGCGGGAGTTCGCCGGTATCTGTTTCTTCTCCTACAACGACCTGTCGACGAAGAAGAGCGACTTCAGAAGCATAAAGCGGTTTCTGAAGCGAATCCCCTGATCACTTGATAAGCATCATCTTGCGAGTGTGTGACTCGTCCCCCCGGCTCAGCTTGTAGAAATAGATCCCCGAGGGAACCTCGCTTCCATACCGGTCGGTTCCCTCCCAGTGGACGGTGTACGTTCCGGGAGAAAGCTCACGGTCCAGGAGCTCGATGACCAGTCGGCCGCGAAGGTTGAACACGGACAGAACAACCCGTTCCTTCCCGCTTTCGCCTTCCTCCCCGCCGGGGATGCTGAACCTGATCGATGTCTGCGGATTGAAGGGATTGGGGTAGTTCTGCTCGAGTGCGAAGGCTTTCGGCAATCCGCCCTGACCGTCGACATCGCCGTCATCGATACCTGTCGGCACACCCTCGAGCCAGTCGAGAATCGCACGCATGACCGCTTCACGGGTCGCGATGGTCGTGTCCGAGGGATTCGGCCGGTTCAGGGCTTCGAATCCGAAACCGAGAAAGACGATCCGTCCATCAGCGCCGGCACCGAGATTCTCCGCGGCGACACCCGCGGTGCCGAGATTGGTGGTGTCCATCGGGCTCGACGTGTAGTAGAAGATCCCGAACCCGTCCCCGTGCGAAACGATGATGTCTTTCGACGTCTGGTTGTTGGCACCGCTGTTGCCCGCCATCAGGATCTTTTCGAACTGCCTGCCGATGGGCACACCGGAATATCCTCTTCCGAAGCTGACGGTGTTCGCGATGTTCCCCGCATAGGAGAGGTCCCACGAATCGCGCACATATGTCGAGTCCTCTTCCCAGAGATCCTCCAGGATGTTCTGCCCCGTCAGGAACAGTTTCAGGCCGCTGTCGAAGAGGGTGGAGAGGCTGTCGAGCTCGTCGACGGTGATCGTGCTCTCCGCCTCGTCTCCGGTGAACCAGACAACCGTCATCGGGCTCGGGAAGAGGTCGAGGTATCCGATGGGGCTCTCCTCGCGTCCGGCGACGTCGAACTGCACGTACGATCTGCCGGATGCTTCGATCTCCGGAATGAAGTAGTTTTCGTAGGTTTCACCTCCGTCGTCGTCGACGAGCAGGACGTCGGCGGGGAGCAGCGTGAGATCGATCTCCGCCGGACCTCCGACCTCGACGTCGATCACCGTGTCGATCACCGTCGAGAACGGGTAGGGGAGCACGGCGAGAATCTCGATGCCGGTGTAGACGACGAAAGGCGGCTGGGAGACGGGGATGTTCTCGAACGAGAATCCGCCGGTGCCGGGATCGGTGAAGGCCGTGTCATAGGCGGCGTCGTTCTGATGGAGAACGATGGCTCCCGTGATAGCCTCCTGCGTCTCCCCGTCCTTGAGGGTTCCCTGGAGGGAGCTCAGAGACGACTCGTCCAGGCTGATCGAAACCTCGATGGTGTCGATGCCGGAGAAGGAAATCTCCAGCGAGTCCGGGTTGTATCCGCTCCTGAAGAAAGTAGCCGAAAACGAGGGGTCCATGACCGCGAACTCGAACGTCCCGTCCTCGCCGGTGAGCACCGGTCCGCCGACGTAGCCGCCGCACGCCGAGCCGTTGCCGGGAAGCGGATCGGGCAGCGTCCCGTAGACCAGGGTGTCCATGGCGGCGGCCAATCTCCTTTTGGTCAAGCAGGAGCGGAACAATTTGGAGGTTT
>CAZMKB010000388.1:0-2955 GCA_964566685.1 uncultured Gemmatimonadota bacterium | reverse complement strand
GAAAAAAGACCCGCCATGAAGAAGAAGTCGATCCCGGCGGTGGGGCCCGCGAGCTGGGTGTCGAACAGGTTGCCGGCGAGCAGCCCGACGTATCCCCAGAGGAGGGCGCGGGCGAGCCGGTCACCTCCCACGAGCACCCTTCCCAGCCCCAGGAGCATCCAGCAGAGGAGCCCAAGTCCCATGAGGCCGCCCTCGACGGCGACGGTGGCGTAGAGGTTGTGAAGGTGTTCTATCGAGCCGCCGACATCCACGGTGAGCCCCAGCGCCGTGAGCCGCTCCAGGTACTCCCCGTGCGCCTCGAGCCGCCCGAAGCCGATTCCCGTGAAGGGGTGCTCCGCAAGAACCCAGCCGGCGATCCGCAGGAGGTTGATGCGGGTGAGCATCGAAGCGTCGACCGAGAGCATCCACTCGAAGCGGGTTCTGATCCCGGCCACGCCGGCAGCCAGAACCAGGAAGCCGGCGATGAGAGCCGCACCGACCAGGAGCCTGGTCTTCCTGCTCTCCACGTGGGTCACGAGGAATCCGGCGAGGACGGCGGGAAAGGCCAGGTAGTATCCCCGCGAGCCCGAGAGCACGAAGCCGGTGAAGATCACCGCCAGGAGCGCCCACCGGGCGGCCGTGCGCTTCGTGAGAGCCAGGGCGAGGAGAACGGGGAGCAGGAACAGCATGCACGCGGCGAAGTCGTTGTGGTGGTGGAGCGCCCATATCATGCCCTCGCTCCAGAGCCGCTGCCGGCCGAGGAGATACTCGGGCAGGACGCCGGCCGCGGAGAGGAGGGCGGCTCCGATCAGCACGACCCAGACTCCGGTGTAGAGGAGAAACAGCTCGTCACGGCGGCGGGCGACGGCGAGGCCGGCCACGAACGGAAGCCCCCAGGTGAGGAGCGCTCCGCCCGCCTCCAGGATACCGCTCCGGGGATGCTCGAGAAGGAGTGACCGGAGGAACATGTAGGAGAGAAGGAGGGCGAAGGGAACCAGGAACGGCCCGCCGCGGTCCCTGATCTCCTTCCGGCGGATCGAGGGCAGGGCGAAGACGCCGCCGATGTACCCCAAGAGGTGAAGGAGCGGCATGCCGCCTGCGAAGAGAATCCCCGACAGGAGCTCCCTGCCGCCGTCCCACTTCGATCTGAAACCGGAATCTTTCACGACGCCCCCCGGACCGGTGCGGTGTGAGGACCGGACGGCGAGAGTTTCTTTATGGTTCTGTACCTGATACAGTCCTCGAACCTGGGGGCGTCGAGAGGGGCCGTCATTGCGCACGCGGCTTCCCGGAGCCGGCTTTCGAGAGCGGAGGAGCCGAGAGCTCGAGCCATAGTTCACCAGAAGGGTCTGACGAAAGCGAAAAGATACGGGCAGGCTCTATCCTATCATCCACACGGTATGTTTGTCAACCGTTGAGCGCGGCTAGCAGCAATTCCGCAAAGTGGTTTTATTTGGGGATATCGAGCGGCAGATTTTGATATTTCTTTGAGGAGGAGTTGTAACTTCTGAGCAGAGGGGAGGCTGGGAGGATCAGGTCTGTTCAAAGGGAAGAGACTCCCCCTTGAGATGCGACGGAAGAACGTTGCCCCGAGGATATGTCTTCAATTAGTAAGGTATCCATCTGTCACCCGGGCGCCCATTGCCAGGGCTGTTCGTCCGGTGTTCGATCGAGGTTTTTGTAGAATGATCGTGCGATGGCGATGAGCGAGTATCTCCGTCTCAGGAGGTGGTTGAGGTTGCGAGCGACGAAGGCGTGGAAGAGACTGTACGCCCAGGCCAGCGTCAGCAGGAAGGCTTCGATGGCGACCGGATCGTGCTTGAAGCAGTGATCCATGTTCCAGTGACTCACCAGTTCACCCGCCCCCTGGTTCTCGATCTCCCAACGCCAATGGCCGATCTCACTGATGACCCGGGCGCTGAACTGGTCCTTCGGTAAGGTGGTCACCCACCACCATTCGCTGATGACTTCTTTCACTTTCCATTTTCCCGCCACTTGCTTGCGCACCGTTTGCTCTTCCACCGAACGCACCACCCGCACCGTCGTTCCCGTCTGAGGCCAGGTCGCGAAGTGCTCGAGATCCCACAACAGCTGCCGCTTCCCGCCACAGGTGATCACCTCAGGCTCCATCCTCGCAAACAACGATCGGGCATCTTCCATCAGGTCCCGCTGTTCGTCCTTCAAGACGATCACGGCGTGCTTGCCCTTCTTCACAAGAAGCTTCACCAGCGGTCCACTGGCATAGAGCGCATCGAGCGTGACGATCCCGAACGAGCGTGGATAGTCTCTGAGAAGTCTCTCGATCAACCTCGTCGCCGCGGTCAGTTCCCCATCCCCTTTCCCCTGGAGTTCCATGTCCAGAATCGGCCGGGGATCACTACCCAGCATCTGAGCCATCACCACCCGATGGTAGTACTGGATGATCTCCTCCTCTCCCTTCTTCACTCTGCGCTCACTGCAGTGGGGACAACACCGACAGGTGCTCGAGAACAACTCGTGACCGTCCAGCGATACGACCGCCATCCCCTTGACCTTCCCGAGCTCGAACGCCTTGTTCCGGCCCAGCTTCCTGTTGATCGAACGGAGCCCGCCGCGTAATCCCTCACCGTCAAACCGGGAGAACACATAGCCCACGGTGTCGGCACTGGGAGGCTTCCCGCCCACCCACTTCATCCAATCTCTCGAACCTCGTGCATCCTGCTCGAGACCGTTGAGACTTCGAAGCCGCAACAGAAACATCAGGAACACACTCATCCACACCACCTGGGATGAGATCCGGGGATAAAGACGCCGGTCCACCAGCGAGGAGACCAGCTCCTCGAACCGGTAGACTTTTCGAGCGTAACGGGAGAACCGTCTCAGGCTCGTCGCTCTACTCCTTGCGGTTTTTCAAGCTCTCATGACTCAACTGAGAGAGTTCTTCCAAGAGTTCGCGAACCTGGTGATATCTGTCCACCCACTCTCTGACTTTTTCTT
>CAZMKB010000387.1:0-2990 GCA_964566685.1 uncultured Gemmatimonadota bacterium | reverse complement strand
GCAGATACCGCAGACAGCCTCTGCGCCTTCCGGGAACCCCGCATCGAAGGGTTCGACGGCCGGCAGGGACTGAGACGAGTAGAAGAAGTGATGGCCCTTCAGGAAGATTCCATCACGGTCCTTCAGTGCTCTGATACCGGCGGATATCAGTGAACCATTGATCCTGACAGGGAAACGGCTGATCAGGAGACAGGTTCGTCTGAATCCCGAGGAATAGGAAACCAGGTGAAAACCTTCACGGGTCCCTGTAGTTTCAAAGGAAGGGATTTCGCGGGGTCCTTCGTTTGGTCCTTCGTATGTGCGAATCCCGTCCTTCCCCTCGAGGGCGCAGTACAGGCGGTCCGGCAGCGGAATTCTCTGCCAGGTCTCCCTCTTCTGGTCCGGTTCCCGGTTCTGCTGGTGATGGAACAGGTATGCCATGGGGATGAGTACCGTTCCTCTCGACGACCTCGAACAATTCCTGTGAGCGGGGTCCCACAGACGGACCCCCGTCTGACTTCCTCGTGAAATCGTCCCATTACAAGTTCCATACCGGCGGGAAGCGGAGGGCACGGAAGGGGGGAATCAGTTGGTTCACAGCGGCTTGTGAAGATACGGGAGAAACAGGGGAAAAGCGGCGGCCGGTTTTTGGAATTCCAAATCTCCCGGGCGAAGAGAACAGAAACGGAAAGTGGAAGAACCGGGCACCGGACACGCGAAGGATACCGGGAGAATCGAAGAGTCTTCTTTCTCCTCTCGGGTCATCCGGTGTTTTTCTTCCCGCCCAGGCAGGAGGAGAGCCATCTGTACGAGATACCCAGGAAGCTCCTCAATGTCTCATAGCGGTTCCTTCCCTCTTTCCTGTTACTCAGATGAACAGGGGGTTTTCGTTTCCTGTCTTTCAGGGTGGAAATCGTGTGCCTGATGATGTACCTCACGTCTTCTCTCTTCGGATAACACGCTTCGAGCATCTCCTTGCACGTGCTCTCGGCAGGAATCTTTTCCACTTCGCCGTGGCCCTGATCAAGGAGAAACTCCCGGAAGCGTATCTTCGCGGACCGGACGGCGGCGTTTCTTCCCTCTTCGTTGTCCTCCTCGAGACAGGTCCAGGCTTCTCTCAGCATCTGAGAGAGAATGACGGTCAGCTCATTGACAACCTTCGCCCTCTCGTCGATCAGGCCGACCTCGATGACGGCCTCGAGGTATTTCCTGAACGCTTCGTCGAGACGCCGCCTGTCTTCTCGAACTCTGATGTCGGAGACGTCGACTGTAGTGTCCCTCCTTGCCGTACTCCGCTCTATGAAATGCTCCAGTTCTCTCACACTCCCGTCCCAGTCGCACCAGATGAGCGACTTGAACAGAGTCTCCGAAAGGCGCTTCTCCTCCCGCCGGGCGAAATATGCTATGAGAGCAGGCATGTCCTCGACTCGCTCCCGGAGCGATGGCATGTGGATGACGTGGCCCTTGATTCGATAATACAGATCCTTTCTGAACCCGCCTTTCTCGACCGCCTCTCGAAGGTCCCTGTTGGTAGCGGCAATCACCCTCAGATCCACGGAGATCGCTTTTTCCCCTCCGAGACGCTGGATCTTCTTCTCCTCGAGTGCCCGCAGGAGTTTGGCCTGGAGTGCAGGGCCCATCTCCCCGATTTCATCGAGGAAGATGGTACCGGAGTGAGCCGCTTCGAAATGTCCTCTCCTCCTTCTCGCTGCCCCGGTGAATGCCCCCTGTTCATGACCGAAGAAGTCGCTCTCGAAAAGTGTATCAGCTCCACTCCCGCAGTTCACTACCACGAAGGGGCCGTCCTTCCTCCGGCTGAGGTAGTGTACCGCTTTCGCAATCAGCTCCTTTCCGCTCCCGGAAGCTCCCGTGATCAGAACGTCCAGGTCGTTGGAAGCAGCATCGTAGATGAGTTCGACCACCTCGAGGAGCGGGCTTCTTTCTGCACCGACCATCCCGCTGCCGGGCAAAAGCTCCTTCCACAATTGTATCCCGGAGGCATACCGCTCCCAGCTCCTGTTGGTGAGCAAGGCTCTTGCGACATCGGCTTCCGTGACGGATCTTCTGGTAACGGCTTTCTTTTCTCTCTCCCGGGAAACCGCATTCCGGGAGGGATTCTTCTTCCGCTCTTCCGGTGAATCCGCGTTGCCGTATGTCATCTCCATGGTCGCTTCTCCCAGGGAGACAGAAGCTTTTTCCGGATCGAGGAGTGTGAGTATGAGGTACTGGAACACTGCGGGTACTTCGACGATATTCGTTCCCAGGAAGAGACCTGATTCCGCCGAATATCTCACGGTGATTTCATCATTCCCGCGACTTGCTTCCGCCTCCACGCTGATGTTGCCCGATTCCATCAGTGAAACGACCATTTTGAGTTGGACGTCGGAGATGTGTCCGTCCCACTCCAGCCTGTTCTTCGGGCTCGTATCCCCTCCACCTCCAGGTCCGCCTCGAGACCGGACCACCGCGCGTCCGTGCGGCGGCCTTCCCTCCCGTCCATCAGCCCGGACGGTCTCTTTCAGAACCAGTCCCTCCCCGGTCACCTCGAGCCGCATGTGGAAATTTCCCCTTCTCCACGGCTGTCTGCTCGTTCCGCTCGAGCACGGGACAGCTCTCCTGTCGATCGTATGAGTGGTTGTCATGGTTTCTCCCCGGATTCGGTTGAAGTGGGTGATCAGGAAGGTCGAACAGGGATGAAGTAAACCACGAGGAGAGTTTCAGTTGCAGCTACCGGACTGAACATTGGCCCCCCCTTTTCAAGTGGCCGGCGATATTCCCCCGGAGATCCCGGGAGCCACTATACCTGACATACTATCACAACTCCCGCCCTTAGTCAAGCGGCTCCGGCATCGGTCCCGCAGGGTGTTGCCGTTCAGATGGTTCGGAAGGAGGCCGAACATCCGTGCGGATCCGGAAAGGGAAGGGGCCCGTTTGCCGTATTGACAGGGAACAGGAAGAAGGATAAATTGTATGATCACAGCGGGATTCTGTCCTCCTCGAACGAAATACGA
>CAZMKB010000386.1:2521-3012 GCA_964566685.1 uncultured Gemmatimonadota bacterium | reverse complement strand
CCGGCTCACGCCTTCTCTCCCGCCCTTCCCGCCCCGCCTTTCTCCCGCCTTGCTATCTGCTCGTCCCGCTCGCGCCTGCTGTGGATGCAGCCGCAGTAGTCCTGCCGGTAGAGCCCCTCTTCGCGGCTCAGCTCCATGCTCCGCCTGAAGCCGTCGGCCTTCTTGAAGTCGGCCTCGTAGAAGGCGACGCCGGTCTCATGGGCGATTTCCCTGCCCAGCCGGTTGATGCGCTCGGCATCCTTGTGGGGGCTGATCGAGAGCACCGTGGCGAAGAGGTCCATGCCCCTCTCCCGGGCCCGCTGCGCCGTCCGAAGAAGCCGCATCCGGTAGCAGATCGTGCAGCGCCCGCCTCGCTCGGGATCCTCCTCGTGGCCGCGGACAAGCTCGTGCCAGCGCCGGTCGTCGTACTCCTCCTCGATGATGTCGATGCCCCGGCGCTCGTAGAACTCCTTCGCCTCGTCGTACTGACCGGCAGCCTCGTTCACACGCCC
>CAZMKB010000386.1:0-2511 GCA_964566685.1 uncultured Gemmatimonadota bacterium | reverse complement strand
GAAGAACCCGGTGACCTCGAACTCGCCGGCGAGCCGCTCGAGCACGGCCGTCGAGCAGGGCGCGCAGCAGGTGTGAAGGAGCATGGTCCGCCGGCTGCTGCCTTCCCCGGCGAAGCCTCTCTTCCGGCCGGCCTCCGGTGAGGCTGCTCCCTGGCCCGTTGTATCTTCAGGATTCTCCCCTGCACGGGAACCGGCAACGCCGGCCGGAGCCCCGCTTGTCCGCCTCCCCTCACTCATAGGCCACCTCCCACACGTCGTAGACCGCCTGCGGCAGCTCCTGCAAAAACCGCGACGGCTTCTGGATCAGGTGGTCGTGCATCCTCCCGGAGGTGATGAGCGGGTAGCAGATGTAGAGGTCGTCCTTCGTGCGGGTCACGGCCACGTAGAAGAGACGGCGCTCCTCCTCGAGGCCGCCCTCTTCGCGCATCGAACGGCCCGACGGAAAGGACGAGTCGGCCGCCCAGATGACGAACACCACCCGCCACTCGAGTCCCTTGGCCTGGTGCACGGTCGAGAGCACGAGCCGCTCGTCCTCGAGGCCTCCGTAGGCCACGTCCTCGCCGCCGATCGACGAGAGGAGCGAGAGCTCCGAGAGGAACGACTCGGTCGAGCCGAACATGGTCGAGAAGTTGGCGAGCTGGTTGATGTCCTCGATGCGCGACTGGTAGTTGGTGAAGTTGTTCGTGAGATAATCGTCGTATCCCGAATCCATGACATGCGTTATGAGCTCGGACGGACTCTTCTCCGCCCCCTCGGACAGCTTCGCCATGAGCCGGGTGAAGCCCCGCCAGCCTTCCTTCCCCCGGGCGGGAATGAGCCCCGTGAACCGGTCCTCGCCCAGCCGGGAGACCAGGCTCCCGCCGTTTCCCTCGATCTCCTTCCAGAGCCTGGCCGCGGTCTTCGAGCCGATGCCCGGGATGAGGTTCCAGATCCGCTGCCAAGCCAGCTCGTCGCGGGGGTTCACGAGCACCCGGAGGTAGCTCGTCACGTCCTTGATGTGGCGCTGCTCGAAGAACCGGAGCCCCGAGCGCGGCACGAACGGGATGCCCCGCCGGGTGAGCTCCATCTGGAGCTCCATGGAGTGGAAGTGGGCACGGTAGAGCACCGCAATATCGTCGAGCGGGACGCCCTCGTCGCGGAGCTCGAGGATCCGCTGGCTCACGAACTCGGCCTGCTGCAGCTCGTCCTGGAGCGGCACCACGGTCGGTTTCCGGCCGCCGCTCCTGATGGCGAACAGGTTCTTGTGGAACTGTCGCCGGTTGTTGAGGATGCTCTCGTTCGCGAGCTCGAGCACAGGCTGGGTGCTGCGGTAGTTGGTCTCCAGCTTGAACACGGCGGCGTCGGGGTAGCGGTCGGGGAAGCGGATGATGTTCTCGAAGTCGGCCCCCCGGAACGAGTAGATGCTCTGGGAGTCGTCGCCCACGACGGTGAGGTTCTTGTGCACCGACGCCAGGAGGTCGACGATCTCGCCCTGGATGGTGTTGATGTCCTGGTACTCGTCGACGAGGACGTGGAGGAACCGCTCGCCGTACTCGGTGCGCACCTCGTCGTGGCGGCGCATGAGGTCGCGCCAGTTGAGGAGCAGGTCGTCGAAGTCCATGGCGTTCATGCCGCGCTTCTTCTCGGTGAAGAGCCGTTTCACCGCCTCGATCCGGTCGAGGAGGGCGTGGAAGAAGGGTGCCCGCTCGAGCACGATCGACTCGAGGTCCTTCTCTGTGTTGGCCTCCAGGCTGAAGAGGTCGGCGAGGACGTTGCTCTTCGGGAAACGCACGCTCTTGTCGTCGCCCACCACCTCGGCGATCGTGCTCTGGAGAATGGTGCGCACGTCTTCCCGGTCGAGGATGCTGAAGGTCTTCTCGTAGCCCATGAGGTGGGCGTACTTCCGGAGGATCACGTTGCCCACGTGGTGGAACGTGCCCCCGAGGATGCCCCGGACGTTCTCCCCCAGGAGGAGTTCCACCCGGTGGAGCATCTCCCGGGCGGCCTTGTTCGTGAAGGTCACAAGGAGGATCCGCGCGGGCGGCGTCCCCTCCTCCACGAGCCGGGCGACGCGGTAGGTGAGTGTCCGGGTCTTCCCGCTCCCGGCCCCGGCGATTATGAGGATGGGCCCGCCCCCGGCGGTCACGGCCCGCAGCTGCTCGTCGTTCAGGTCTTCTTCGTAGTTGATCCGGTACGGACCCTTCCGGTCCGCGGGTTTGATGACATACTTGCCCACCGTGTGTCCCTCCCCTCCCGTCAGGTTTCAGACCGCGGTTCGTGCGGCTCGAGCCGCACCATGACCTCGGTCACTCCGTCGAATTCCTGCATGACTCTCTTCTCCACCGTCTTCACCACGCTGAAGCCGTCCATCATGGCCATCCCGCCGTCGACCGCCAGGTGCAGGTCGATGTGGATGTCCTGCCGCGTCCCCCTGGTCCTCACCCGGTGGCAGCCCCGCACCCCGTCGATCGAGAGGACCACCTGCTTCACCCGGCGCGGGTCGATGATCGCCGTGTCGGTGAGGACCTGGAA
>CAZMKB010000385.1:0-3041 GCA_964566685.1 uncultured Gemmatimonadota bacterium | reverse complement strand
CGTCGGCGAGAAACGAAGTCTCCTCTACAGCCGGCGGGACGATGCATCGGGAGACTGGACCGAACCGGTTTCCCTCTTCCCCGAGCTCGACACGCTCATCGTGACGGTGGAGGGCGAGCTCGCCGCTCTCCAGGAAGACGACGTCGTCGTTGCGGCCAGGACGATGCTCGAGATAATCGACGAGATCGGAAAACCGACCTACCGGTGGTATCCTGCCGTAACCCGCAGCGAAGGACCGGACGTCTGGTCCCCGACGAGGGTATTCACCGACTTCGCCCGGGGGACGAGGAACGTCATCGCATCACCGGTCGGTGTTCACACGACGGCGGATGCAAAGATCGACATCACCTGGATCACCAGCGACAGGTGGTTCGTCATCAAGCGGAGCACCGACGGCGGCAGCTCTTTCTCCACCATCCTGAACTACATGCCCAAGATCACAGACGTCGGCCTCTATCTGTACGCTCCCGACATAGCGAGAAACGACCTCGGGGTAATCTCGGTCGTCGAGACGAACTTCTTCCATCACAGCAGGATTCTCTTCGGCTCTATCAACGCCGCTCTGGAGGATTATTCCTCCCTGCTCATTCTCGATCCGGGGAAGGAGGCGTCCTTCCACCCCCACCTTATAGCGACGCCCACGAAGATACACTTCGCATGGGCGGACCGCGCCTCCGGCACGAGCCAGATATTCTATCGCGACTGTCTCCCGGACGGATCGGGAGCCGGAGAGATACAGGCTCTCTCCCAGAGCGCCGCGGGGGCCTCCGGTCCTCACATGGTTTCCCGCGGTGACACCCTCATCGTCATGTGGGAGGATTACCAGCACGGTAACGCGGAAATCTACTCGGCGATGAGTATCGACCAGGGCATCCACTGGTTCGCTCCAACACGGTTGACGACGACGGAGGGGATATCCCTGAAACCGACAGCCGTCTTCGGCCAGGATGACCTGGTCGTCGGCTGGCAGGACAACACGGACGGCAACTGGGAGATCTACCTGATCGAAGTTCCGCTGAGTCTTCTCATGACCCCCCGTGAAGAACACTGGTGATGGCCCGCCGTCGGTGGCGGCGGTTTTCCATTGCCTCCCGAAAATCCGCGCCGGCGGACTGCCCCACGCCGGCGGCACGCGGATGTCTTGCGCCCGCGGGAGCGGGAAATTATTATTTCCCGGCATGGAGGACATTCCTTATCGCATGATCGACAGACTGAGCAGGATGATCCACCGGAAGAGAGTCGCCATCATCGGCCTGGGAAACCGCTCACTCGGCGATGACGGAATCGGTCCCAGGCTCGTGGAGCGTCTCGAGGGAAGGGTCGACGCGCTCCTCTACGAGAGCAGGAACGGTCTCGAAACCGTTCTCTCGGCGATCCCCGCGGACAGGCCGGAAATAGTGGTCGTGGTGAAGGCGATCGACGTCGGCCGGCTGCCCGGTACCATGGTCCTCCTCACCGGCGCAATGCTCGAGAACGGCAACGTCGGCGAGAATGCAAACGACGTACGGTGCCTGGTGAGATACATCGAGAAGGAATCGAGAACGCCGACCGTGCTCCTCGTCATCCAGCCCGAAACGTCGGCCCTCGAGAACACGCCGAGCGACGGCGTGAACCGCTCCTGCAGTCGTCTCGAACGATTCTTCCTGGATAAGCTCAGGAAAGACACACCACCCATCCAGCACGACACCCCGCTCACCGGATGAGCGTCATCTTCCTCGTGAACACCTCGTCCCCTGTCCTCAGGATGGAGAAGTAGACGCCCGATGAGACCGGAATTCCCCGCTCATCCCTCCCGTCCCAGGTAACGGCATACCGTCCCGGTTCGAGGGCTTCCCCGACGAGCGTCGCCACCTGTCTTCCCCGCAGATCATGGATGGTGAGAAGCGCCGGGACCGGCTCGCTCCCGTGGAGGGCAAACCGGATCGTGGTCTGCGGATTGAAGGGATTCGGAACATTCTGGTCGAGAAGCGTTCTGACGGGCGGCGGGGCCGACTGAAGCGCCGGACCGTCCCGCCGGACTGCTCCGTCGGAATTCCCGCGCCGGTCCGTGCTTCTGTTCCTTCCCGCGACACGTTTCCCGGTCTCGACCCTGTTCCCGTGCACGGACACCATGCGCTCCGCGCCTTCCCCGATCGTGATCACGAAATCCGATTCGCTGACCCCGGTCCCGTGATTGCCCGCACCATCGATCGCGTCGACGGCGATCCTGCAGCTGTCCGACTGGTTGTTCGGCACCGTCCAGACGTGTGCACTGTCATCCGGCTCTCCGAGGGCGACGATCCGCCAGCTGTCCCCCGAATTGACCGAGTAATAGATGTTGACGGTGTTCGGTTCCCCGATGAGAAGGCTCCGCTCCGGCCCGCGAGAGACCCGCGTGGGATCGGATCGGCCCTTACTCGGCCGGGTGGTTTTCCCCGACGTCCGGCGACGCACTGTTTTTTCGGAGACGATCTTCCTGCGCGCCGGTGCGTCCCTCAGGAAACCGTCTCTCTCCCCTTCGGTTCCGGCCGGCCGCCGCCTCATCACGAGCCGGGGAGCCGGGAACGAGTCAGTGGTGATCCACTCGATGGTGTAGTCGGATCCGACGTACAGCGTGTCTCCTCCGTCCGGGAAGACGATGTCGACCACCGGAGGTGTCGCATCGATGGTGAAGTTCTCCTCGGAAGTGACCGATGCCAGCTCGGCTCCTCCTTCGGAGAAGGCGATCACCTTCACGCGGGCGGAATCGGTGCTCGCCTCCGGAACATCCCAGAGATGGGTTCCGGTGTTCGCCGTAGAATCGGCGACCGTGCCGGGGAACGTGGCGCCGCCGTCGCTCGAGAAGAGTATTGCGATGTGATCGATACCCGATCCGTACGAGACCCACATGATTTCATACTGGCTGCCGCCGGCCATCAGCTCGCCCCCTGTCGGCTGCAGGAGGCCGAGTGTGACGAGAGAATCCGGGGGAACTCTGTCCAGAGGACCGGCCTCCCAGGCGAGATCCTCCTCGTCGAGCAGGGTCGTCGTCACCAGTCCGGGATATCCGATACCGTTCGAGC
>CAZMKB010000384.1:0-3044 GCA_964566685.1 uncultured Gemmatimonadota bacterium | reverse complement strand
GGTCTTCGATCCGGCGATCCTGCTCGCTTTCCTGGAACGGATCGCCCACATCCGCATCCCGGTCCTGGCCGGCATCTGGCCCCTGGTGAGCCTCCGGAACGCGGAATTCATGAACAACGAGGTCCCGGGCGCATCGGTGCCCGAGGCGACCATGGACAGGATGAGAAAGGCGCCCTCGAAGGAGGAAGCGCGGCGCGAGGGGGTTTCCATAGCGAAGGAATCGATAATCGCCGTGAGGGATCACGTCGAGGGGATCCAGGTGGCGGCACCGTTCGGGAAGGTGGAGACCGCTCTGGAAGTTCTATCGGTGCTCTCGGAAACTTAGTACACTGGTTCATAAATTCACTAACGTATTTTATCAAGCAGCAGAATCGATAGCAACGGGTGGTGGTTTGATACGAGCTAAGAGATCTTTCAATCCTTAAGAGCGTCCCAAAGTGTTGAATTCTTGATCACGCCGCACGAGTCACTTCGCATCCCAGCACCCGGATCCTGCACCGTCCTTTCAGGTTCATGCGTTTCTTCCAGTAGGTCTCCCAGGCCTCAGGATCGTATCGCCTGATCATGACCACCCGACCCATGTGTGTCGCTCCCTCATCGGACAAGTTCCAGCCTACTTTCTTCAGCCGTCTGACAAGCTCCCGGATGATGCACTCCAGTATCGAGGCCGACCGAGGCGCTACGATTCCCGTCTCGAGCCAGAGCTCAAGGTGCTTGAAGAGACGTTCCCGAGCGTTGGCGAGATAGGTCGCCGCCTTCTCGTATCCCCTCTCGGTGAATTCCTGTCGCAGTTCCTCCAATTCATCCTCTGCCTTCTTGATCCGGTCTCGAAGCTCCGCCTTCTCCTCATCGGATACCGGTTCTACGTCTTCTTCCGGAATCTCTATCGCCAGCAAACGGCGGAGCCTCTCCTTGATCTTCTTCCGTTCCCCCAGGGGCACCCCGTCTTCCCATAGTCCGTACCCACTGTCATGAGAGAAATGCCAGTGACACCGACCTGCCTTCCCGGCAAGCCCGCCCAACCATTCCTGGAGTCCCTTCTCACCATCGCTCATGAAGAGACTCGGTTGCCCTCGGAGACGGTCCTCAACTTCCGATCGGATCTCTTCCCAGCTCTTCCCTGCCCACACCTCCAGAGGTCTCAAGTTCCCCCCTCTTCATCCCATTCCATCACGTAGCGCACATCTCCTCGCTGGCCGGGCTGCTTCTTGAAACCCGTTCCGTCTGCCCCCAGAAAGGGTTTCCCGGTCGACTCCTGTACCGGAAACTCTACATCCCCCGCCCATCGGTGAGCCGTAGACTTCGCCACTGGTACCTCTCCAAGGACGTCCAGCTGTATGCTCCCCCGCCGGAAACTCGTCTCCGCAACCGCCTCCATCGTCTTACGGAGCAGACCATCCAACCGCCTCTGATACTCAGAGCAGATGGCCGTCGAAGTCTTGCCCGAGAATCTGTGCTGCCTGCTTGAACCCGCGGCCCGGCATGATGGAATAGACGACAACTTGTGGGGTAACGAACGCCCAGAGCCAGTTGAGCTCTCCGCCCACCTTCCATCCTGTCTCATCGGGACTCACGACAATGGCTTCCCTTTGGATCCACACCATGAGAGCATTATAGGTGGGACGGGCGACTCGCGCTACCCGATGGAGAGCCTGGGAGATCCCACCCCGGGTGATCTGGATGTCGAAGACCATTACGAAAAGCCTCTGGGTCTTGCCGAGGGAGAGACCCAGGCTCTTGTTGAGTTCGGTTGCCAGTGCCAGAGTCCGTGGTCCGATCTGCGAGGAAGCCGCACCTAGAGCATCGGAGGTCTGTCGCGCATGCCGTCCCTGGACACGACGGCCGCAGACCGAGCAATTGCCGATATGGATATTGAACTGTGTGACCACTGGGACGACAGGCGGAATGTCCACATGGAATTGCGGTAGGATGTTTGTTTCATTGATCACCCCGCTGCAGGAGGGGCAGCGTTCAGGAAGCGGGGCCTCGATGATCTCGTCGATGCGCCCGGGCGGTGCCCTGTGAGCTTTTCGCCCATAGAGGTCCCCTGGCCGGCGCCCAGAGGGCCGGGCACAGGCCTTGGGTTTGCCTTTGGAAAAGGGTGCAGCCTGACGCTTGCCTGCCCGACGTTCCTTCTCGAGCAACTCCTTAAGGTGGCTCACTTCCTCTACAAGACGTCGGTTTTTCCGCTCGAGATGTTCGATCCTCTTTTGGAGACGACGATTCTCTTGTGCGAGGTTCCGGCATCGGGGAGAGCGTCGCGGTTTCAACGTGACTTTTCCTTGTGAGAGTGGCCCAGTCGGCTGAGTCGGAGAAGTTCCGTGTTGATCTCTGTGATCCGTTCCATCCCCCCCTTGAATCGTTTGAAATTCGCTACCCATTTCCGCACGTGAGGGACTTCCTCTGGGGGGACAAGTATAGTTCGCGTCTTTCCCGGGGCGAGGGTAGTCACGAGGTAGAAGTATGGTCCATGGGGCGAGCCCTTGTGGCATCGGCAATTGGGCTTTCCACATTCCTGGTAGCGTTCGACAAGGGTCCCCCGTACGGTCTCAGTCGGTTTTGGGAGCTTCTTGGCAACCTTGGCCTTGCGGTCGATCAGGGTCTTCTGACGTCGGCTCGTGCTTTTCATATTCCTCCTTTTATATACATGGAGGATTATAAATCGCACAAGACGAGTTGTCAAGGGAGAGTTGTGCAAGTCAGCCTTCGGTCCCGTCTATATGTGGAAAAGGGGTGAGACCGGTCCGTTAGTCCCCCCAGGTCTTGCCGAGTGAGCCGGTGACTCTTACATTGGTTGATGAGGGGCGAGGTTCTTGATTGACAGGAGTTTAAGACTTCCCGGTGCTTGAAACGGATAACTCGCGAAACAGCAGCAAGTTACTCTTCGAGAGGATGTAAGACCCCACTCCTCGTCACGGCGTAGCCCAGTGCTCGTAGGACTTTGGATTGGGTCTCCGTCGGAGTTTCGATTCGGCGCCGTGGTTTTCTGGCACGAGCCGGAATGAGGAGAACCGAATGGAGATGCTTCATGTCGTCCATCACAT
>CAZMKB010000383.1:0-3124 GCA_964566685.1 uncultured Gemmatimonadota bacterium | reverse complement strand
CTCCACTCGAAGCTTGATTTCTGGGGAAAGTCCTGAATTCTCGCCGATTGGAGGAGAAGAAAATCCGGGATCGCCCGAGGTTCATCGCCGGTGGGGGAACCGGCTGTGACAAATTTTCCCTGTTCCGCCGTACCTCTCCAGTCGATCACGGGAAATTACGGAAAATCTCTGCCTCCCCTTTTTCATTGACTCCATTCCGGAGAGACGGTTATATTGGGGCTATCCCAAGTTATTCATCCGATTTCGAGCAGGAAGTTCATCTTTATCGAATAAGCCATGTGACAGCACAAAGGTTGCGGAACTCAACCTACCATTCTAATCACACATTTGGCGAGACGATTTCGTGACTGATTCGAGGCCCGAGGCGTGAGCAACCCGGAGGCGTACCCGGAGGGTACGTTGAGGATTGCGAGCGTCGAGAACGATGAAGCAGTCCGTAAGCGGCCGCCAAAATCGAAAGCGTATGAATAATTCGGGCTATATCCCACGCCGGGAAAGGTGATCGTTTGAAAATCGGTACCAGGATTCAGCACTTCCTCGTCATCGTGGTTCTCCTCTCCTTTGCCCGACCGCTCGGAGCCGGCACCACAGGAAAAATCAAGGGGGTCGTCACCGATGCGGCAACCGGAGAACCGCTCGAAGGCGTCAGCGTCTTCGTGGAGGGAACCGCCCTCGGTACCCTCACCGGAGCTGAAGGCGCCTACACGATCCTCAATGTCCCTCCCGGCCTGCACACCGTCACGGCGAAACTGATCGGCCACCGGACCGTGAGCATCGAAAACGTCAGGGTCATCGTGGACCTGACGACAACGGTGGACTTCGCGCCTCCCACCGCCATCCTGGAAATGCCGGGTGTCACCATCACCGCGGAGCGCCCCGTCGTCCAGAAAGACCTCACCTCGAGCATGAAGGTCCTCACGCAGCAGGAGATCGAGACCCTTCCCGTCCTCGAGTTCGAAGACGTGCTCAAAATCCAGCCGGGTTTCGCCGTCGACGCTGACAACCGTCTTCACGTCAGGGGAGGAAGGACGAACGAGCTCAGCTACTATATCGACGGATTTCTGGTCGAAGACCCGCTGTTCGGGGGCTTCGGCGGGAACATCAACAACGATGCCATCCAGGAGCTCGAAGTGCTGAGCGGGACCTTCAACGCCGAGTACGGTGACGCTCTCTCCGGCGTGGTGAACATCGTCACGCGCGAAGGCGGAGAAAGATTCAGGGGCATGCTCGAGTACGAAACGGTCAGGCTGAATGACAGCAGGTACCGTGAGAAAGACTGGGCCGGGTCGGGAGTCGACAGCCAGCGCGATCCGGAAACAGGGCAGTCGCTGTACGATCCGGTCGACGTGTTCGACCTGGACGTTTCCCCCGACTACCCCGGGCTGGTCTCGGCGTATTTTTCGGGGCCGATCTCCCCCATCAGGTCGAGCTTTTTCACATCGTACCGGACGACATACGAGAACACCTGGCTCCCGTTCGGGTACCGGCTCGACCGGGATTTCCAGTGGAAGCTGAACACCAGGCCGACCGCGGGAATCAGCATGGCGTTCACCGGACAGCACATCGAGGGGGACGTGCTCGATTACAGCCACACCTGGAAATACCGCCCCCTGCACAAGGCGTCTTCACACAGCACGTCCGATCGCGTCGGCGTTTCACTCACCCAGTCGCTGAGCGAGAAGCTGTACTACACGGTACTCGGAGGGAAGACCCGGATTGGCTCCGACGTGAACGTCCTGGGCAAGCGGCCGGAGGAGTACGAGGAGTGGGAGACCGACCCTTCCTTGAGCTTCGTGGTCGCGGGCGACGATGCCCTGTTCAGGAACTCAACGACGACAACCTGGTACACGAAGGGTGATGTGACCTACCAATGGACCAGGAGGCACAACGTGAAGAGCGGCGTCGAGGCGAAGGTCCACCGGATCGACCTGTTCGAGGTCCAGGAGCCGTGGAAGAGGGACGAGGACGGATTCGCCCTCGAGGACAGCTACGGGCAGAGCCCGGTGGAGTTCTCCGGGTACGTCCAGGACAAGATGGAGTTCGACCACTTCATCTTCAACTCGGGCCTCAGGTACGACTACATGAATCCGCGTGCGAAGATGTGGGAGGACGTCGAGAATCCCGAGTCAGGGCTCGTCGACGTCCCGGCGAAGAGCCAGCTGTCGCCGCGCCTCGGCCTCTCCCACCCGGTCACCGACAGGACGGTGCTCTACTTCTCCTATGGCAGGTTCTTCCAGATCTCCTCCTACGACGCCTTCTACT
The DNA here is from genome assembly GCA_964566685.1 of uncultured Gemmatimonadota bacterium. Lineage (GTDB taxonomy): Bacteria > Gemmatimonadota > CAZMKB01 > CAZMKB01 > CAZMKB01 > CAZMKB01. The sequence goes on along the minus strand of CAZMKB010000383.1, from coordinate 862 downwards.
CGAACTCCCGGAACCTGGACCCCGAGAACCTGAAGGACCTCAGGTTCGGTCTCGTCGGGAACAGGAACCTCGACCCCCAGAGGACCACGGCGTTCGAGTTCGGCCTGAGACAGGAGCTCGCGCCGGGAACCGGTCTCAACATCACCGCCTTCAACAAGGACATCACGGGGCTTCTCGGGACCGACCAGGTCCGTGTCACCGGCGACCTCTACACATACAACTACGTCGTCTATTCGATCATCGATTTCGCCAACGTGAAGGGGATCGAGTTCTCGCTGGAAAAAAGAAGGGGAGAGCACTTCGGGGCCAACTTCAACTACGCCCTCTCGGTCGCTCGGGGAAACAGGTCGGAGCCGCTCGAAGGCTTCTTCAACGCCCTCACCGAGCAGCCGGAGGAACAGCAGGACTTCTACCTGGACTTCGACCGGCGGCACGTGATCTCGGCTGACGTCTCCTTCTTCCTCAGGCGGGAGGACGGTCCCCGTTTTCTGGGAACCCGTCCGCTTCAGAACACCTCGTTCAACGTCATCGTCCAGTATTCCAGCGGGCTCCCCTACACTCCCACGGCGGGGCTCGAGACGCAGCTCGCGGAGAAGAACTCCGCCCGCATGCCCTGGACGGGAACGATCGACCTGCGTTTCGAGAAGTACTTCCCGGCCGATCCTCTCCGCTTCTCGTTCTTCCTGGACGTAAGAAACCTCACGAACAGGCTGAATGTGCGGCGCGTCGACCCCATCACCGGCGACGTCTGGCAGGTCGGTATCCTGGGAGGGGCGAGCCCGGAGAACGTCGATGTGGCATTCAACCCCACCGACGTCGGTCCGCCCCGCACGGTCAGGTTCGGTGTCAGGAGCGAGTTCTG
>CAZMKB010000382.1:0-3130 GCA_964566685.1 uncultured Gemmatimonadota bacterium | reverse complement strand
TCGAGCTCGGCCTGTGTCTCGAGCAGCTTGAGATTCGCCCGTGCGAGATCGGCGCGTTTGCTCTCGAGCTCCGCCGTCCTCGTGTCGAACTCCATCTCGAGTTCCCGCTTCTCGAAAGCCTTCTCGATGGTGAGAACGATCTCATCGACGTCCGGAGGCTTGAGGATGTAGTGGTTTGCTCCTTTTCGCAGGGCACTGACTGCGGAACCGATCTCGCCGTGCGCCGTCAGGATGAGAAACGGAACGTTCCCGTCGATCTTTCTGACACGCTCGAGGATCTTGATTCCCCCGATGTCGGGGAGGTGGAGATCGCACAACACGGCGTCGAATCTTCTCTTCCTGAAGAAATCGAAGCCTGATTTTCCGGATACCGCCGGTGTTACGGTGAAACCGCGGGCACGAAGTTTCCGGACAAGGGCTCTCCGCTGCTCGGGCTGGTCCTCGATGTAGAGAATGCGTCTTTTCTTCATGGTCACCGAAATGGACAGGAGTGAAGGGGCCACTGTCTGTGATAGTATACATTTTCCCCTGAAAAATCAAGGAGTCTGGAATTCTTTCTCTTTGTCTGGTAAGTACTTAGCGCCCCAGACGGCCCGGGCTCCCCCTGAACCTCAGCGGCATGATGCGGGCTGCTCACCCGTATCCCTTCCTCGAATCGGTTGACCTCGGGTACACCGGGCTCTAAATTTCACTCCGGTCGACCGGAGGGATCAACCATTCCCCCGCGTGATGTCGTCAACGATTCCATCGAGGAGTGAGCCATGCAGCAAGAGGAAGCACTGGTTGAGCTGATACGGAGAACCTCGACGAGCCTCCCCCGGGACGTCGTGAAAGCCCTCGAAGCGGGTATGCGGAAGGAAAAGCAGGGGACCAGCGCCCGAAGCATACTCGCAACGATCATGGAAAACATCGAGCTCGCGAGAAAGAAGAGTACGCCGATCTGTCAGGACACCGGGACCCCCATTTTCTTCGTTCGTGTGCCCAGGGGTTCGGACGAGAAAGCGGTCGAGAAGAGCATCGTCAGAGCGGTCAGAGCAGCCACGAAAGAAGCTTATCTCCGCCCGAATTCGGTCTGCCCTCTGACAGGTACGAATCCGGGAGACAACACCGGCAACGGGTTTCCGGTGATCCACTTCCACCAGTGGAAGCGGGACTCCTTCCGGTTCGACCTCCTGCTCAAAGGCGGCGGGAGCGAGAACGTCGGTATCCAGTACAGGCTCCCCGACGGGCGGCTCGGAGCCGGTCGTGATCTGGACGGGGTCAGAAAAGCCGCGCTCGATGCGATCGTGCAGGCAGAAGGCAAGGGCTGTTCCCCGGGGGTCCTCTCCGTCGTGATCGGTGGCGACCGCAGCTCTTCCTATCTTCTGAGCAAGGAGCTCTTTTTCGGAAAGATCGGAGAGAGGAGCAGCGATCCGACCCTGGCGAGGCTCGAAAAGGATCTTCGCAGGAAGGGAAACGAGCTGGGAATCGGTCCGATGGGCCTGGGAGGGAAGACGACGATTCTCGACGTCAAGGCCGCTTCACTTCACCGCGTGCCTGCATGCTACTTCGTGACCGTATCATACGGCTGCTGGGCGGTGAGGAGACGGAGTATGACGTTCCGGAACGGCAATGCGAGATTTTCGTGAGAAACCATGATCGGAGGCGCATGATGAAGAGTATCACTCTCCCGACCGACGAAAAGACCATGCGGGACCTGGAGATCGGCGACGTCGTTTCCCTCAGCGGCACCCTGTACCTCGGACGGGACATGGCGCACAAACTGCTCGTGGAGAAGAAGCCCGACTTTCTGAAGGACAGGCTGAACGGCACGATGATCTACCACTGCGGGCCAGTGATGAGAAAGACGGGAAAGGTCTGGGAAGTCGTGGCCGCCGGCCCGACCACCAGTATCAGGGAGGAACCCTACGAGGCGACCGTCATCGAAGAATACGGCGTCCGCGGGGTCATCGGAAAGGGAGGAATGGGACCGAAAACCCTCGAAGCCCTCTCGAAGTTCGGTTCGGTGTATCTCGCAGCGGTCGGTGGTGCGGCGGCCGTCCTTGCCGGAGCGGTAAAAAAAGTGCGGGACGTCTTCTACCTGGAGGAATTCGGAATCCCGGAAGCAATCTGGGAATTCGAGGTCGAGGACTTCCAGGCGACCGTGGCGATGGACGCCCACGGACGGAGCCTCTACGACGAAGTGACGCAGCGTTCACGGGAAGCTTACCGGAAGCTGGTCTCGAAGTGAGCCCGGTTCCACTCAGCGCGTACGGTCCTCCCGCACACAGTACTCGGGTTCCTGCGAGCAGGGTCGACCGTGGATGTAGTCGGCCAGGGCCCTGACCTGCGGCCCCAGGTGTCGGTGGAGAAACATGCGCTTCCCGTGTTCATTCATGACGGCTATCGCCTCGTCTGCATCCAGGTGCTGGTACTTCATCTGATAATACGCAGCCACCCGGCCGGTACGATGGCAGCCGCAACGGCAGCGGAAAGCAATGACCTTACCCTCCCGGCGCGCCTCCTGTACCCACGAGTCGAACCATTCGAGGAACTCCGCGGAAAGCGGTTCCGAGGAATCCTGCTTCTTGTTGTAGACCACCTCGAGATCGGGTACCAGGTGGGGGTACTCGAACTCGTGCTCATCCGCATCACCGGAGAGAACCGCAATCTCCTGGACGCCGAGCTCGTTCCACTCTCTGAGATCACTGCGGTTCGGGACTCCCGACCGGTACATCCGGAATCCGTTCGGAAGAGACTCGACGAGGTGGAGATTCACGGCTTCGAGCCGCCCGGTCCCGCCGAGACAGCATCCGAAGAGCACTACGAGAGCGAATATGGCGTTTCTCGTTTTCATGACAGGAATAGTGTAGTCACCTCACCGGCCAGATTCCACTCCTCGTTACACCTCAGGCGATCGCGGAGTTCCTGATCGTGAGCCGGGCGTGCAATGGCATTGAACTGATCCCCCGATACCTGTATATATATCCGGAAAGTGTTTCCTGGCGCGCAGATCGATGCGCTCCCGTCGAACCCATGGACAGTCTATGACAATCGCCGAAACAGAGAGGCCGGGAGTGTCGTTTTCCATCATCCGGATCGTTCCGACGGTTCTTTGCATCTGCTGGTCCGTCATCATGCCCCGGATGGC
>CAZMKB010000381.1:0-3153 GCA_964566685.1 uncultured Gemmatimonadota bacterium | reverse complement strand
GAGGATGTTCCCATGTCGAGGTAGGAGTAGCCTTCATCGCGGGCCCAGATGGCGGTTTCGTACACCAGGAGGTTGGCGACTCTGAGCTCCCTCGCACCCTGACTCTGACAGAGATACACGTTGAGGATCACGTCCCTCCCCGCAGTGAAGAGGAGGGCCCCGCCGACCGCTTCGCCTCCCGCTTCCGCCAGAAAGAGGTGAACACGGTCGCGGCAGCGCTCCCGTATCAGGTGGAGATCTTCCAGCGAGTGCGTCGGAACCACGTCTTTCGCGGCACGGTCTTCGAGCAGGAGACGGTGGAAGGCTTCCAGGTCGGCGGAGCGCTTCACGGCCACACCTTCCCGCCCGGCTTTTCTCACGCCCCGTCGGTACGGACTCGGGAGAGCCGAATCCACGAAACGCCGGAGCTCGATGACCTCGGTCAGCTCGGCTCCGGCGAGCTCGAAGCCGGAGGCGAGGAGGGCGAACTCCTGCATCTGATCCTGCCGGTCGAGGTAGACGACGGGAGGCAGGGTGATGTGGATCCGCTCCACGCCGAGCCCGGCGGAGAAATCGACCATGGACTGCACGATCCCGTGCACCTCACGTGCACCGAGGCCCGCCGGAAAAAGAAACCCTCCCCAGGAAGCCCCGTACGGAGACACGAGCACCCTCCGCCCGTCCTCACTCTTCAGCGCGGCGGGCAGAGCAGAAACGAGCCGCTCGCCCGTGAAGAACATCAGGTGACAGACGTCGAACCTGTCCGCGGGATGGTAGGAGAGGAACTCGAGGTCGTGAAAGATCGTCGCATTGTGGGCCCGCCCGAGGAGCTCCCGCCACAGGTCGCCGTGCTTCCCGCCGGAGAACCGCACGGTGTCGAACGGAACCATCAGGCGTTCCTTTCCATCAGATTCAGCGCGTTCCCGCCCAGGATCATCCTGCGTTCCTCCTCCGTTATCCGGCAGAGGTCGAGGACGGTCCGGTAGAGCGACGGGTGCCCGAGAGAGTAGTCGCTTCCGAAGAGAAAACGACAAGCCCCGAGCTCCCTGACGCCCCGTTCGAGGTTCCAGTACTCACGGACGCTCTCGGTCCCGAAGAGGACGTTGTCGAGCTTCCGATCCACGACCTGCCGGAAGGCTTCGACCTGCAGGACCGGCAGATCGCCGCCGAGGTGGCTCAGCACCACCGGGATTTCCGGCGACTCCGCCGCCCGGTCGAGTGCGAACCGGAATCCCGCCACCTCCTGCCACCTGCCGCAGTGGATGACGACCGGCAGCCCGCGGAGGGACGCGAACTCGAAGAAGGGGTCGAATGCCGGATCGGTCACGGGGAGCCTGTCGTAGGACGGATGGATCTTGAGCCCGTGTATCCCGGCCCGCTCCTCCTCGAGGAACGCCATGGTCGAAAAATCGCCCGGATCGACCCAGGGAAAGAACCAGCACCGGAAGGAAGACCGGTCGCGTTCGTGTCTCCGGATGCGTTCGAGGAGGTTCCGGTTCTCCTTCCGGTCGGTGGGAAAGAGATAGGCGCCCTCGACCCCGCTCCGGCCGAGCTCGTTCAGGGTCTCTTCGAACGTCGCCTTCCGGTCGAAGAACGCGGGGTCCGCCCAGGATCCCACGTGGACGTGGGCGTCAACGATCATGTTCGTCTCCGGCCGATGATGAGAGGACCTCGCCGGGCGACCAGTCGGGCGGACCCGGTTCCCCGCCCTCCAGTGTGACCTCGCCGACCAGGACGAGTCCCCTGCCCGCCTGGACCAGGGCTCCGCTCCCGTCGTTCGAACGGATGAAGCCGGGTTCGAACCGCCGGTCCTCTTCGTCGACGAGCGTGCTCTTCCAGACGAAGTATTTCGTGCCACGGCAAAAGGTGAACGCTCCCGGATAAGGCCGGACGAGGGCCCGGATCCTGTTGTGGACCTTCTCCGCCGGTTCGCTCCAGTCGATGAGACACAGGTACGGAGTGATCTTCCCGTACCGCGACGCGATCGTCTCATCCTGAGAAACTCCTCCGGGGGGGCCGTCCTCGAACATCGACAGAGCCTTCAGGAGAAGATCGGGGCTGATCCTCCTGACCTTGTCGAACAGCGTCGCCGCGTCATCCCCGGGAGTGACCCTGATCCGGTACTGAAGGATGATGTCGCCCGCATCGATCTCGTCGGAAAGGTAGTGGACGGTCACGCCGACGGCAGGCTCGCCGTTCATGAGCGCCCGGCAGAGGGGAGCCCGGCCCCGGTACTTCGGCAGGAGCGCCCCGTGGATATTCACGCCGCCGAACCGGGGGATGGAGAGGACATGGCCGGGAATCTTCTTCAGAAAGCCGACCGATATCAGGAGGTCGGGAGCGGTTGCGGCGACGAGCTCCCGTACCGCGTTCATGTCGTCGAGGAGTTCCGCCGGGGAGTCGTGACGGGCGGCCAGGCGGAACAGCTCTTCGTTCGCCCGGAGGCCGTCCTCACGGTTCGTACTGTGAAGTATGACCGCCTGGTTCTCGACCGACGGATCGCCGTGGACCGCCCGCAGGCAGTCGACGGCGATCTCTCCATACCCGAAAAACACGGTCCTCAGAGCCATCAGGAGAGAATCCTTTCGAGACGATGGGCGACGAAATCGACGTCCGATTCGCTCATACCGGCGTGGAGGGGGAGCGTCACGGCCCTCTCGCCGAGCAGAGTCGCACCGGGCAGGTCGGACGCGCTCGGGCCGTACTTCGACCGGTAGTAGGAGAGCAGGTGGACACCGTAGGTACCGATCGTGGCCTCCACCCCGCTTTTCCGGAGCTCGGCTATCACCGCGTCCCGCGACGTCTGCCCCGTGAGAACGATCACGAACGACTGGTACACCCGCTCCCCCCCGGCGGGAACTTCCTGGAAGCGGACGCCGGTCACGTGAGCCAGCTGCCGGCGGTACCTCGCCGCGAGAGCGCCGCGGATCTCGATTTCCGCCCGGAGCCGCTTCACCCCCGCGAGACCGACGGCGGCGTGCAGCTCGCTCATCCGGTAGTTCAGGCCGGGGACCCGGATGTCCCGGACACCGCTCGCGCCTGCGAGACCGTGGTCGCGCAGGCTCCTCACCGCATCGATGACGTCCGGGCGGGACGAGGCGACGATCCCGCCTTCTCCGGTGGTCATGATCTTCCGGGGATGGAAGCTGAAACAGCCGGCGTCGCCGATCGTGC
>CAZMKB010000380.1:0-3181 GCA_964566685.1 uncultured Gemmatimonadota bacterium | reverse complement strand
CCTGCGAGCTGTGCCCCCGACGGTGCCGTGCCGACCGCAACAGCGGTGAGACCGGGTTCTGCGGCATCGGCCGGGACGCGGTCGTCTCCAGTTACGGGCCCCACTTCGGCGAGGAGCCTCCCCTGGTGGGAAGCGGCGGATCCGGGACGATCTTCATGACCGGATGCAATCTCGGCTGCGTGTTCTGCCAGAATGCGGACATCAGTCACCTGCAATACGGAGAAACCGTGACGGCCGCACACCTCGCTGGCAGGATGGCGGATCTCGAGTCGATGGGCTGCCACAACATCAACTTCGTCACACCCACCCACCAGGTGCCGCAGATTCTCGACGCCCTGAGCCGTGCCCGGAAGGCCGGCATGTCGCTGCCGATCGTCTACAACTCGGGCGGCTACGAGTCGATGGAAGTCCTGAAACTCCTCGACGACATCGTCGACATCTACATGCCCGATGCGAAGTACATGCAGGAAGACGCAGCAGAGCGCTTCTCCGGCGTGGCAGACTATCCGGATGCGATGAAAGCCGCCCTGAAGGAGATGCACCACCAGGTCGGCGACCTCGAAGTCGACCGGAACGGGATCGCCGTCCGGGGACTTCTGCTCAGGCACCTGGTGCTGCCCGGAGGCCTTGCGGGCACGGAAGAGCTCGTCCGGTTCGTCGCACGGGAGATCTCCCCCGACACGTACATCAACATCATGGGACAATACCGGCCCTGTCACCGCGCGCATGGCTATCCGGGCATCGACAGGAGGGTGACGTTCGACGAAGTCGAATCGGCACGGGAGCTGGCCCGGGAAGCCGGTCTTCACCGGGGCTTTTAGCAAAATCGAAATGGTATGAATACTACGGGATAAGGGGGATGGTGATGGGTGAACGTATCCGTGTTCTCGACGAGGAGACGATCGGCAGGATCGCGGCTGGAGAGGTGATCGAACGCCCGGCATCGATCGTCAAGGAGCTCCTCGAAAACTCACTCGATGCGGGTGCGCGGAAGATCACCGTCGAGGTGGAAGGCGGCGGGATCGCCGGCCTCAGGGTCTCGGACGACGGAGCCGGCATCACGGGCGACGACGTTCGAACGGCTCTCCGGCGGCACGCCACGAGCAAGATCGAAGACTCCGATGATCTCTGGCGGCTCCGGACCTACGGATTCCGGGGAGAGGCGCTCTCGGCGATCGCGGCCGTTTCGAAGCTCGACCTCTTCACGCAGACCAGGGAAGAAGAAGTGGGCCACCGGCTCGTCGTCGAAGGAACGGAAGAGGCCGGCTTCTCCGAAGAGGCCCGGCGACCCGGCACCACCATTTCGGTCACCGGCCTCTTCTTCAACGCGCCGGCACGGAAGAAGTTTCTCAAGACTCCGGCAACGGAGTTCAGGCACGTCGTCCGTTCCCTCATCTCATACGCCCTGGCCCGGATCGACGTCGAGTTCACGCTGATCAGGGACGGGAAGCGTCATCTCTCCCTCGCACGGGCAGGGTCGCTCGCCGAGAGGCTCGACGCGATCTACTCCAGGGATTACCGAAAGAAGCTCTTCGATCTCATCGAACGGGACGGCGACGTGACGCTCGGCGGATTCGTGATCGACCCGAACGCCGCCCGCAGGAGGGGAGCGGAGCAGTGGCTCTTCGTCAACGGCCGTCCGTTTCAGAACCGTTCCGTCATCGCCGCCGTCCACGAGGGGTATCGCTCGACGCTCGCTCAGGGAGTGTCGCCCGACTTCCTGCTGTTTCTGACCATGCCGCCCTCCGAGGTCGACGTCAACGTGCATCCGACGAAACGCGAGGTGAAGTTCAGAAACCAGGGGCGCATGTTCGATTTCATCGCCGCTTCGATCAGGAAGAGGCTGGGACAACGTGAATCGGTCGCATCTCATCTCGCCGACCTCCACCGGATCTCGACCCGGAAGTACATCCTCAGGGAACAGGGACCCGACGAGACTTTCCGCGTCGGAGAACATTCCGCAGGGCAGATGGCTCTCTTCCACAGCGCGCAGACGAAGCAGGAACACGAGACCGACGACTGGCAGCCCGAGGTCCGGGCGTCCACTCTCAACCAGTTCCACGGTACATTCATCGTCACCACCACCGGCTCGGGCATTCTCATCGTGGACCAGCACGCGGCACACGAGCGGATCGTCTTCGAGGAGCTCATGAGCTCGTTCGTGAAGGAGGGGGTGTCGGTTCAGCGGCTTCTCTTCCCGATCACGATATCCCTCACGCACCAGGAGATGAGCGTCGTCGAGGAGTACGGGTCGCTGCTCGGAAAGTTCGGGTTCGAGCTCGAGCCGTTCGGTGACAGGATGTATCTCCTCCAGGCGGTGCCGGCCATCGAGCCGGGTTTCGATGTCGAAGAGTCGTTCCACGACATTCTCAGGGACCTCGCGGAACAGGGCGGCCACGAGAAGAACCAGTACGAACGCATCGCGAAGGTGATCGCCTGCCGCACGGCGATCAAGGCCGGTGTGCCGCTCCACGAGGAACAGATGTCGGAACTCGTGGATCGCCTCTTCGCCTGCGAGCTGCCGTACTCCGACATTCACGGTCGGGCGACGATCGTCGAGGTCGGTCTCGACGAGCTCAACAGGAGGTTCGGCCGTCATTGACGAGAGTCCTCCTCATCACCGGGCCGACAGCCGTCGGGAAGACGGGCTGTGCCGTGACGACAGCCGAGGTGCTGGGAGGCGAGATCATCTCGGCGGACTCGCGTCAGGTGTTTCGCCACCTCGACATCGGGACGGCCAAACCGGAACCCGAAACCCTGGAGCGCGTACCTCACCACCTCATCGACATACTCGAACCGGGGGAAGAGTACAGCGCGGGAAGCTTCGTCCGGGACGCCGTGCAGGCTGCGCGGGATATCCGGGCGAGGGGGTATGTGCCCATCGTCTGCGGCGGTGCGACGCTCTACACGAAGGCGCTTCGTGACGGCCTGTTCGAAGAGCCGGGCGACGAAGACGAGCGGCGCCGGATACGGGAAGAGCTCCGGACCCGGGTCCGGGAAAACGGCATCGAGCCGCTCTTCCGGTCTCTCACGGAGGTCGACCCGGAGACTGCCCGGCGCCTCGAGCCGACAGACACACAGCGGATCATCCGTGCCCTCGAGGTCTACCACGCGACGGGCACGCAGCTTTCCGATCTTCAGGACCGCCGGCACTACCTGCCGCCGCTCTCCTTTTTGTCGT
>CAZMKB010000379.1:0-3190 GCA_964566685.1 uncultured Gemmatimonadota bacterium | reverse complement strand
CCTCCTTCGCCTTGTTCATCCACAACCGGATGGACTCCGTGCTCGCCCCGATCTCACGAGCAACATCGGTTCGCTTCATGCCGCTCACCACCAGTGCCAGTGCCCGCTCTTTCTCCTGCGGGGAAAATCGGCTGATCGGAAGCCCGCTCTCTCCCCTGCCGGTACTGCGGCCTCTCTTCTTCTTTCCTGATTCCATGAGTACCTCCCTGGCCTCAGCTGGCCCGTTGAGGCACTCATTACCATCAGATGATACTCCCGGGGACGTGCGGAATTTCAGGGGCGAAAAGCGGCAGGTTCTTGGGGTCAGCTACACGTCGGCATATAATTATATCTGCCGACATATAGATATATGCTGAGAGAGCGAATAGATGTTCTATCCGGTAATATGTCTCAGCATGGATACGATATCTTTTTCAATGGCCCGGATATCCGCGTCGATCTCTTCGAGGGGGGCGGGGAGGGTGGTGTTCATAGAAGTAGCGGTTGAAGTTGATCTCGTAACCGACTATTCCCACCTCGCCGTCTTTCCCGTCCCGTCGGTTCGTATCGATCCAGGCGTCTGTGACATGGGGCTTCTGTCGTTCGAGAGTGTGCTTCCGAAGGCGATCCGTTCGGCATCCTCCCCCTTCTCGGATTTCATGAAGAGGTCCGATTTGCAGAGTGCATACGTCTCGGGGTTCACCTCCTGGCCGAACAGGTGAATATCAGCCCGGGGATTCACCGGTTGGGAGATGAGATCCTGCTCGCGCCGTTCACCGATGGTGATGTGTTCCCTCGCGATCGTCAGCATGCCACCGGAGCCGCAGCAGGGATCGTAGATGGTAAGGACCGCTCCCTTTCGGTGAAGACGATCTCCGTCCTCTGCAAGTAGGAGATCCACCATGAGATGCACGACGTCGCGGGGCGTGAAGTGCTCACCGGGATTCTCGTTCAGTGCTTCATTGAACTTTCGTATGAGCTCTTCGAAAATCGTTCCCATGGTGAAGTTGTCGACGGTGTCCGGATGAAGGTTCACCTTCGGGTCGTTGAAGCGCTCCATCACCTGGAAGAGAAGGCCCGCCTCGTCGAGCTTGCTTATCGTATTGTCGAAGTCGAACTTTTCGAGCACTTCACGCATGTTCGGGCTGAAACCGGTAATGTAATTGCGAAGGTTGGCTGCGATGTTCGGTGCATCCGCCAGCAGTTTGTCGAAATCATAACGGGATGTATTGTAGAAAGCGAAACCCGAAGCCCTTCGCAGCTGAGGATCGAGATTTTCGATCCTGCCCTTGTATTTGGACTGTACTTCCAGGACTTTCGACTTGGTGGGCGCCAAAACGGAATCGAGCCTTTTCAAGACCGTAAACGGAAGGATCACATCCTGGTACTTGCCGCGTTTGAAGGTGTCGCGTATGAGATCCGCAACGCCCCAGATAAAGCTCACGATCTGGCCATGGTTCACCGCTCGATCCTCTCGATGATTGTGCAAAAGTGCTTTCCACTTCCAGGTTGATTGAGATTATACCCTGTGCCGGATTGATTGTCAAATGCTAGTGTTCGTCCCAGGCGTACGTTGACAATAGCATTTTCAGACTTGACACGGGAGGCATGATCGTGTATAATGTTCGATATATTCGATAATATCAATAATATCGATAATTTCATTGCAGGTGAGATGACATGACGTCGCTATTCTCGAAAGAGTTCTTCTCGACCGGCGAGGCGGCCGAACTCCTCTCCGTCACCTCCGATACGATCCTCAAGTGGATCAGAGCCGGGAAGCTCTCTGCTTCCAGGACCCCCGGCGGCCATCACCGGATCCCGCGCCGTGCCGTCGACGCCCTGATCGGCACCGGCGAAGGCGAGCGGCCGGGCCACGAGAGCTGGCATCCTTTCGAGTACTGCTGGGAGTACTACTCGGAGGCTGGAAGCATCCGTGCCGACTGTCGCCGTTGCATCGTGTTCAACTCCCGTGCTCAGAGGTGCTACGATCTCAGTAATCTCTCCGCCGAGGAGGGCTTCGTCGGTCTCTTCTGCAAGAAATCCTGCCGAGAGTGTGACTACCGCCGGCTGGTATACGAACATCCGCCCCGCGTCCTGGTTCTCACCGACAAGCTCAGGCTGAGGAGAGCGCTCGAGCGGCAGGCCAGGGACGTGGAGTATGATCTGAAGTGTGCCGAAAGCGAATACCGCTGTTCCATGGTGATCGAACGGTACCGTCCCGATTTCGTCGTCGTCGACTGTTCCATCGGTACTTCCCGTTGCAGCGAAATCGCCAGGCTGCTCAGTGAGGACCCGAGAATTCCGTTCGTTCGCATCATCTTCGCCGGCGAAAGGAGAGAGCTTCCGAAAGCCTGCGAGGGGCTCGTTTACGCGTTGATCGACAGGCACTTCACGATCGACGTTCTGTCGGACATCGTGTCCGGACGCTCTCCGGCGCTGTCCGGTTCATACAGCTCGTGTCATGTCCCGGGAGATCCTTGACAGGAGCAGGGAACAGTCGAGGAGCCCGGGACGGACACTGGACGTTCCGGTTCGAGCACGGGTCGCTGCAACATCGAACAAACGTCAGCATGTAACATGTCTACGAACAGGGTCACCGAGGAGGGGAAGAAATGGAAGAAGCACGTCCGGTAACGAAAGGTCTGGAGAACGCCGACGGTTTTCTCGCGGAGATGTCGAGCTGGACGCGCGAGGTGGCGGAAGAGCTTGCTGGGAAGAACGACATCGGTCCCCTCACGGAAGATCACTGGAAGATCATCGAGTACGTCAGAGAGTACTACGAGACGAACGGCATCGGTCCGCCGATCGTGAAGATCAGCAGGAACACGGGTCTCAGCGCACGACGGATCTGTGATCTGTTCCCCTGCGGTGTCGCGAAGGGAGCGTACCGCCTGGCGGGGCTTCCACGGCCGTACGGCTGCCTCTGAGGATCATACCTGCCGGCGGACACGGAGAGCCCGTGGTTCCTGATGCGTAAATCGAAACGATGCCATCGTCATGGAAAGAGAAGGGGCAGGGATCACCGATCGACCAGACACCACCAGAGCAGATCTCCGTCGGGCATTGGACTCTCAATGACCGTACCGGCGATCCCTGTCCCTGTAGTGACTTCTCTGGAGGAACAGCTCCGGCGTGAACATCCGCCCCCGGAGAAAACTTGCCTGAAGAGCCGGCGGTCTCTCAGCGGAGAGAAGTGAAGGGCCCGCCC
>CAZMKB010000378.1:0-3252 GCA_964566685.1 uncultured Gemmatimonadota bacterium | reverse complement strand
GAGGAGCAGCGAGACGAAGACCACCGCGCTGATGCAGAGCACGATCGTCGGTCCCGTGGGAATGCGGGCCGTCGAGCTACTGACGAGGGCGCCGCTCACTCCCGCAGCCGCCCCGAACAGCGCGGCGAGTCCGACCATCATCCCCAGCCGGTCCGTCCACTGCCGTGCCGCCGCCGCCGGAGCCACGATCATGGCGCTCATGAGGACGACACCCACGGTCTGAAGACCGAGGACGATGGCGATGACGAGGAGCGTGGTCAGGAGGACGTCGACTCTCCGCATCGAGAAGCCCAGGCTGTCGCCGAAGTCGGGGTCGAAGCAGAGCAGCTTCAACTCCTTCCAGAAGAGGAGCATGACCCCCAGGGCGATGACGCCGAGGACGCCCATGGTCATCACGTCCCGCTCGAGGAGGGTGGCCGCCTGGCCGAAGAGGAACTTGTCGAGACCCGCCTGCGTGGAATCGGGCAGTTTCTGGATGAAGGTCAGAAGGACCAGCCCGAAACCGAAGAACACGGAGAGGATGAGCCCGAGTGCGCTCTCGTACTTCACCCGGCTGTAGCGGACGATGTTCATGATGAGAAGGGTTCCGATCCATCCCGCCGCCGAGGCCCCCAGGACGAGGACGATGGGCATCTTGCTGCGGGTCAGGAGGTACGCGAGGGCGATGCCGGGGAGCGCGGCGTGGGAAATGGCGTCCCCGAGGAGGCTCTGCCTGCGGAGGACGGCGTACGAGCCGAGCGCGCCGCTGACGATGCCGAGCGTGGCGGAACCGACGGCGACGGTGCGGAGCGTGTAATCGGTGAAGAGGTCTCCGAGCAGTTCGATGAGGTCCATGAGGTGCCCGTTCTCAGAGGTTTCCCCCGCGGTCGCCGGCCTGAGCGTGGGTGTGCTGATCGAGAAACGCCACCCTGCCGCCGTAGGCGAGACGCAGGTTCTCCTCGGTGAACGTTTCGCCGACGGGACCGCTTGCGATTCCACGAACGTTGAGCAGCATGGCCCAGTCGAAATATTCCGGTACCGTCTGCAGGTCGTGGTGGACCACCACCACGGTCTTGCCGGCTTCCCGCAGCTCCTGCAGGAGCGTCACGATGGCCCGCTCGGTCGTGGCGTCCACGCCCTGGAACGGCTCGTCCATCAGATAGAGGCGGGCATCCTGGACCAGCGCGCGGGCGAGAAACACGCGCTGCTGCTGGCCGCCGGAGAGCTGACTGATCTGCCGGTTCTCGAACGCACTCATGCCGACCTTCTCGAGCGCTTCGAGCGCCAGCTCGCGTTCCCTCTTCCCGGGCCGCCGGAGCCAGCCCAGAGAGCCGTAGGTACCCATCATCACCACGTCGAGCACCGTGGTCGGGAAGTCCCAGTCCACGCTGCTCCGCTGCGGCACGTAGCCGACGAGGTCGCGCTGTTCCCGGTAGGGCTTGTCGAAGATGAGCACCTGGCCCGCCACCGGCCGGATGAGGTCCATGATCACCCTGATGAGCGTCGTCTTTCCGGCCCCGTTCGGGCCCACCACGGCCATGAGCACGCCCGCCGGTACGTCGAGGTCGAGATCCCACAGGACCGGTTTGTCGCCGTACGCGACGGTCAGGTCCTCTATGCTGATCGCGAGCCCGGTCCGGTCCGGGGGCTCCTGCCGGCTCTGTTCCACCCGGTTTTCTGTCATGCCTGCCGCTCCCTGCCCGGTCCCGTCATGCGGGATCGAACGTCACTTCGAAAGTGCCGGGACGATGGTGTCGATGTTGTGGCGAACCATGCTGATGTAGGTGTCGGCGTCCGTGTCGGGTCCCCCCAGGGCATCGGAGTAGAGGTGTCCGCCGATCTCGACGTCGAAACCGCGGGACTTCACCGCGGCCTGCAGCGCCTCGATGTATCGCTCGGGGACCGACGTTTCGACGAAGACGGCCGGAATCCGTCGCCGGACGATGAAATCGGCGAGCGCCTGAACGTCGGCGGTACCCGCCTCGGAAGCGGTGCTGATCCCCTGGAGTCCTCGGACCTCGAATCCGTACGCCCTGCCGAAGTAGTTGAAGGCGTCGTGGGCCGTGACGATGACCCTCCGGTCCTCGGAGAGGGTCGACGCCTTCTCTTTCACGTACTCGTGGAGGGCCGACAGCTCCCGGAGGTACTCTTCCGCATTCGCCCGGTAGGCGGACGCGTGATCCGGGTCGAACTCGACCAGGGTGTCCCGGATGTACTCCGTTACGGCCATCCACAGCGACACGTTGAACCAGATGTGCGGATCGTACGCCCCTTCGTATTCGGGAGGCGAGATGAGGAGCGACCGGTCGATGCCGTCGGTGACCGCCGCGGTCTTCACCCTCCGTTCCATCTGCTCGAGGATCTCCCCCATCTTTCCTTCCAGGTGCAGGCCGTTGTAGAGGATGATGTCGGCCCCGGCCATCCTGGTGACATCCCCTTCCCGTGCCTTGTAGAGATGGGGATCGACGCCCGGCCCCATGAGACCGGTGACCGTGACGAGATCCCGGCCGATGTTTTTCGCCGCATCCGCTATCATGCCGGTGGTCGCGACGACGCTGATCTTCCTCCCGGCTGCCGTTTCCCGGGAATCCCCGGACTTCTTTTCGTCCGTGCACGCCCCGGCGGCGAAGAGTCCGGTGACGATGATCGCCGCAAGAAAGTTTCTCATCCGCTGTCCTTTCCCGCAAAGGAGGGAGAGCAACTGCTTCCCTCCCTCCATCGGTTCGGTTCGAATCCGGGACCGTCGGTCCCTGATGGAGCCTCCCGCTTTTCTGTGACGACACTAATGATCGGGCTCTTCCCTGTCAACCCGGTTCGTAAGCCTCTCCGGTTGACCCTTGCACTCGACTTCCCCTCCTGGCATATTTCTCTTCCGGTTGCCTCTTCAGGCCGCGGCGTTTTCCGGACACTCACAAGCGTCCGTGGCGACAGCTCATGGAGCACTTTCCGGGAGAAGAAGGGCGGAGATCGTCCTCGTACGATGTACGATCTCCGGAAGGCAGGTGTGGGTCTGGATGTGGTGGTCGGATCGCAAACCACCCTGCTCTCATGGGGGAATTTGATACTATCGTATCAGTGTCATCTTTTTCGTGGAACGATACTCCCCTGCCGATATTCGATAGAAATAGATGCCTGATGCAGCAGGAACACCATATGTATCCTTCCCATCCCAATGCACATTATGGATTCCAGTAGGTTGAATACTATCTACTAATTTCGGCTCTTCGACGTTTCATGTGGGTAACAATGCCGGCAGATAACAACCTCCACGCA
>CAZMKB010000377.1:0-3256 GCA_964566685.1 uncultured Gemmatimonadota bacterium | reverse complement strand
GACGGATCCCCCCATGCCGACCGGTTTCCCGGTGATCACGCCGGGGTGCTTCCCCCCCTGGATCGTCTCGTACTCGTCGAGCATCCACAGCATGTGCTGGGCTGTGGTCATGACATCCGGGGCCGGCACGTCGTTGAGCGGCCCGAGGTCCTTCCACAGCTGGCGGACGAAACCGCGGCAGATCTGCTCCTGCTCCCGGTCGCTGAGGTTGTGGGGATCGCAGATGACTCCGCCCTTGCCGCCCCCGAGCGGAATGTCGACCACGGCGCACTTCCAGGTCATCCACATCGCCAGCGCCCTCACGGTGTCCATGGTCTCCTGGGGGTGGAACCGGATCCCGCCCTTGCAGGGACCGCGGGCATCGTTGTGCTGGACACGATAGCCCCGGTAGACCCGGACCGATCCATCATCCATCCTCACCGGGATGTTGAAGGCGTATTCCCGCATGGGATTGCGGAGCAGATCCCTCGTGCCCCGGTCGAGGTCGAGCCGGTCGGCGATCCTGTCGAACTGCTCCTGTGCCATGTGGAACGGATTGAAAGCCTGTCCTTTCATCTGGGACTCCGATTATCTGGTGTCGAGGTTCTCACCCGTATTGTTCTCACGCTTTCGCTTTCTGTCGGCCGCTTTCGGACTGCTTCATTCGGGTCAGGTGACCGGGCGAAAGTGAAAAAAGCCCCGTCCGGGCTCCCCTGGCATGCACGTGCTCCGCTCTTCGCTTACGATAGCGCGGCCCCCGCGGGTTGTCAAGTTTTCCGCGTTCTTACGGGCAGGGTGACGCCGGGGGATGGGGATTCGCGGGGAGTCACTCGAAGTAGGCCCGCAGGACGTACTGGTGCATCATCCGCTGCGTGTTGAAGAACGAGCCGTTGAGAGCGATGACATGGGACATGACATCGATGAAGTCGTCCCTCTTTTCGTAGAAGAGCGGCAGGACCCTGGTTTGGAGCTTTTCATAGAGAGACGCCGCATCCTCACCGTCGTCGATCGGAACCTCCTCGTCGCGGGCCGTCCCGCCGAAAGCCCAGCCGGTCAGATCCTCGATGCACCCCTCGATCCACCAGCCGTCGAGGATGCTCAGTGACGGCACGCCGTTCAGTGCCGCCTTCATTCCGCTCGTACCCGAGGCCTCGCGCGGCGGGATGGGGTTGTTGAGCCACACATCCACCCCCGCGGTCATCAGCTTCGCCATGTCCATGTCGTAGTTCTTGAGATAGGCGATTCTGATATCGTCCCGGAGGGCATCCTTCGCCCTGAAGATCCGTTCGATCATCTCCTTTCCGCCCCGGTCGGCGGGATGAGCCTTCCCTCCGAAGATCAACTGGATACCCCCGCTGTTCCTCGAGAGGGCTCTGAGCCGTTCGATGTCGTGGAAGATCAGGTCGGCTCGTTTGTACACCGTTGCCCTCCGGGCGAATCCGATCGTCAGGATGTCCCTGTCCATGCCGGTGTTCGTCTCTCTGTTCACGAACTGCAGCAGCTTCCGTTTCGTCTCCCGGTGCGCCGTCCAGATTTCTTTCCCGGGTATGTTGAGAGCGTAGCGGAGGCTGAAGTTGTCCTCCCGCCATCCGGGGAGGTAGCGGTCGAAAAGCTTCTGGAAGGGATCGGAGGTCCAGGTCGACGCACTGACGCCGTTGGTGATGGAGTCGATCATGTAGCCTGCGAACATGAGGCTCGAGACTTCCCCGTGCTTCTTGGCTACGCCGTTGACGTAGTGGCTCAGGTTCAGGGCGAGATAGGTCATGTTGAGGACGTTGTCGAAGCAGCAGATCTCGCGCTCGGCCAGCACCGGGTGGTCCCCGAGAACCTGACGGGCGAGGTCCAGGGAGAACTGGTCGTGTCCGGCCGGGATGGGGGTGTGGGTGGTGAAGACGCACTTCCTGCGGACGGCGAGCAGGGCCTCCCTGTCCATCGACGTCTTCCCGGTTTCCTCCAGGTGTTCGCTCACGAGCTCGGCCGTCAGGAGAGCGGCATGGCCTTCATTCAGGTGAAAACGGTCGATTACCGTGTATCCGAGGGCCCGGAGCATGCGGAGGCCGCCGATCCCGAGGATCACTTCCTGGCACAGCCGGTACCGGTCGTCGCCGCCGTAGAGGTGATCGGTGAGCGCCCGGTCCCATTCGTCGTTTTCGGGAAGGTCGCTGTCGAGGAAGATGACCGGGATCTTGTGACCGGTGTATCCCGGGACGTCGTACTTCCAGGCTCTCAGGGTGATCGTCCTGCTCTCGATGGTCACGGAGGCCCGTCCCGGGAGCTCCGTGAGAAAGTCGTCGACGTCCCACACCACCGCCTCCTCCGCCTGCCTGCCGGCACTGTCGAGTTTCTGGTAGAAGTATCCCTTCCGGTGCAGCAGGCTCACCGCCACCATGGGGACCCGCAGATTCGCGGCCGAGCGGATCGTGTCGCCGGCGAGCACTCCGAGGCCCCCGCTGTACGTGGGGATGCCGGATTCGAGGCCGATCTCCATGGAGAAGTACGCCACACTGTATTCTCTGTTCATTCCCTTGCTCCGGTTTCGCAGTGTCATTCGCCCAGGTATCTGTCGAGAATCTCCTTCCAGCGGGGACCCTGGATCGTCTCGACGAGTACGTAGTTGATCGGTTCCCGGAGAGCGCTGCCCTGCGGAAGAGCGAAGCCGTAATCCTGCCGGAGGAGCGTGAGGGGCAGGATCCTGATGCCCCGCTCGAGCTTGTTGCCGGCCAGGTAGCGGAGTATCGGTGCGTCGTACACCACGGCGTCGATCTCTCCGCGGGAGAGGGCTCTGAGCCCTTCGAGCGGAGTGTCATAGAGGGAGTGGGCGATGCGCTGTTCGGCCAGGTACCCCTCGCTCGTCGAGGCCTCCACGGTCGCGACACGGACCCGGTGGAGATCCTTCGGGCCGCTGACCGACGTTTCGATCTGTGAGACGGTGAGAGTCGTCGTGATGGCCGCGGTGAATCCGGAAACGGTGACGATGGCCGCGAACATCCAGACCAGAGCGAAGAATCTCCCCATGACCGTCTTCGGCGCCTTGTCGCCGTAGCCGACGGTCGTCATGGTCACCGCGGACCACCAGAAACCCGATCCGATTCCCCTGACCACCCCTCCGCCGAACTGCTCCGGATTCGTTCTCCTCTCGAACCACCACACCAGCGTCCCGATGACGAGGAGGAGGAGGGCCAGGAACAGGACGACCTGCAGGAACTCGATGGAGAGGAACCGCTCCAGGATGCCGATCCACCCGCGCTTCCCCCTTTCGAGGACGGCGATGCCGAGA
>CAZMKB010000376.1:0-3263 GCA_964566685.1 uncultured Gemmatimonadota bacterium | reverse complement strand
CGGAGGACGGCGTTCGCCAGCGCGCGTGTGAGCCTGGGGTGCGAGAGGTAGGCCGGCGTGACCCGCACACCCAGGATCCGGCAGGACGACCCGGCCAGGAGCACGCCCGCCGCGAGCCCGGCCGCGCTGCCGCCGGTCCCGACCGGGAGGACCACCAGGTCGGGCATGGGGAGCTCGCCTTCCCGGACCTGGCAAAGGAGCTCGTACCAGGCGTTGGCGAACCCGAGAGCGCTCCGGGGCGACGTGCCGCCGGGCGGCATGAGCCGGTACCTGCCGCCGGGGAGCCCCCGGTAGTAGAGGGCGGCGAGCTCGGGAAGGAGAAACAGGGCGGAGGACAGCATGGTGACCGTGCAGGCGGCCTCGATCTGCAGGGCCACGGTCTCCTCGTCGACCCGGATGCCACGGCGCTCGAAGAGCACGATGTGGCAGGGAATGCCGAGCCTCTTCGCGTAGACCGAGAGTGCCAGGGTCCAGTTCGAGGAGAGCGGGCCGTATCCCACAACGGCATCGTCGCCACGCCCCCGGGAACGGCCCAGGAGGTACTCGAGCGGCCGCACCTTGTTCCCGCCCAGGAGCGTCCCGCTCTCGTCGTCCCGCTTGATCCAGAGCGAGTCCGCCCCCAGCCGCTTCTCGAGGTGACGGAGCCGTTCCACCCGGGTGGGAAAGCGGCCGAGCTCCACCCGCTCCACGGAACGGCCGAGCGCCGGAAAGGCCTCGAAGAGGGGATGCGCGTCTACACCGGCCATTTGTCGGGATTCATGATGCCTTTCGGGTCGAGGAGGTCCTTCACACCCTTCATGAGCCTCCGGAACACCGGGTCCATGCGCTCGGCAAGCAGCCGGTAGGCCCAGGGGGGCGTCTTGTACGGGATGAAGCCGAGCTCGATCACTTCCTCGTAGAGAGCCCTGCAGATTTTTCTCACCTTCGCGACCTCGCCGCGGTCTTCGCGGTCGAACATCACGATGAACCTGAGCACGATGTAGTGCCCGCCCCACATCGGTCTCGTCACCACGATCGGCGGCCTGCCGCTTTTCTCGAGGATGGACATCCCGGCCTCCACCCCTTCCCTCCAGTGGGACGAGGGGCCGTAGGTGCCGATCCAGGTCAGTCCGCCGCCTCCGTGGTCGAGGAGGAAGTCGAGCCGCGCGGGAAATTCGGAGAACTTCGCGAAAGACGGCTCGATCTTCACCAGGTCGGCGACGGCGAGCGGCATCTCCATCCCGTGTCCCGCGCGCCTCTCTTTCGCGACCGCCTCCTCCAGGAACGCCTTCTTCTCCTCCAGGATTGCCTCCCGGGGGGAGGACAGCGACGTGTAGAAGAAGAAGAGCGGCTCCTCCTCGCCGCGCCAGGTCGGTTTCGTGTTTCCGAACAGGAGCTTCCCGAGCGGCCAGGACAGGACGCCGATGTCGTCGGGCAGGCCGCTTCGCGCGAGCTCCCGCATGAGCGCGTTCGTGCCGGAGAAATCACGGCAGAGGACGAAGAAGCGCTCTTCGAACGCCGGTTTCGGCCAGAGCTGGACGGCCGCCCTGGTCACCACGCCTCCGGTCCCGAACGAGTTCAGGAAGAGCGCCGTCAGGTGCGGGAGCGGCGGATCGCCGTGCCAGCTGTCGACGGCGGCGGCGGAGCCCGTGCGCACTACCTCGCCGCCGGGCAGCACGACCTCCAGCCCGTTCAGCCACTGTCCCATTGCTCCAAAGCGGTAGGAGAGGTTCACCAGACCGTCCATGAGGCAGTTCGCGAGCACCGACACCTCGGGCGGAGCGAGCGAGTAGCCGAACCTGAGGCCTGGATGATCGCTGTCGAGCAGTGTGCGCACGTCCTCCTGGGTAACCCCGGGCTCGATGACCATGTAGAGATCCTCCTCGTTGACCTCGAGGATCCGGTTCATCCCGGTCAGGTCGAGGAGGAGGCCGCCCCGTCCGGCTATGGCCAGCCCGCCCAGGTTGGTGTTGTACACCCGGGGGATGACCGGGACGCCGAGCTCGTGGGCAAGGGCCAGCACCTTCGGGATCTGCTCGGGATGCCGGGCGAACGCCAGGACGTCCGGCGGATGGGGCTCGTTCTCCGTCATGTCGGAGGCGGCGGCGACCAGATCCGATCCGGCGGTGCTGACGCCGTCCTCTCCCAGGATGTCGGAGAGCCGTGCTGCGAACTCGCGGCGAAGCGCTTCATCCATCAGTGAACTCCTCTGCCAGGGCGGTGAAGATTTTCTCCCATGCCTCGCGATCCCCGACCCCGCCACGCCCCATGCTTTCCGGTACACATGACCGGGACTGACCGCAGCAATCTTCAGCGTTCGGGTATGCGGAGAAACGACAGGACCCGGAGCGCCCCCGTGGGACTGCCGCCCATCCGGACGTCGCCCTTCAGGAATGGCACCACGACACCCGCACCCAGGAGAACCCGGATCAGGGTCCGCAGGTCCCCCTCGACGCTCACTCCCGGCTTCCCCTTCTCCCGCGGGCTCACGGTGAGCCCTCCTTCATCCCGGTAGATCCACGCCGTCATACCGCCGGCGCCGACCCGCACCCCCCGCTCGAACACGCGCGGGAGAGCCTCGGCCGACTTTCCCCCCAGGCTCCGCTCCAGGATGCTTCGCAGGAAGTAGCAGGCCAGGTTGGCCCGCTCCTCGTGCTCGATCGACACGCGAAGGTCGCCGGATGCGCCGCTGCGGCGGGTGTCGGTATTCTTCTTTTTTCCCGTTCCTTCCATCCGAATCTCCGACTCCGGATCTTCGCCGTCGGGGCGCCGCATCACCGGATGCCGCCCCCGGATGCCGCCTCCATGCGCTCGAGCCGCCGGCGGGCGGGATCGAACGACGGAGCGAGCTCGAGCGCCCGCAGGTACATGCGGCGCGCCCCATGCGGGTCGCCCGAAGACTCCAGGTACTGTCCCATTCTGGTGAAGAGGACCGGATTCTCGAAGCCCTCGTCGACGGCCTGCCGGTAGTGCCCCATTGCGCCCGCGGCGTCACCTTCGCGCTCGAGAATGACGCCGAGATTGAAGTGAGCGAGCGGGATGGCCCGGCCCGACTCGACGAGCCGTTCGAGCGCCCGCTTCGCCTTCGCCGTCTCTCCCGCAGCGAGCAGGGCATTGGCCAGGTTCACCACGACCCGCGGCTCCTCCGGCCGGCTCGACGCGAGCTCTTCGAGCAGGGTGAGCGCCCGCTCCGCACCACCGGTCTCGAGGAGCGATGCGCTCAGGTTGATGCGCGCCTCGAGGTGTCCCGGCAGCTTTTCGAGAAACGAGCGGTAGGTCTCGAT
>CAZMKB010000375.1:0-3277 GCA_964566685.1 uncultured Gemmatimonadota bacterium | reverse complement strand
CGACCATGACATGAACCATCACGGGGACGGCCCGCCCGCGGGTCGTCCCCGTTCTGTGTGCCGGAGAAGATGCCGGCAACGGTGAATGTGAACGAATTTGCTTGACACAGACTAAATATTGTGGTATAATGCAACGTCCTCGTGAACGGATGCGTTCCGCGGACGATGTGGAAAGATGCCGGTGCAGAGAGTCTGTGTGGGTACGCGAGCACGAGCAGGGGTATGAGGGGGTCGCCCCCTGCTCGCATCCGCTTCCGATGAGGAAGAGCGGATGTACGAGAACTTTCTGCACCGGCTTTTTTGACCTCCTGCTCGAAATCGTATGAATAACCCGGGTTGGCTTCCTCCGTTCCCACCGCACGGCGGCTGTATTGACAACCGTCCGCCTTCCTTGTAGTTTCAGGTTTACCAACGGCATACCGAGGTCAGCGTGGATCAGAACCGGAACATGTCTGCATATGTCATCGCTCTCTCGAGCGCCGTCCTCTTCCTTCTCCTGTTGGTGACCTTCCTTCCGCTGGGACCCCTTCTGGAGGCGAGCCGGAAGAACCTCCTCCTCGTCACCATCGATACGCTCAGGGCCGACAGGCTCGGCGTGTACGGATCGACCACCGTCGAGACCCCGGTGATGGACAGCCTGGCCGGCAGCGGCGTGCTCTATGAGAACGCCTTCTGCCAGGTCCCGATCACCCTGCCGTCCCACGCGACGATCCTCACCGGCATGTATCCGTTCGAACACGGAATCCGCCACAACGGGAAGTACCGGCTGCTCCCGTCGGCGACGACCATCGCCGAGGATCTGAGAGAGCGTGGCTATCACACGGCGGCGTTCATCGCCGCGTACGTTCTCGACGGAAAGTACGGGCTCGACCAGGGGTTCGACCTCTACAACGACGAAATGCCCGGGGAACTGTATCCGGGAACCTTCTCCTACCGCGACCGCACGGCGCGGGAAATCACCGATCGGGTACTCGAGTGGCTGGCGGGGGCGAGGGAGCCGTTCTTTCTCTGGGTTCACTATTTCGACCCGCACAAGCCGTACGCTCCTCCGCCGCCGTTCGACGCCTCCTATCGGGACCCCTATGACGGAGAGGTGGCATTCGTCGACCGGGAGTTCGGACGCATCACAAAGAACCTCACGGAAAGCGGTCTGGCTGAGAGGACCCTCCTCGTGCTCACCTCGGATCACGGTGAATCGCTGGGAGAGCACGGTGAGATGACGCATTCGATGTTCGTTTACGGCGCGACCACCCGCGTTCCGCTCATCATGAGCCTCCCGGGTGTCCTTGCTTCCGGCGAGCGCCGGGGGGAACCGACCGAGCTCGTGGAAATAAAGCCGCTTGTCATGGATATCCTGGGCTTCACGGCTCCCGACACCGTCCGGCCCGTCGCGGGCGCCGCCTATGCCGAAACGTGGGCGCCGCGCCTGCAGTACGGGTGGAGCGAGCTCCGGAGCATCCGGGACCGCGAGTTTCTCTTTGTCGACGCTCCGAAACCGGAGCTCTACGATCTCGGCAGTGACCCCGGCGAGACCGCCAACATCTACGCCGAACGCCCGGACATTGCCCGCCGCTATGCTGCGTTGCTCGAACGGGTCGCTTCCCGGGAGGCGCGGCCGGCGGTGAGCGAGAGCGTCGAGATCAGTGATGCCGAGCGTGAGGTGCTCGAGCAGCTGGGATATGTATTCACTGCGGATACCGCCCGGACGCCCGGTTCCGCTTTCGAGGACCCCAAGGACATGATCCACCTGCACCGGGAGATTCTCACCGGCTGGAAGCTCATGCTCGATGGAGATTACGAAGCAGCAGTGGCCGTGTTCGGGGAAGCGCTGGCGGAGGACGAGGAAGACCCGGCCGTCCACCTCGGTCTCGGCCTCAGCTTCGACGGGATGGGTGAGGAAGAAAAGGCACGCCGGCACCTGGAACGGTCCATCGAGCTCGATCCTCTCGAGGAACGTTCGTACTATGCTCTGTCGAACCTGCTCCGGGACATGGGACAGAACGACCGGGCCGCCGACGTTCTCCGGGCTCTCGTCGAGATCTATCCGCACGATCCGGTTGCGTGGCGCGCATACGCCCGGATCCTCACCAGGGCCGGGAGGACGGAGCGGGCACGGGAAGCCTACGAGGAGGCCCTGTCGCTGGACCCCGGGAACCCGGAAGTGCTGTTCGACTACGGGAGGTTTCTTGCCGTCAGGGAAGAATACCAGGGTGCCGTCGATGTCCTCGGGAATTTGATCGAGCTCGATCCCGGGAACTCGCAGGCTCTCGGTCTCCTGGGAGCTTCTGAAGCCCGGCTGGGCCGTCTCGAACAGGCAGAGGAGCATTTTCGAAGCGCGGCTTCGCTCGAGCCCGGCAGGAAGGAGGTCTGGGTGGACCTCGCGACCGTGCTCGCGAATCTCGATCGCCCCGGCGAGGCGAGGGCTTGCCTCATGAAGGCGCTCGCCATCGACCCGGATTACGAACCCGCCCTGCGGGCGCTGGCACGTCTGGAAGACGCAGGGAGTGAAGGGTGAGCGCCCGGTCCGCTGCAGCCGCCTGCTCCTTCCTCGTTCCCCTGCTCACGTACGTGCTGACACTCTGTCCCTCCGTCTACTGGATCGACAGTGGTGAGCTGATCGCCTCCGCCGTCACACTCGGCATCGCTCACCCCTCGGGCTATCCTCTGTTCGTCCTGTTCGGCAGGCTCTTCTCCCTGCTTCCCCTGGACGGTGAAGCCGTCCGTGTCTCGCTCTTCACGGCCGCCGCCGGAGCGTCCGCCGTGTTCGTTCTGTTCGAAGCCTGCGTCGTCCTGACCGGAAGGCCTGTCGTCGCCCTCGCCGCCGCTCTGACGACGGCCTTCTCCGTCTCGTTCTGGGATCTCGCCACGACCGCGGAAGTCTACACCCTGAACGTCTTCTTCACGGCACTGGTCGTTCTCCTGATCCTCCGGGTGAGGAAGGGGGCCGGGCCCGGACACCTCCTGCTGCTGGCGTACCTGACCGGCCTCGGGATGACCAATCACCTGACGCTGGGTGCCGTCATACCATCCGTTCTGATTGTCTCGGGGGGGGCGATGCGGGCGGGGAGGCTGAGACCGGCGCCGGCTCTGGTCCTCACCCCGGGGGCCTTCATTCTCGGCCTCACCCTGTACCTGTTTCTTCCCGTCAGGGCATCACTGAATCCGCCCATGAACTGGGGAGATCCCCGATCCGTCGCCGATGTCATCGGACACCTGACACTGTCCTCCCACTCCGACTACTTCTTCAGCCGCGACGCCGGTCAGATTCTCGCGATGC
>CAZMKB010000374.1:414-3281 GCA_964566685.1 uncultured Gemmatimonadota bacterium | reverse complement strand
GAGACGCCGGCACAGGTCGACCGGTTCCGTGCGGCGCTCTCACCGCTCGAGGACGCCGGGAAGCTGGGCGGGGTTCTCGTGCAGTTCCCCTACTCGTTCCACCCGACGGAGGAGAACGTGCGCCACCTCGAGGGTCTCCTCGAGTCGCTCGGGCCTCTCCGTCCCGTAGTCGAGTTCAGGAACCGGGAGTGGTTGGTGGAACAGGTTCTCGACCTGCTGAGAAAGCACGACGCCGGGTTCTGTTCGGTGGACCAGCCGGCACTCAGGGGGCTCCTCCCGTCCGAGGCGATCGTGACCTCGCGCCGTGTCGGTTACGTCAGGTTCCACGGCAGGAACCGGGAGAAGTGGTGGGAGCACGACGAGGCGTGGGAGCGCTACGACTATCTCTACCGGGAGAAAGAGCTCCGTGAGTGGACGGAGAAGATCGAGAGAATGGCCGAGCAGGCGGAGAAGACCTACGTCTACTTCAACAATCACCGCAACGCGCAGGCGGTCACCAACGCCAGGCAGATGAAACTCCTGCTCGGAGTCGATCGTGAGACGTGACTGACGCTCCTGCCGCGAACGGCTCTCCGGGGCGAACCGCGTCCGGTCCGCGTAAGAATTCTTCCTCTCAGCCTTCCTTCGCCCGCGCCACTGCCGCCAGGACCGGCTTGTGATGCACCTTCTCGGGCGGGAGATCCAGTGTCCCCCGCTTCAGTTCCATGACGGTGATGTGAGCGGGTTCGAAGTGTTCCCTTATGCAGTCGATCGCCGCATCGTTGTTCAGCCCTGTGCCGCAGGTGAAGACGTCGATTGCGGCGTACCCGTACTCGGGCCAGGTGTGGACGGTGAGATGGGATTCGGAGATGACCACGACGCCGCTGACGCCGTGGGGGCTGAACGTGTGGAACCGGGTGTCGATGACGTGAGCTCCGGCGACCATCGCCGCTTTCGTGAGCGCTTCGCCGACTCTCTTCTCGTCATTCAGGAACTCGTAGCAACAGCCATAAAGCTCGAGGATGAACTGATAACCCAAAGCCTTCAACTACTCTTTTCCCCCAGAGATAAGGTGAAAAAAGAAGCCGCTGGCCGCACCAGCAACCGGTTTTCTCGATTTCACCTCCCGTGAAATTTCGAGGTTCAGAGACAGTATATGTTAAAGTTTCGGTGCCGAATGTCAAGAAAAAAAGCGGCTGGGGAGCTACGGCTGGAGGCGGGTGATCGTGCGGGGAAAGGGGATCGCCTCGCGGATGTGCTCCAGTCCGCAGATCCAGGCGATGGTGCGCTCGAGGCCCAGACCGAAGCCCGAGTGCGGCACCGTGCCGTACTTCCTGAGGTCGAGGTACCAGTAGTAGTTGGCGGGGTCGAAGCCGGCCTCCTCGATTCTTTCGAGGAGGCCGTCGTGGTCGTGGATCCTCTGCGAGCCGCCGATGATCTCGCCGTAGCCCTCGGGCGCCAGGAGGTCGTCGCAGAGCACCACCTCGGGTCGGTCCGGGTGGGGCGGCATGTAGAAGGCTTTCGCCTCTCTCGGGTAGTTGTAGACAAACACCGGCTTCTCGAAGCGGCTCGATATGATGGTCTCGTCCTCGGCCCCGAGGTCCTTCCCCCACTCGACGTCCGTGCCCGCCTCCCGCAGGAGCGCGATCGCGTCGTCGTAGCTCAGGCGCTCGAACGGCGTCGTCACCTTCTCCAGCTTCGAGACGTCGCGCTCGAGACCCTCCAGCTCCCCGCGCATCTCCTCGAGCGTGCGCCCGACGATGCAGGCGACCAGGTCCTCCTGCAGCCGCATGTTGTCCTCGGAGTCGAAGTACGCCACTTCGGCCTCGATCATCCAGAACTCGGTGAGATGGCGCCTGGTCTTCGACTTCTCGGCGCGGAAGGTAGGGCCGAAGTTGTAGACTTTACCGAATGCCTGGCAGGCGGCCTCGAGGTAGAGCTGGCCGGTCTGCGCCAGCGAAGCCTCGCCGAGGTTGAAGTACTCTGTCTGGAAGAGCGTCGAGGCGCTCTCCCCCACCGACCCGGTCAGGATGGGAGTGTCGATGAGGATGTAGCCGCGCTGGTGGAAGAAATCCCTGATGTAGCGGACGATCCCGTCGCGGACCCTGAGGATCCTGTGCTGCCTGCTCGACCTGAGCCAGAGATGGCGGTGGTCGAGGAGGAAGGTGATGCCGTGCTCCTTCGGGGTGATCGGGTAGTCCTCGCCGATCTGGACGATCTCGAGGCCCGAGAGCTGTAGCTCGTACCCTCCCGGCGACCTCCTGTCCTCGCGCACCGTCCCGGTCACGATGAGCGAGCTCTCCTGGGTCAGCTCGTCGAAGGCGTCGTAGGCCGCGCCGCCGGTCTCTCCCGGCACCAGCACGCACTGCACTATGCCGGTGCCGTCGCGAACGATCAGGAACCGGATCTTGCCGCTGGAGCGCTTGTTGTAGAGCCAGCCCCGCACGGTGACCGCTTCTCCCACGTGGTCGCGGAGCTCATCGACATACACAACGGGCACTTTCATGAAACATCTCCTGTCCGTCGAGAATATAATACAGAGGAAAACGGCAAGTCAACGCACCCGGCCGGGATGAGATCGGTAACGGGACGATCCGGCGCGGGAGCTCGAGAGCCGCTCCGGCGGCCTCGGCGGCTCTCCGGTCACCGCCGGCTCGTGCGGCCGGCGCCGTCATTCGGTTGACAGCGCTCCGGAAGGAGTTAATCTATTACAGGAGGGGACGTTTTCCGCGCCCGTGTCGTCCCCGGTGGAGAATGTGAACACTCATGAAGTCCGCCCGTCCCGCCATCTTCATTCTTTTCGTCGCCTTTCTCCTTCTTCCCGGCACCCCCCAGAGGCCGCTCTCCGGCAGAGACTTCACGCAGGGGCCGGTGCGGCTCGTGCGTCA
>CAZMKB010000374.1:0-404 GCA_964566685.1 uncultured Gemmatimonadota bacterium | reverse complement strand
CAGACAGAAGTCGGGAAAGGCATCACCGTCGGGCCCGCGTGGTTCGGGGAATCCCTGGTGGTGGTGAGCTCCGACGGCTGGGCCGCCATGCTCGACCCCGGCGACGGCGGGATCATGTGGAAGGAGCGGTCGGGATACGGATTCGACGCGCCGCCGGTCGTGATCGGCAACACCATCATCACGGCGTCGCAGGGAAACAAGCGCTACCTGTCGGCGCTCTCGGTCATGACGGGTGAGACCATCTGGAAAGAAGACCTCGCGAACGTGAAGGCGGGTCCCCTTGCGGCGGGACGGGACCTGGTGGTGCTCGAGTCGGGCGGGCTGCTCCGCCTGATCGTGCCCGGAAGCCGCAACGGGGGCTGGGAGCTGGAGCTGGGAGGCTCCTGCCTGGACCGGCTCTTCGT
>CAZMKB010000373.1:0-3286 GCA_964566685.1 uncultured Gemmatimonadota bacterium | reverse complement strand
GGCCGGACTCGCCGCGGAAGGCGAGACGTGGGTGTACCGGATCTACCACCTCGACAGGGGATACGAGGCCCTCGAGGAGAAACTGAAAGCGCTCGGGGCCCGGTGTGCGAGAATTCGGACATGAATGGAATCAGGGATCGCAGGCAGAGCCACCCGGGATGTGATTCACCGGGCACCGGGAGGGACGGCGGGCGGTGCGGGTCCATCCTCATCATCGCCCTGATTTTCCTCTTTCCGGTCACGGGAGCCGTCCACGCAGAGATCATCGAGGGGACTTCCGACCTGTCGGCGTATGCCGGAATATTCGGACCCGCCGGCGAGGATCCTGCTCTTCTCGCGGGAGCCCGGTACAGTTACAACTTCAGCGAAACGAGATCCATCGAGAGCTTCGTGGGAGCCGCCTTTCCCGAAGAGACGACGGTGCTGACGGTGATGGTGAACTACCGGCTCAACTTCACGACCCCGGTGGAAACCCTGGTTCTCGACGTGGCGGGCGGGGGAGGATTCGCGCGGGTTTCCTCCGATCACGGAAACGGCGGAACGTCGACGGATTTCCTGCTTGATTTCGGAGGGGGAGTTCTCTGCTTCGTGAACGACTATGTCGGTCTCCGTCTCGACGTCAGGGAGCACGTCGTCCCCGGTGACGAATCCGCGGCCGACGGGCTCGAGGTCTCGGCCGGCGTTTCGTACTTCATCTATTGAGTTCATCGAGAAGCTGATCCAGGCGCTCCGCGACCCTGCTGTGTTTCCCGTTCCCCCCGAACCGGTTGACGAAGATACCGTCTCCCGTCCTCTCGAGAAACGTCGAGACTTCGTCTCCCGAGATCCCTTTCCTGAGAGCTCCTTCGAAGAGAAACCTCGCGCTCTTCGGTCCGAGCTTCTTCACCATACGGCCCCACACCATCTCGAGAATGCCGAAATACTCGCCCGCGGTGGAGCGCTTCGACAGGTAGTCGAGGAGATTCTCGGCGTCGAACGGTTTGATGATGACGCCGTCGACGCCCGCGCCGAGCGCACGCTCGGCAAGCTCTTCGATCGAGAAGGCCGTCATGAGGACGATGAAGGCATCGGCCCTGTCCGACTTGATCCGTCGTGCGGTCTCTATACCGTCGATACCCGGCATCTTGACATCGAGGAGGATGATATCCCAGGCTCTCCCCGATGCTTTCCTGATGCCCGCGTATCCATCCTGAGCCGTGTCGACGGTACAGCCCAGATTCCTGAACAGATCGAAGAGGGAGTCTCTCAGATCGGCATTGTCATCGATGACGAGTATGGACCCGGGCATATCCTTAGCCCATCCTATCCTTTTCTCCGGGCGACCGGGATACTGATGGTGAAGCACGTCCTCCCCGGCCTGCTGGAGACGGTGATTTTCCCCTCGTGTTTCCGGACGATCGCGTTACAGAGCGAGAGCCCGAGCCCGAGATTTCCCTCTTTCGAGGAGGTGAACGGCTCGAAGATTTCCGGCAGGTCCTCGCTTTTGATCCCGGGGCCGTGATCGATGACCCGGATCTTTGCGTGAGAACGCTCCCCGTCCCCGCGAGCGGTCTCCAGACTCACGTCGATGGTTTCCGGCCGATCCGTGGCTTCCAGCGCGTTCATGATCACGTGACTCACCGCCTGAGTGAGCTGTTCCTCGTCACCGTTCACCCAGATCGTGTCGCCGGACCGCCGGGAGTAGTTGATCCGGCCGTTTCCCGAACACCGGGAGATTGCATTCTCGACGACGGTCTCGGCCCTGAAGAGATCGTTGGACCTGAAGTCGTGCATGCTGAACCCCAGCACGCTCTCGATTACCCGGTTGCATCGTCTGGTCTGCTCCCTGATCCTGCCCGTCCATTTTCTCACGTCTGCCGTTTCCGCGGAAGAGAACCGTTCGAGAACGGACGCCGTCGTTTCTATGACCCCGAGCGGATTTCTGAGCTCGTGCGAGAGACCGAGAGAGAGTTGTCCCAGAATCGCGAGCTTCTCGGAGCTCTTCAACTTCCTTCTGGCCGCCGTGAGCTGGGTGTTCATCCGGTTCAGGTCCTCGATCATCCGAATCATCGTCTTCTGATCCTCGTAAGACTCCTCTACCTTCCGCTCGAGATCCGCCCTCAAGCGTTCGAGCTCCGCGGTTCTCGTTCCGACCTCAGCTTCGAGCCCGTCCGCTTTCGATCGAAGCTCCCTCGAACGCCTGTTCAGGGAGAGGAGGGCATCCTGGTAGGCCTCGGTGTAGCTCTTTACCGCCGCCTTCAGGGGGAGAAACGATACGCCGAGCATACTCCCCATCTCACTCCGGTGCTTTTTCGAGGAGACGCAGCGCCTGAGAGACTGCGCGTGCAGATCGAGAATCTCCTCCAGGGGCACCGACCTCCTCATCCACCGTGAGCCCAGAAGAGATGCGAGCTTCATCTGTTCGACGTCCCCCTCGAGAACACCCGCGAGAATTTTCGCATAGAGAAGCTTCTCCCCGGCGTCAATCACTCATATCACCCTCGTGCGTCCTTTCGAGATGACGGAGGAGATCCTGTATCCGCTTCTCCCGCTCGGAGGAGACTTTTCTGAAACGATCGAGGAGCTCCATCTTTCTCTTCAGATTGTTCTCCAGCTCCTTCTGCCGGGTAACATCCCGCCCGATTCCGATGAAGGTGTCGATGGCACCGTCCCGGAGCACCGGATTGCAGCGGAATGCAGAAACGAAGTCTTTCCCCGCGGAGGAGTAGATGCGGGCTTCGAATTCCACGACCATCCCGTTCTTCATCTGTTCGAGCCTGGACCTGCAGAGTTCCCGATCATGATCGTGGACGAGCTCTTCGAGTGGCTTGCCGCGGAGATATTCGCTGCTGTATCCCGTCAACTCCCTGAAGCGCCTGTTGACCGAATCGAGCTTCCCGGCATGGTCGAGGGTGAATATGATGTCGGCGGCCTCCTCGAACAGCTCTTCGTACTTCCTGCTGGTCGATCGGAGCTCTCTTCTGAGGTTCTCGCGGACCGACACGTCGTGCATCCGCGACCAGAGACCGAGGATCCCTCCGCCGGCATCATGCACGAATTTTTCCTCCACCTCGATCACCTTCTCGGATCCGTTCTTGTGTGGAATGACGACCATGTACCTGACATTGTCGAAACCCGACTCCCCGTTGGAGCCGCTGTCGAGAACCTCATAGACGGGGTTCTTGATCATGAGGTGCGGCCCCTCCTTCTTCCACTCCTCTTCGCTGTACCCCAGAATCGTCAGGACCGACGGGCTGATGTACACGAGTCGCCCTTCGATGTCATAGATACAGATGATGTCCTCGTC
>CAZMKB010000372.1:0-3293 GCA_964566685.1 uncultured Gemmatimonadota bacterium | reverse complement strand
GCGAGGAGCCACGTCAGCGAGGGCCACTTCAGCCATTTCCTCAGGAGGGCGAGCGAGGTCTTCTACGGCGGAGCATGGGAGTCCACCGAGCATCGGCCCGAGAAGCTGCGCCGCTTCCAGCGGGCGGCCCGTGAAACCGTGTCGCCGCTCGAGTACCTGGAGAGTATTCTCCACCCCTGGGTCGGATTCGGGATCATGCCGGTTTTCGCCCTGGCCAACGCGGGGGTTCCCATCGAGCTCGCCGATTTCGGCGACCCCGTCGCCTTCGCCGTCATGGCCGGTCTCGTGGTCGGGAAGCCGCTGGGCATCCTCCTCTTCAGCTGGCTCGCCGTCCGGCTGTTCCTGAAATCGCTCCCCGAAGGGCTCAGCTGGAAGCTCCTGACCGGCGGCGGATTCCTGGCGGGGATCGGGTTCACCATGGCGCTCTTCATCGCCGCCCTGGCGCTCGAGGGCGGGCTCCTCGACGCCTCGAAGGTGGGAATCATCGGCGGGTCCCTGGTGTCGGCGGTCGTCGGCTTCCTGGTCCTCCTCACCGCGACATCACCACGGGAATCCTGAAATGTGCCCGACCATCAGTACTTTCCCAGAACTACCCCAACCCTTTCAATCCCGTGACGGAGATTGTCTATTATATTCCGGAGGATGAAGAGGGTGGCATTCCCGTTGAGCTCGAGATTTATGACATGAGAGGAAGGCTGATCAGGAGTTACCACGAAGGAATGAAACTGCCGGGCAGATATTCCATCGTCTGGGACGGAAAAGATTCTCGAGGTGTACAAACCGGATCGGGAATTTATTTCTATCTGCTCGCGGCAGGCGAGTATCACGCGGCCAGAAAAATGCTGTTGGTGAAGTAGGGAACATGGCTCGAGATCTCATGGTGAACAAAATCCGTAAGCGTCCTGTGAACCCATCCTATGAGTTACACGTCATGTTTTGAGTTACAATGAATGCATGGTGAAGGGCAAGGAACAGCTCAAGAGGAAGGTATCAGCTGTGCGGCTTTCCATTCATCGGGGAGCAATTCGTGGATGCGCTTGGCCGGATGAGCGCTGATACGCCGGAAGACATCGCGCAGATACGAGAATGGATCCACGTCATGCCGTTTACAGGTAGTGATGAAGCTGGTGAGTATTGCAGCGGTACGGCCGCCCGTATCACTGCCGAAGAACATCCAGTTGCGCCGCCCAACAGCAATCCCGCGGAGAGAACGTTCGGCACCGTTGTTGTCTATTTCCAGGTCCCCATCTCCACAATAGCGCACCAGGGCCTGCCAGTTGTTTAATGCATACCCGATGGCTTCACCTATGGGACTCCTGGGCAGCACTTCGGCTCGTTCTCGCGTGAGATAACCCTCCATGTCTGTAAGGAGCGGGATGCTCTTCTCCTTGCGTAATGCCAGCCGTGCCCTCGAGTCCAGCGCACAGTCCCTGGCTTCCCGCTCCACCCCGTACAAGAGTCTGATGTATGCCAGCATCACCATCGATCGCATGAGATCCGAGCTCTGAGCCTCATAAAACTTCCGTCTCGCATGCGCCCAGCAGGCTACCTCGGTTATCTCCCGGGCAGGATCCTTGTACAGCTTGTCATAGCCCGCCTATGCATCCGCCTGCAGATATCCGCTGAAGTATTCCATGAAATCCTCAGGACCATCCCGGCTCCGGGTCGGCGTGTAATCATAAACTGTATACGGATGGTCCGCATCCCCGACATAGGTCCATATCCTCCCTTTCCTGGTCCTCGTCAGTTCAGCATCGAGCACGCCAACCGGCGTATCATCAGTCTGCATCACCCTGGAACTCATCACTCTCTTCTTCATCTCCTCAAAGAGCGGCCCGAGCAGGTCCGCACACTGCCGCATCCAGCCGCACAGAGTCTTTCTCGACAGCTGTATCCCCTCACGCCTGTACATCCCTTCCTGTCGATTGAGCGGCTGATGATCCCCGTACTTACTCACCGCTACATGGGCCAGAAGACCAGGCCCCGCCAGACCTTTCTCGATCGGCTCGATCGGCTTCTCTGCAGTAACAACCGTGCACCCGCTCGGACAAGCGTATTTCCGGCACACATCCTCGATCACGTACCAATGCGCCGGCTCGTATTCCAATCGCTCGCTTCTCTCTTGCCCTATCTCTCGAAGCTCCCCCTGACATTCAGGACATCTCCTCTCCTGGGGAGAAAGATCATGCTCCACCCGCTCTCTCCTGAGATCCTTCGGCAGTCTCCGGCGACCATGCGGCGTCCGACTCGGCTCCTTTCCCCCACACCTATCCTTCCTCCCCACTGCCCCGACCTCTCCCTCCTCTGTGCTCAGCTGCTCCACGGCAAATAAAAACAGCTGGTTCGGATCGATCCGCTCACGCCGGGAACCATAGCGCCATCGTAACAACTTCTCCAGATGATGCAGCACCCGCTGTAACCTACGCTCCTTTACATCCATCTCCTGCACCAACTCGGCTATGATGGCGTGACACGCAGCTATGTCCCGGGGCAGGGTGTCCTTATCGATTTTCATCTCTCTTGGCGGCCCGCTCCAGATGCTCCTGTTCCACCGAAAGCGCTATCCACTCATCCACCAGCTCACGAAGACGCTTGTGGTTTTTCACCTTCTCCTCGGTCTGTGCCAGTTGCTTCTGACTGACAAATCGTGAGCTGTGCTTGCCCCGCACGACGTAGCTCAGTTGATAGTAGGGCCCGTGTTTCTGGGGATTCTGTGGATCCTTGCATCTGCAGCCCGGTGTGCCGCACACATTATACTGCCTGCTGAGACTTCCCGGATGCAGAGGGCCCAGACCTGCCAGCTCTCTTTTGATCTCTTCGATTCTCTCTCTCAGTCGGATCAGTTCCATGCCGGTAATATAATAGGGCTATCGGCTTTTGTCAAGTGGTTGATCGCCAAAAATGAAAAATTTCTCCCTTGTTTTCTCTACCCCTCACCAACCTGCCGGGGCAGCGTGTACCGCTTCCTCCTCCTCCCCTTTTTCAGATCGATCCCCTCCAGGAGAACTCCCAGCTCCCACGCCGCGATCTCCCTGCGTCCCGTCTCGGCAAAGGGAAACTGATACCTCCCCGCCTCCAGCCTCTTGTACCAGATCACCCATCCATCCCCCTCCCAGGAGACTATCTTCACCCTGTCACTTCGCCGGTTGCAAAACACAAAAAGATGGCCCGAAAAGGGATTACAACGGATGATGTGTTCGCACATCATCGACAGACCGTCGAACGACCTCCGCATGTCACAGGGTATCGTGCACAGATACACCTTGATCGCCGCCGGAAAGCTCAGCATGCCT
>CAZMKB010000371.1:0-3321 GCA_964566685.1 uncultured Gemmatimonadota bacterium | reverse complement strand
CCTCCTCGAGCGGGGGTACCGTGTCCTCGTGGAGACGAACGGTACCGTGGATGTGTCGGTGATCGATCCCCGTGCCGTCCGTATCCTCGACCTGAAGTGCCCCGGCAGCGGCCACCACCACGATGTGCTGTGGGAGAACCTCGACCGCCTGACCGGACAGGACGAGATCAAGTTCGTCGTCACTTCGCGGGACGACTACGAGTGGTCGCGGCGGGTCATCGGGGAGCGGGGCCTGACGGGCCGTCACACCGTGCTCCTCTCGCCCGTGCACGGACGGGTCGAGCCCGCCGACCTGGCGGAATGGATCATCGCCGACGGCCTCGACGTGCGGTTGAACCTGCAGATCCACAAGTACATCTGGGATCCAGGGGAACGGGGGAGGTGAGCGAATTGAAGAACCGGTCGATCGTCCTGGTGAGCGGCGGAATGGACAGCTGCGTGACCGCGGCCGTCGCGGCCCGCGAGAGCGACCCGGCCCTGCTCCACGTCGGTTACGGCCAGCGGACCCGGGCCAGGGAGCTCAGGGCATTCCACGACATCGCCGATTTCTACGGTGTGAAGACGAGACTCGTGACCGCAATGCCTCATCTCGGGGAGATCGGCGGATCGAGCCTGACCGACACCGGCAGGGAGGTCGAGAAGGCAGGCTCGACACCGCCGGGGGAGATCCCCTCCACCTACGTTCCGTTCCGAAACGCCCAGCTCCTGGCGATCGCGGTGTCCTGGGCGGAAGTTCTGGGGGCGACCGGGGTGTACATCGGCGCCGTCGAGGAGGACAGCTCCGGCTACCCCGACTGCAGAAGGGTCTTCTACGAGGCGTTCAATGAAGTGGTCCGTCTCGGAACGCGTCCCGGGACCTTTATCGAGATCGTGACGCCGATCATCGGGATGAGGAAAGAGGAGATCGTCCGGCTGGGGCACGAACTCGGTGCGCCCCTCCACCTGAGCTGGTCGTGCTACCGGCGGGAGGATGTGGCCTGCGGTGAGTGCGAGAGCTGTGTTCTGCGGCTGAAGGGGTTCGAGGGCGCAGGGCTCGGGGATCCTCTTCCCTACCGCTCCTGATCACCCTCCATCTTCTTCTTGTATCCCTCGAGGCTCCGGTTCAGGCAGTCGATCAGCTCGGAAGCGACGTTGACGATCTGGTTGTTGTTGAAGTTGTGTCTTCGAAGCTCCCGGTAGAAGGCCAGCGCGACGGAGGCCGCGATGCGCTCGGGGTGGGCGGAGGCGTATTCGAGGTCGACGTCGAGCGAGAGGCGCGGCCCTTCGTGCTCTTCGGGTTTACCGGCGCTGCCGGCGGGATCGTTCATGGACAGGATCCTTCCTGAGATGCTCCGGGTTGAGACACCATAATACTCACGGCCGCGGTGTTTGTCAACATGCCGGTGGCACCCGCTCTCACCTCTCCTGACGGCGATCGACCGGCAGGATCAGGCAGGTGGGGCCGCCGGATCCCTTGATGAATTCAGAGAGGTCGGTGATGTGGACCCGCACCCCGTGTGCGAGCAGCAACCCGGCGGCAGCGCCGCCGGACCGGCAGGCGACGACGTGGTCTTCGGCCAGGCAGATGACGTTCGCCCCGGCGAACGAGGCGCCGGGGACGGTGAGCACATCCAGCCCCGCGAGGAAGGAGGCGTCGAACACGTTCGCCGCACAGAGGACACGCTGCGGTCCGATCATGCTCATGGCCCCGCCGAGGTGGAGGAAGGGGGCGGGAATGTCGTGGGTGCGGACATCGTATCCCTGCCGTGCCAGGATGGCTCTCACCTGATCCGCTCCGGCCGCGTTGGTCCTTCCGGACCTGCCGATGAAAGCGATCCGGCCCGCGAGTATGACGTCTCCCCCCTCCGCGGTTCCGGGCGCCTCGACACTCCCGGCACAGGGCACGTCGAGAGCCTCGAGTGCTTCGGCGATCCAGTCCTCCTCTCCCGACCGCGACGGAAGCCCCATTCTCATCCGGATGAAACCCTCCGGGGTGAGGACCGCGGTGTCCCTGGTGAAAACGGAGTTGGGGTGACCTTCGAGCTCGTGGAGGACGATGACCTCGCAGCCTTCGTCGGCCATGACCGACTTCAGGAGGTCGTGCTGCCGCCGGGCCGTGAGCGGATCGGCGATCTCGGCGATGTTGTGCTCCTCCGGCTCCCCGGCCCGGAAATATTCTTTCCGGGGGGAGCACACGATCACCCGCCTGAGCCTGTCTCCTTCGTTCCGCACCATGATTCCTCTCCCGGATGTATCGTGTCAGCTCCGCTTCACCCGCAGTGAACGGAGCCTGTTGAGGGCCGCCGCGAGCTCGAAGTTCCTGAACGCGGCGTAGTCACCGGTCGGGAAGGGGCTCAGGACCCCCAGGCCACGGTCCCGGATGTCACTCATGACCTGCTCTATGATCCGGGCCAGTGTCCGCTCTCCGTCGATGAAGTGCCTGCGCGCGTACTGAATCGCGTCCCCGATGGCCCTGGTCTGGCTCGTGTCGACCAGCTGCTCGACCGCCTTCAGGTCGATGGTCTCCTCTCCGAAGCTGATGGTGTGGCGGCCGTGGCAGGTGATCTTCACCGGTTTCCTCCCCCGGCTCGGGTCGATGCTGGCGGGAACCGGGATCCGGCTCTTCACCGCTCCCATGGGCCCGGCCTCCTCGTTTCTCCGCTCCGCCCGGTGGCGCTCGGCCACCGCCCACGCCCGGTCGCTCACGTCCCGGGGCCGGTAGTCCTCCATGGCGATCACGATGTCCGCCACATCGAAGTAGTCGCCGCTCCCGCCGATGACGAGTATGGTGGAAACGCCGTGGTCCTCGTGGAGCCGGCGGACACGGTCGATGAAGGGCGTGATGGGCTCCTTCTCCTTCGCGATGAGCTCCTGCATCCGGTGATCGCGGATCATGAAGTTGGTGGCCGCCGTGTCCTCGTCGATGAGAAGGAGCCCGGAGCCGATTTCGAGCGCTTCGATGATATTCGCCGCCTGGGAGGTGGAACCAGAGGCGTTGTCCGTCGAGAAGAAATCGGTCTTCTGCCCGTACGGCAGGTTGTCGATGAAGGGGGAGATGTCGACGCCCTCGACCCGCCTGCCGTCCTCGGAGCGTATCTTGACCGCCGAGGGGAGGGAGGCGACATATTCCCGGCCGTCGCCCGGTTTGTGGTTGTAGACGCCCCGCTTGACGGCTCCGAGCAGGGTGGATTTCCCGTGGAATCCTCCGCCCACGACGAGCGTGACTCCCCGTGGTATGCCCATGCCGGTCACCTGCCCGCGGTTGGGCAGCTCGACTTCCTTCCTGAGCGACCGGGGGCTCTCGAAGGGGATCACCGTGCCGCTATCGAGAGGGCGGTCGTC
>CAZMKB010000370.1:0-3339 GCA_964566685.1 uncultured Gemmatimonadota bacterium | reverse complement strand
TTCCGCGGCCCGGCCACCTCGAGGGTCGGGGGGATCGAGGATTTCTTCACGTGCGGCCGGATCTCTCTTATCGTCGAGTGAAAGATGATCCGCTCGTCGTCCCTGACGAAAACTCCCCCCTTCATGGGCGAGTCGATGCGGCAGGTGCCGATTCTGGAAACCTCGAAATCCAGCTTACTCACCGTACTCTTCCTCCCTCTCCTCCATTCCCTGCTGATGTCGTGGAATGTGCATTGCTGTCCTGGTTTCTTCCTCGAGTTGATCAGCCGGTCTCGTCTCTCCCGTCACTCCTGCGGCAGAAGGAGATTGCCCTCCTCCATCCGGATGATCTCGGTCGGACCGTCGTCCCCTCTCCTGTTGTAATATACGATGACATAGTCAGATTCAAGGAGAGTGATGTCGTGGTTTTTCCGGACGGCGGGAATGTGCTGCTCCTCGATATAGTTCCAGCAGTTCAAAACAGCTTCTTTTGCGTCATTGACCTTCCTCCGCCTTCCGAATATTTCGACGAGAATGATGTCCATGTTCCTGTCGAAGGACACGTTGGCAGGCTCTTCCAGTTCCTCATTGTTTCTGATCATGTCGGAGAGCTGGAAAGCCAGCCAGTCACCCAGCGTCAGGGAGTACGGCTGGTCGAGCTGGTCGTTCCCCGCCGCTGTGATGTTCCCGGTTCCGAGAAGGAGAATGAGCGTGAAGAGAATTGCGACGGCTTTCATGACAGACTCCTTTCATAAGGCAGGAAAAGCCATGTTCCGTTGCATGGAACGTGAACGGGCTCTCAGCGCACAACCGGGCGCAGAAACCTGCCGGAGGACTGATTGAAAATGTGGGACTCCAGACACTTTCCGGCAAGGGAGAGCAGCAAGAATAATACCTGATAAGGGACTGCGGTGTCAATGAGGCAATGCGGGATCCCACTCGAGACTGTCCTCTCCCGTTTGACAATATCATCTATCCGGGGTATAATCGTTCATACGGAACCGGACGAGCCCGCCCGTCTTCGCGGGATATTCAGGGAGGTTGTCATGGCCAGGTCTCTCATCCATCTGCTGGCTGTTCTGTTGGCCGCCGGTACCGGAGTTCTCCGCGCGGGAATCATCCACGTCCCTGCCGACTCCTCCACCATCCAGGCGGGAATCCTCGGAGCTTCGGACGGCGACACTGTCCTCGTCGCCGACGGTGTCTACACCGGTCCGGGCAACCGTGACATCAGTTTTTTCGGCAGAGCGATCGTGGTGATGTCCGAAAACGGGCTTGAAGCGACCGTCGTCGACTGCGAGGCCGAAGAGTCGGATCCCCACCGCGGATTCACCTTCACACACGGGGAAGACTCGAGCTCCGTTCTCCAGGGCTTCACCGTCCGGAACGGTCACATGCACTACGGCGGCGGGATCTCCTGTGCCGCCTCATCGCCTCTCATCACGGGCAACATCCTCCTCCTGAACAACGCCCATGCCGGTGGAGGCGTTTCCCTGATCGGCTCGTCGGCGATCGTCAGGGACAATCTCCTGACGCACAATCACGCGGTCCGCCTAGGTGGCGGCGTCATGTGCGCGTACGGATCTCCCGTGATCGAGCTGAACGAGCTGGAAGAAAATTCAGCGTTCGGTGGAACGCCCGCCGGCGGCGGGATCGGTTCGTACGAATCCTCTCCGACCATCAGGGACAATGTGCTCGCCGGGAACAGAGCCTCGGGGATCTACAGCACAGCCGGCGGCGGCGGTATCGTCTTCCTTTCGTCCACCCCTTCCGTCACGGGGAACCTCATCGTCGACAACGAGGCAAGCGCCGATCACGGAGGCAGGGGCGGCGGCATTTTCGGCGAGAGTTCCGAGGTCCTCATCGACGGAAACACCCTGATCGACAACTACTGCTATCCGAATATCGGGAACGGGATCGACCTCTACGACTGCATATCAACGGTCACCAATACCATTGTCGGCTACCAACCGTGGTATCAGGGCACCGCCACGTTCCACGCCATCCTCGGAGAGACGTCGGTCTCTTATTGTAACTTCGCCGAAGACCGGGACGGTGAGGGAATGCTCAGCGTGGATCCAGTCTTCCTCGATCCGGAAGCGGGCGATTACCGCCTTTCACCCGACTCGCCCTGTCTCGATGCGGGCGATCCGGCCGCTCCGCCTCCTCCGCGGGGCGGGGACCGGCGTGACATCGGGGCTCTGGAGTATCCGTACCCGGAAACCCCTCCGCTCAGACTGGCTTTCACCGGCACCCCGGAATCCGGCATGCCCGGGGAAACCGTCGGCTGGGAGTTCACGATCGAGAACCTCGCAGGAGATGACATCGTCTTCGACGGATGGATCACGGTCAGCGGCCCGGCCAGCTCCGACCGTGACAGCATCCTGAGCGCTTCCCTGGCAGCGGGGGAATCCCTCTCCGGCCGGGTGAGGCTCGTCATCCCTCTGCGTGCTCCGCCGGGTGTGTATGCGGTGAAGGGCTACGTCGGTGTCATGCACGAGGAGATCTGGGACGGAGAAGTGTTCGACGGAGAGGTCGTGGGAGCACTCAGCGGGACTCCGTGGAGACCTTCACCGAACGCCCGCCCGGACATCCGATTGCTTCTCTCCGAGACCAGGTGACGTTCTCTCATGCCGGGACCGCGGGATCATTTCTTCGTTTCATTTCTCCCTTGACGCGGGGCAGGCGGCGGAGTAAATAACGGAGCGGATACCGCTGTTCCGTCCGCGGAGTACTTACGCAGCCGGCAGCCTCGAGAGCCGCTGATAATGCTGTTGTACCCCGGGACGGAACACGGGACGCTGCTGATCGAAGTTCCCTTCTGGACGGAGGCCGGCCGTGTCGAGCACCTTCGGAACGCTTTTCAGAGTGACGACATTCGGAGAATCCCACTGCAGGTCCGTCGGCGCCGTCGTCGACGGCGTGCCGCCGCGCATATCCCTGTCCGAGGTAGACATTCAGCCTCAGCTCGACCGCAGGAGGCCCGGCCAGAGCCTGATCACCACGACGCGAAGCGAGCAGGATACGGTCACCATCGTCTCGGGCACCGAAAACGGGCTCACTCTCGGTACGCCGGTCGCCCTCTTCGTCGAGAACAGGGACTTCCGTCCCGGCGACTACCGGGAGATGAACAGCGTTCCCCGTCCCTCGCACGCCGATTTCACTTATCAGGCCAAGTACGGCATCCGCGCGTCGAGCGGCGGCGGTCGTTCGAGCGCCCGCGAGACCATCGGCCGGGTCGCAGCCGGTGCGATCGCCGAGAAATTTCTCTTCACCGAATACGGAACGGAGATCGTGGCCTGGGTGAGCTCGGTGGGTGCGATCGATGCGCCGAAGTTTACCGGTGCCGGCCTTCGCCGT
>CAZMKB010000369.1:0-3342 GCA_964566685.1 uncultured Gemmatimonadota bacterium | reverse complement strand
CCCTCCGGGCAGTGACGAGCAGGGACGGCATGACCGCAGACTGGTACCCGTTCACGGCCCGGCAGCTCGGCAGGATATCGAACAGGATCGTCAACGAGGTCGAGGGGGTGAACAGGGTCGTCTATGACGTGAGCTCGAAACCTCCCGGAACGATCGAGTGGGAGTGATCTCAGGGTTCGACACGGAGAGTGTCCTCGGGGGCGATGTCGAGCTCCCGCAGAATGCGATCCCAGAGCCTGCTCCAGAACTCGGGATCCCGGTCCACGCCGGCGATGAAGGAAGTGAAAGCGTCTTTCGTGAGGGAATGGGAGTCCATGTATGCTTCTCTCTCCTCCTCGAACATGTCCCGGTTTTCCCGGTACTCGCGCCGGAGCCGGTAGAGGGCGGCGAAATGCTCGACGAATTCGTCGGGAGAGAGCTCTGTGTCCGATTCCCGTTTCATCTCCATTGCCGGGGCAGGGGCGGCACGATCCACATCCCCCGGCAGGGAGTCGCCACCGGCCGCGACC
Organism: uncultured Gemmatimonadota bacterium; assembly: GCA_964566685.1. Taxonomy (GTDB): domain Bacteria; phylum Gemmatimonadota; class CAZMKB01; order CAZMKB01; family CAZMKB01; genus CAZMKB01. Next base: position 2,833 of record CAZMKB010000369.1, on the reverse strand, counting down.
GGTCCGGAGAGGATTGCCAGCACCAGGAGAACATTCATCCATGACCTCTCATCAGGAAACGAGGTGATTCACATGTCGGAACGTCGCCGGTTCGAACGGGTAAAGATACAGCTCACCGGCTCCATCGGAAACGAGGAGCCGGAACGGGGGATGACCAGGCCGCGGATCGCGATTCTCGATCTCAGTCTCGGCGGCGCTTCGTGCGAGATCGGACGATATCTTTCCCCCCTCACCAAGGTGATGTTGAGCCTCAACTTCCCCGGTGAGGAGTTCGAAGAATCCGCCGTCTGCCGCGGCGTGGTCGTCTGGGTGGAACCGGAGACGGCACAGCCCGTGGACACGACGTACAAGATCGGCATCCTCTTCACCGAGATTTCCCGGGAGGACAGGGAAAAACTGCAGCAGTTCCTCGAGACACGGCTCGAAAGCAGCGAGTCCTGATCAGTTCTCCGCTCTCATAGTACACTCCTCCCGTTTTGCCGTCAAGACGCCCGGACCACGGCCGGGCCTTCTCTTGACGCTCTTCTGCACCTGGATTAAATTAGGTTCACCGGATCGCAGGGCATATTGTCATGACAATGAAATCGATTCTCCTCTCGTGTTTTCTCATCTCTCTCTCGTCGGCTTTCCAGCCGGCAAACGTCCGCCCGTCCAATGAATCTCTCGCCGCCTCCTACCTGGCTCTCGCCACCCATCAGCAGAACCATGGTGAATACCGGGAGGCCCTGGAAAACCTGAAGTGGGCTGTCATCGTCGATCCCGAATCGTCGTTTCTGGCGGAAAAACTCGCGGAAGCACTGCATGTGATGGGATACTTCGAGACGACGACGGAGGTCGTGAAGCCCCTGGCGGAAAAGCACCGGACGGCGAAGCTGTATCACTACCTGGGATCGGCGCACGAGAACCTCATGAACACACGAGAGGCGATCGAGTACTACGAACAGGCCTGGAAGGCCGATCCGGGCGATCAGGTGGTGCTCGAGCACCTGTGCTCCCTGCTCGAATCGACAGGAAGGCTCCGGCACGCCCAGGAGTATCTCTCCGAGGGAGTGGAACGGTTCCCCGGTTCCGCCGAGCTTCTCTTCCTCAGGGGGAAGCTTTTCTACGGGGAGGATCAGCTCGACAGCGCCGCGGTCTATCTCAAGCGTGTGCTCGAGCTCTCACCGCTCCACGCGGAATCCCACTGGCTTCTCGGAAACATCGCGGAGCGCAGAGACGATCCGGAGACGGCCCGCAGCTATTATGAATCGCTTCTCGTCATGCGGCCTTCGGATCCGGCACTGCTGACGGCCCTGCTGCGGGTTTTCACCCGGGCACGGGAGTTCGAGAGGGCGATCGAGTACGCGGAAAAGCTTCTCGAGCGGGACCCCTCGAGCAGTTCGATGATGGGCATGCTGGGGATACTCTACTATGAAGCCTCCCGCTACGAGGAGGCAGACAGGACTCTGAGGAAGGCCATCGCATTCGGAAACAATGGATTCGACGTCCACCTCGTTCTCGGACAGACGCTCCTCGAGCTCGAAAAGCCGGAGGAAGCTCTTCTCCAGTTCGATCTCGCAACGAAAATCGATTCCTCCCGGGCCTCGGGATGGCTGAACAGGGGGCTGACGCTCCTCACGCTCGACCGGCCGGAGGAAGCGCTCACCGACCTCCTGGAAGCCGGCGGAAGGGATTCGACGTTTGCTTACATCCACTATCTCACCGGACTCACGCTGAATCGCCTCGAGCGCCACGAGGAAGCGATCGAGTATTTCGAGAAGGCCCTCGAGATCCACCCCGACGACAGGGACATCCTGTTCCAGTACGCTGCGACGTGGGACAACCTCGACAGGAAAGAAAGGGCGGTCGAGATCCTCTCGGACCTGATCGAGAAGCATCCCGACGATCCCGCGATTCTCAACTACCTGGGTTACCTCTGGGCGGAACAGGACGAAAACCTCGACCGGGCGGAGGAGCTCATTTCACGAGCCCTCGAACAGGATCCGGAGAACGGATACTACATCGACAGCCTCGCATGGGTGTACTACCAGCGGGGCGATCTCGAGGCCGCACTCGAGGAGATGGAGCGGTCGCTGGAGATGGTCGACGACGATCCGGTCATATTCGATCATCTCGGGGACATCTATTTCGATCTCGGGGAATTCGAGAAGGCCAAAGACGCGTGGGAAAAATCCCTCGAGCTGGATCCGTCGAATGAGGAAGTCCGGGAGAAGATCGAACGGGTCGATGATTAGACGCATCATAGTGTTCGGCACGGTTCTGTGCACCCTCGTTCTTCTCTCCTGTTCGCCGAGGTACGCACAGCGCGAACCGGAGTACATCCGTAACGGTGACCTGACGGAAGCAGTCAACGGCTATCATGACACGATCGGGACGTGCAGGCGCCTGTTCACCTTCAGGGCCAGAAAAGGAGTCGGAGAACTGAGAGGCGAGGGGATATTCCTCTACGGTGGAGAGTCACGCTACCGGCTCGAGGTGTGGGATGCAAGGGGAAACCTGGTGATTCACTACATCGAAAACGAAACCGGCAGGGAGCTCAGCCTTCCCGACGATGCTCCGGAGCTGTTCCTCTTCGAGCGGGACGACGCTGTCTCCGGTGAAAGCGGATTCACCGTCGAAGAGATCAAGGCCATCAGCCGTTCCTCGTTTTCCTTTCAGGACAGTGAGGCAGCGGATGCCGCCTTCGGCACCGGCATCGTCATCAGCGAAGCCGCGGGCACCGGCGGCACGGTCCAGAAGGAGTACGAGTTCGATCCGGCCACGGGCATGCCGCTCAGGTACGTCGTGCTTTCCCACGGGAACCCGGTTCGCAGGGCACGTTTCGACGACCCCG
>CAZMKB010000368.1:0-3370 GCA_964566685.1 uncultured Gemmatimonadota bacterium | reverse complement strand
ATGGCGAATGCGGTTCTCCCTCCCCAGGCGGTGCCGAGGAGGATGTCTGTGTACCCGTCGCCGTCGAGGTCGGGGACGGTGCTCAGGCACTGATCTCCGTAACCACCGCCTCCCGACAGCCCGCCGTAGGGCTTCGACGACCAGAGGACCTCGCCGTAGCCGTCGCTGTTTCCCCGTATGACGTAGAGATCGTCCTCCTGCGGGGCTCCGGCGTCGTAGGTCATGACGACCGCTTCCGGCCGCCCGTCTCCGTCGAGATCCTCGATGGATGACACGCACTCGACGTTCTCGATGCCCTGGAACCACCAGAACAGATTTCCCGAGGCCTGTGCGTGGAGCGCGGACGGAGAGACGCCGTAGAGCGCCGGCACGAGTGTGATGAGAAATAGACAGACTGCCCGATGCTTCATGTGATCCTCCTTTCCCGGGTGTACCTCAGTATATCAGAATCTCCTCTCCATTTCAACAATGGGCCGGCTTTCCCCCCTTTACCGGCAGGCGGAAATATGCTATTTTATCGAGATCGAAAATCGGACGGGGCCCCTGCAGAATGAACATATCGAGATTCATGACACCCGAGCTCATCAAGCTCGAGCTCGACTACCGGTTCCAACAGCCCGAAGACGAAGAAGAGCTGTCGCCGAAGCTCCTCTGGGATGTGAAACGGGCGGTTCTCGAGGAGCTGGTGGAGCTTCTGGAGAGGTCGGACGAGATCCGGAACCCGAGCAAGGCGCTCACCGACCTCTACAACCGTGAACGAAAAGCGACGACCGCCATCGGAAACGGCATCGCCGTTCCCCACGTGAGGACCATCCAGGCGAAGTCGTTCGTGATCGGTCTCTGCCGGACCGAGGAGGGGCTGCCGTTCGACAGCCTCGACGGAGAGCCGGTCCACGTCTTCATCCCCATGGTGGCCCCGCCCTACGACGACTCGCTCTACCTCCGGGTCTTCAAGGCCATCGCCGAGCTCGTCCAGTATCCCCGCTTCATGGAAAAGCTCATGGAGGCGGAATCTCCCCACGAGGTCATCCGGGTCATCAAGAGCTTCGAGTGAGCTGCAGGCGGCTTCCCTCTACCTGGTGAGGATCATCTTCCGGCTGATCCGCTCGCCCCCCGTTCTCAGCGTGTAGAGATACACTCCCGACGGTACCGGGTGTCCGGCTGCGTCCCTTCCGTCCCAGTGTATCCGGTGGCTCCCGTCGCCCATCTCTCCGTCGGTGAGCCGGCGCACTTCCCGGCCGCGGAGATCGAATATGGAGAGCGTGACGTGCTGCCGGTCACTCCCTTCGACCGGTTCCAGGGTGAAGGGGATCACGGTCGACGGGTTGAACGGATTGGGGAAGTTCTGTTCGAGGGCGAATGCCCTGGGTATCGACAGCTCGTGTCCATCGTCCTCGATGCCCGTGCCGAGACTCCTCACCACGATGTCGTCGACCATGGTCGATGACTGGCCCAGGAAACTGAACACATAGACACCGAAGGGCCCGGAGGGGATCACGTCGTCGGGGTAGGGACCTCCGGGAAGCTCCTGTCTGTCCCAGTAGAGCCGGAACAGGTTGTCCTCGACCTCGATCTTCATGGTGTGCCAGCCGTCCTCGGTGGGCGCCCCGCCGGGGATGTCGCTCCCCTGCCACTCGAGCAGATCCTCGATGTCATCGGGGATGCTCGAGTACCGGCGGAAGACGATCCTCTCGCCGCCCAGCATGCTGTTGAAGTTCGCAGCCAGCTGGTAGCCCCGGATGATATCGCCCGTCGTGTCGATCCTCGTCATGATGGCGTTGTACCAGCCCGCGTCCAACTCGACGTACACTTCGGCTTCGACGGAGTAGTTGGTGAGCCCGAAGTCCCCTGCATATGCGAGGCCGAGGCCGCCGAGCGTCTCGACGTCGCCGGTGACGACACCCACCCAGCCGTCGCCGCTGGGATTGAAGGCGATGCTGTCGACATCCATGGGAGTGAGCGGATTGCCGACGGAGTCGAACCAGGCCGATGTCCACTCGAGATCGGTTGCGCCTCCGGAGAAGTACTCCTCGTAGAGGACCTGCGCAGTGGCCGGCTGGCCGGCCGTGATGAGCAGTGCCGCCGGCAGGAATGTGACCATGACAGACAGTCTCATACGCTCCTCCTTTCGAGGGATCGTATCATGGGGAGTAACCGTCAGAACAGAAGGGTGATCGAGGCGCGCTGGACATCCTCGAGATCACCCATATCAGAATACGAGTAGTCGATCCCGAGGTCAACCCCTGAAATCGGAACGAGAACGCCCCCGCCGAATGTGACGTCCTCGCTGTCGTGGTTGGCTTTGTAACCGCTGCGGAGGTAGATGGTTTCCGACCAGCCGTACTCGAACCCGACGCCGATGCTCTCGACGTTGTCGTTCGGATGGAGGCCGTCGATGGTGAGCGTCAGGCGGTGGTCGTCGTAACCGGTCAGGACGCCGTCGGTGCCGATCATGTCCATCGCCATCCCGACACGGAACCGGAGCGGCAGGGACCAGGAGTTGGTGCTGACCGAGGCGTCGGCATCCGTTTCCCCGTCGCCGTTCGTGTCGAACCCCACGAGGAGATCCCGGCCGGACAGCTTCATCCGGCCCCCGAAATTGGTCATGCTCATGCCGATCCTGATGCTTCTGTAGCCCACGTCGAGCATGGTGCCGAGGTCGATGGCCATGGTCTGTGCGCTCTCGTTGAACACCTTCTCCGCCACGTACTTCCCGGTGACGCCGAACGAGAAGAAGTCGGTCATCTGCCGGGCGTAGGAAGCCCCGATGGCGATGGACGAGAAGTCGACGAAGATACCCGTGCCTTCCGGTTTCGTTTCCGTCGTCTGTTCGAACTTGCCCATGTTGAGGGCGATGACGCTGAATCCGAGCGCGCCGTCTCCGACGGGGTGCACGTATCCCGCGAAGTCGTGAACGATGTCGGCGAACCATTCGATGTGGGATGCCGTGAACGAGGGTCCCCGGAGCTGGGTGATGCCCGCCGGATTCCAGAACAGGGCGCTCGGGTCGTTGGAGAGAGCCACGAAGTTCCCGCCCAGGGCGGCGGCACGGGCGCCGACGTCGATCTTGAGGAACTGCGCCGCGGTCGTGGCGACGTTGTCGAGACTCCTGGCGGTTGAACCGGTGGAGAGGGTTGCGGCGAGAAGCACCGCCAAAACCCTCGGCGGGATCCTGTTTCTGCCGGACGGCATCGAAGCCTTCCTACTCCCGGCCGGTTTCCCGGCCCGCTACTTGATGACGAGAAATTTTCCGATCTTCTTCTTCCCGTCGTCGGTCTTCACGACGTACACGTACAGACCGTAGGCGACGTTCTGCCCGTCGCTGTTCTTGAGGTCCCAGTAATCCTGGCCGCTCGTGCCGTCGTGGCGG
>CAZMKB010000367.1:0-3383 GCA_964566685.1 uncultured Gemmatimonadota bacterium | reverse complement strand
GTCGCGGCAGCAACTCCGGTCCAGGAGCGGCTCAGCCTCGAAATCTCGCGCGGGTGCACCTGGGGCTGCCGTTTCTGCCACGCCGGCTACTATCAGCGACCGCTCCGCGAACGCGCCCCTGCCGTTCTCCTCGAGAAGGCTCTCGCCGGTCTCGAGGAAACCGGCTACGACGAGCTCAACCTTCTCTCCCTCTCGACCGCCGACTACTCGCAGTTGGGGCCGCTCATGGAAAACCTGTCACGGCACCTCGGCCCGCGCCGGATCGCGCTGGCTCTGCCCTCGCTCCGGATGAACTCCATGCGCGACGAGATCGTCCGCACGATCCTCCAGGTCAAAAAAACCGGGCTCACCTTCGCCCCCGAGGCCGGAACCGCCCGTCTTCGAAGCGTCATCAACAAGGCGATCGCCGACGACGACATTCTCCAGGCGGCACGCTACGCCTTCGACCGCGGCTGGAAACTCATCAAGCTCTATTTCATGATCGGCCTCCCGACCGAAGAGGAGGAGGACATCGAGGGAATCGTGAATCTCGTGAGGCGTATCGAGCGTCTCCCCGGAGGGCCGGGAAGAGGCCGACAGATCAACGTCAGCGTGGGCGCGTTCGTCCCCAAACCGCACACGCCGTTCCAGTGGGAACCGTTCGCCGACCGCGACGTCCTGGAAGGCCGCCTGGAACGCATCAAGAAATGGCTCTCACGCAGCCGGTGCCGGGTGAAATGGCAGAACCTCGATGCCTCCGCCCTCGAGGCGGCGCTGTCACGAGGTGACCGTCGGGTCGCCGCTGTCATCGAGCGGGCCTGGCGCGACGGCGCCCGATTCGATTCCTGGACCGAACAGCTCGACCCGGACCGCTGGAGGCGGGCCTTTGCCGCCGAGGAGCTGTCGCCCTCCCGCTACTCCGGCAGATGGGATCCCGACTCCCCGCTGCCGTGGGACGTGATCGATCCGGGAGTATCACGGAAATTCCTTCTCCGGGAGCTCGGCAGGGCGAATGAAGCGGTGATGACGGAAGATTGCCGGCAGGGAACCTGCCAGGGGTGCGGCATCCCCGGAGCGCCCAACGATATCGTCCTTGCGGAAACGATGGAAAAGGACAGAGCGCCCCGTGAGCCCGGTCCGGTGCCGGCTGAGCCCCGTATCCGTCGAAATCTCAGGATCCGCTACAGCGTGACCGGCCTCGCCCGGTTCCTCACGCATCTCGAGCGGGGCGCAATTCTCAAGCGGGCCCTGCTCCGGGCCGGCATCGAGCCGGTCCACACCGGCGGCTATTCGCCGCGCCCCCGGATGTCGCTCGGTCCGCCTCTTCCGGTCGGCACTGCGAGCACGGTGGAGCTCGCCGATTTCACGGTCGGAGAACCGCGTCCGGCCGATCTTCTCGCAGACCGGCTGCGTCCGGGCTTTCCTCCGGGCATGACGATCGAGGCGGCGGAGCTCGATTTTCCGGAGTGTTTCCCGGCCCTGTCCGACATTGCCGCGATCATCTACGAGTTCGACTTCTCCACCGCTCCTGCCGGACGATGGACCGGTATCCTGGATGCCGCGGGACGGTTCCGGGATGCCTCCCGGATGATGCTGACGAAGGAAAAACGGGGGAAGAAGCGGGAAATCGACCTCAAGAAGGCGGTTGCGCGCCTCGAGCACCCCCTGCCGCGGACGTTCCGCATCACCCTCTTCTCGAACCATCCGGAAGGCCAGAACGCGGGGACGCGCGATGTGATGGAGGAGGTGTTCGGTCTCCCGAGGGAGGAGTATTCCCTGGTGAGCGTGCACCGGATCGGCTACGAGGAGGCCGGAGGATCCCCCTTTCCCGCCTGAAACAGAGCCCGGAAACCGCCCCGCGATAAGCCCGGGTTATTCATAGCATTCTTTCACGTCGAGTGTTTCACGTGAAACATTTTTTGTCCACTTTTTTCCATGAACTCTCGATTTCATTTTCACGGTGTTTCACGTGAAACATTTTTCGTGCCGTTTTTATTTCGTGTCCGATGTTTCACGTGAAACATTCGATCTGCGCAGCTCGATGACGAGAGCCGCCAGGTCGCTCGTCGATACCCCGGAGATCCGCGCCGCCTGCCCGAGCGAGTGCGGTCTCACCGCTGCAAGCTTCTCCCGGGCCTCGGTCGCGATATTCTGCACCCGGTCATAGGGAAAATCGGCGGGGATTCGAACCGCTTCCCGCTTCCTGAGGTGAGCGATCTCCCGCTCCTCACGTGCGATGTAGCCTTCGTACTTCACGGCGAGCTCGACCTGCCTGCGCACGTCTTCGGGAAATTCGTCGAGCGGGGCGGAAGCGAGCTCGAGCAGCCTGTCGAGGCTGACACGGGGCCTTTTCAGCAGCCGGCCGAGCGAGACCGCCTCCGTGATTCCGGGTGTCTCGACCGTTTCGAGGTAGCTGTTCACCATGTCCGGGCCGACCGTCGTCTCTTCGAGAGAGCGGGTGAGCTCGTCGATCTGATCGCGCTTGCGGGCCACCTTCTCCCAGTCTTCTTCCGGGAGGAGGCCGATCTCCCGGCCGGCATCGGCGAGCCTGAGGTCGGCGTTGTCGGCGCGGAGGACGAGGCGGTGGTCGATCCGCGAGGTGAACATCCGGTAGGGTTCGGTGACGCCTTTCGTCACGAGATCGTCGATGAGCACCCCGACGACGGATTCGGTGCGCTCCAGGATGAAGGGCTCCCGTCCGAGCACGCGGTGTGCCGCATTGATACCCGCAATGAGCCCCTGCGCCGCCGCTTCTTCGTAACCGGTGGTTCCGTTCACCTGTCCGGCGAAATAGAGTCCCGGCAGGACCGGGGATTCGAGCGTCGGCGAGAGCCCTGATGGCGGGAAGTAGTCGTACTCGATCGCGTACCCGTACCGCGCGATCTCGGCTCTTTCGAGACCGGGTATCGAGCGCACCATGTCCCGCTGCAGGTCGACCGGCAGGCTCGTGGCCAGCCCGTTGAGATAGAATTCGCTGCTCGTGCGGCCCTCCGGTTCCACGAAGACGAGATGCGAGGAGCGGTCGGGGAAACGGACCACCTTGTCCTCGATGGACGGACAGTAGCGCGGGCCCCGCGAGGCGATCTGGCCGCTGAAGAGCGGCGCTTCGTCGATCCGCTCTTCGATGAGCCGGTGCACGGTCTCCGACGTCGCGGTGATCCAGCAGGGGAGCTGGTCGAGAGGCGCCGGCTCCTCGAACGAGGAGAACGTCCCTCTCGGCTCGTCCCCATCCTGGCGCGTCATGGAGGAAAAATCGATCGACCGACCCTCGACCCGCGGCGGGGTCCCGGTCTTGAACCGCCGGGACGCGATGCCGTACGATTCGATCGATCCGGTGAGCCCGGTCACACTCGGCTCGTCGCGGCGCCCCCCGGGGACGATCGTTCTTCCGATGTGAATGACAC
>CAZMKB010000366.1:0-3408 GCA_964566685.1 uncultured Gemmatimonadota bacterium | reverse complement strand
CCGGCCGGATCGTTGAGGGCCAGCGGCAGCGTCCCCTCCGCCCCCGCCGGGGGAGGCATCCCCGTCCCCCGCCGTCGTTTCCTCTCCCCGGAACCGGCCCAGAGCGGCAAGCGACTGAGCCGCCGTCAGCTCACCGATCTCGAGGAGGTCGAGCTCGTCCTTCTCCACTCGACTTTCGGCCAGAAGCGTCTCCAGGGCCAGCATCGCACCGGCTCCCCGCTGGTTCCCGGGAATGCCGATGTGCCGCACACCGGCGACCGTCATCGCCCCCGCCTCTCCTGCAAAGCCGGTACTGTCTCTCGCAGTGACGATCAGGGCGGCGAAGCCGTCCCGGGGAGCGGCCAGGTAGTCGAACAGGGAGCATGCCCCCTGAGCACTCTCCTCCCCGTCGGTTCCGGACGCGTCTCTGAGCATGGCTTCGCGAATCACGATGTTGTCCTGGTCGACCGGATCCTCGAAGAAGGGCGGCAGGAGAACCGGAACCAGCCCCGCTGTCCTGCCGGCCCTCTCCGAAGCCCGAAACCTCCCGATGGATCCCCTGACGTACTCCGTCCGTTCCATGAAGGTCGACGGGTAGGTCCTCGTGACGTCGTATGCGGGGAACGACTCCGCACTGCAGTAACGCCCCGGCCTGCTTCCTTCCTGCAGTCCGATTCCGGCGACGATCGCCGCCTCGCTCTCGCCGGCCGCGATCCTGGCGACTGCGTCCGAAAAGGCCGACAGGTCGGAGGCGATGCCGGCGGAAATCGGGATTAGACGCGCGTGTGGATCGCAGCCCAGGTCCCGGCACGCATCCCCGACATCCCGCACGACCGTGTGCTCGAGCGGTGCATCGGATGCAATGATGACGGTGTCGATGACCGAGGGGTCGAAGCCGGACCGGAAGATGAGCTCGCCGATCAGGAGCCGGGCCGGACCGGCCGCGTCCCGGCCGCTGAACGAGGAACCGCATCGAACGAACGGTGTTCTGAGTGCGCCGGCGAGTGCTGTTTCGCGCAGTGTCTTCATCGGATCGCTCCGGGATCGAACATGATACCGGCGACAGGGAATGGAGGGACGGCACGGGCCGACGGGATGAACGGCCTTCCGCCGGCTGGAACGATCTCGTTCCCGTCTGCTCTAATCTACAGCCGGGGGAAGGAGGACGCAAGACGGTCCGGCGCATCGTCGATTGACAAGTGTTCCGGCCGGCGGTATAATGCAGGAGAGGCCGGCAGCTCGACTCGATCCGAACCGACACCTTCCCCGGAGAGGACCATTCGATGAGCCCCGACGCTTTCGCCGTCGCGCAGTCAGCGGTCGAGGAGAAGCGGACGATTCCTGCGCTGTTCCTCTACGTGACGGGACGGTACGCCAATCCCGCTGCATTCATGGAGCGTGTCCGGTCGGGATTCGAACCGATATCGACGTCCGAGTTCAGGAACATGGTGATCGAGATGGCGCTCGGTCTCCAGGCTGCCGGCGTGAAGAAAGGAGACCGGGTCGCCCTCCTCTCCGAGAACCGGGTCGAGTGGGCCGCCTGTGATCTCGCCATCGCCTGCTCGGGAGCAGTCACCGTTCCCGTCTCTCCCCTCTGCTCTTCGGAACAGACGGCGTACATCCTCGAGAACGCAGACGTCCGGATCGCCGTCGTCTCGACGTTCTCCTTCCTCTCGAAGCTCGACGACTGCTCCCCCACTTCGATGAAAGGCCAACCGGCCATCTGCATGGAAGGCCCTCCCGACAGGGCGGGTGGACTGTCCATCGAGGAAGCCGCCGAGCAGGGTGTGAAGCGGTTTCCCCGGCGGGAAAGGCATTTTACGGAGACCACCATGTCGGTGGCGGGCAACGACCTCTCGACGATCATGTACACGTCGGGAACGACCGGATCTCCGAAGGGTGTGAGGCTGACACACCGGAACGTGGTGTCGAACGTTCTCGCCATATCACGGGCCCTTCATGTGTCTTCCGACGACCGGTGCCTCTCGTTCCTTCCCCTCAGCCACGCCTTCGAGAGAACCGCCGGTTTTCTCACCATCTTCTATCACGGTGCGACGATCGCTTACGCGGAATCGGCCTCCACCGTCAGCCGGGACATGATCGAGGTCCGGCCGACGATCATGGTCAGCGTTCCGCGCCTCTACGAAAAACTGGAACAGGCGATCCGCGACGAGGCGGCGAGGATGGTCCGGCCGCTCGGAAGCATCTGTACCTGGGCGCTCGGCCTGGCGGGTCGGAAGAGGAGCAGCGGGGAAGAGTTCCGGGAGCCGGCCGCCGTGACGAAGCTCTGTCACCGGCTCGCCGACCTCCTGGTGTACCGAAAGATTCGCAGGCGCATGGGAGGCTGCGGCCGCCTCTTCATCTCGGGCGGAGCGCCTCTCGCCGCGGACCTGGCCGGGCTCCTGCACGGCTGCGGCATTCCCGTTCTGGAGGGCTACGGCCTCACGGAAGCTTCTCCCGTCTGCACCGTGAATCGTCCCGACAACTTCGTGTTCGGTTCGGTCGGGCTTCCGCTGCCGGACGTCCGGATCCGGATCGCGTCCGACGGAGAGGTCCTGGTGAGCGGTGAGAACGTGATGGAAGGGTACCAGAAGCTCGACCGGGAGACGAGCCGATGCCTGGCCGACGGCTGGCTCCACACCGGCGACCTCGGGTACCTCGACCGGGACGGGTTCCTCTTTCTCACGGGCCGCAAGAAAGAGATGATCATCACCTCGTGGGGGGTGAACATTTCGCCGCTCGCACTCGAGGGACGGCTGAAGAGGAGCCCGCTCATCCAGGACGCCATGGTCATCGGTGACGGGAGGCCGTTCATCGGAGCCCTCGTGGTCCCCGCCTTCGATCGCCTCGAGGAGCACCCCGACCTCGCCGTCAGGGGAGGGTGGAACCCCCGGGAGCTCTGCCACCACAACCGCGCGGTGGAGCTGATCCGGGCGGAGCTGGAGCGGTGCCTCTCCGATTTTTCCCGGAAGGAGCGAATCAGGAGGTTCGTTCTCATCCCCCGTCCGTTTTCGATCGAAGACGGAGAGCTCACGTCCACGATGAAGCTCGTCCGTCCGGTCATCGAGCAGAACTTCGCCCGTGAAATAGGCCGGATCTACGACCGGAAGGATTACTGACCTGAACGATACGCTTTCGCTTCCGGCGGCCGCTTTCGGACCGCTTCTTCGTTCTCACCGCTCTGCAGAAACGTGCCGGTGAGTTCCCTCTCGAACCTGCCTGCCGGACCCGCCACAGGCAAGCGACGATCCGCTCAACGAAGATGTTCTCAAGCACCCCTCAATTACTATCCTCCGGACCGGTGACACTCATTGCAGAACGATCATTTTGCGGGTGGATGTCCTGTTCCCGATTTTCAGGACGGAGAAGTAAGTGCCGGAAGCCACCTCCTCGCCCCGCTCGTTTCTCCCGTCCCAGACGACCCGGTGA
>CAZMKB010000365.1:0-3452 GCA_964566685.1 uncultured Gemmatimonadota bacterium | reverse complement strand
CTCGGCCAGGCGGGCCGGGCGGGCGAGCGCGGATTCGGAACCCGAACGGATGACGACGTCGGCGATGTGAGGAGGCCCGTGTTCCGTCCCCGGGGAAAGCCGCTGATGGTGATGTACTCCTGGGACGGGACACTAGACGGCGGGAGGAGACGTGAACTCGAAGAGGACACCTGAGGTCTCTTTCGGATCGAGGAAGAAGACCTCCCTCCCTTCGCCTCCCTTCCGGAGCGATCCGAGAACCCTGAATCCCTCCCCGACGAGGTGATCGTGGTGAGCACGGACCTCTTCCAGAGCCAGGGCGACGTGGTGGATGCCCGGCCCCCTGCGCTCGAGGAACTTCGAGATGGGACTTTCCGCGTGGAGAGGGGCGAGGAGCTCGATCCTCGCTCCTCCCACGTCGAAGACCGAGATCTCGACCCCCTCGCCTTCCACCCGCTCCCGGTGAGATTCGGACATTCCGAGGAGCCTCGAAAAGAGCTCTGACGCTTCGTCGAGGGATCGAACCGCAATTCCGATGTGATCGACCGACGGTCTTTTCATGCTGACCTCCTCTTCTTCTGTGTCCGCCGGGCTGGTTCTCCCGTCGCTGTTCGAGCCGGGGTCACCGGTTCACTCATAATATACTTGACACCCCCGGAAAGCAATCTTATACTATGAAATTCCGAGTCGCAGTTGCGGAATCCCTGTACTATCAGGGCGTATTCGTGAATGGAGTCACCGGGTCAACGGTAGAGGAAAATTCGGATAAAGGCGGGGTTTTCGATGCAGGAAGCAGTGAAACCGGTTGAGGTCACCGATCAGGATTTCGGGGAGAAAGTGGAAAATGCGGAGGGTCTTTCAGTCGTCGATCTCTGGGCGGTCTGGTGCGGGCCGTGTCGCATGATCGCGCCGATCATGGAAGAGCTCGCCGCCGAATACGCCGGAAAAGTCTCGTTCTACAAGCTGGACGTCGACAGCAACCAGGCGACCGCACAGAAATACATGGTCAGGAGCATTCCGACGCTGCTGTTTTTCAAAGACGGGAAGGTCGTCGACACGGTCATCGGTGCGCTTCCGAAGGACAAGATCGTCGAAGTCGTCGAAAAACATCTCTAGTCAAAGCATCGATCGGTGCCGTTTCGGGTCCTCTCCCACCAGAGCGGACCCTTTTTTTCGTCGCACCACGGGAGGATTTTCCGCTCCCGTCGAGCAGCTGCCGGGCAGGCCGCCACCTCCCGATTCCGCCCGGCGACACCGAGGTTCGTGGTGCACCCGGGTCCCGAGAAAACGGCTTGACTTTCCGCTCGGGCTCGGTTAGTATAAACATCTTATAAATAATGTCCCTGGGCCATTGTCATGCTGCCGGAATCGACAAAAAACTGGTACATCCGCCTCACGAGCCCGATAACCCGATACTTCACCAGGCATCGGGTTCATCCTAATATCCTCACCGCCGCCGGATTCCTCATTTCGTGCCTGGCTGCCTACATCATTGCGACCGGCAGGTTCAGGCTCGGCGGATTCCTCATTCTGCTCGGCGGGACGTTCGACGTCTTCGACGGCGGAGTCGCCCGGGCTTCGGGGCGGGGCTCTCCCTTCGGAGCATTCTTCGACTCCTGCCTGGACCGGGTGGCCGAGATCGTCATATCGCTCGGCCTCCTCCTCTACTTCATGGAGCGGGGTCATCACCTCACCGTCGCGGTGATCCTCGTGGCGCTCGGAGGAGGTCTCATGGTGAGCTACACGAGAGCCCGCGCCGAAGCCCTGGGGATCGAGTGCAGGATCGGTTTTTTCCAGCGGGCGGAACGCATCGTCCTGCTCGGTTTCAGCATGCTCGTGGGACCATCGACCGCCATCGTCGTTCTCTGGATCCTGGCGGTCTTCTCGAGTTTTACGGCTGTACAGCGAATGTACCATGTCTACACGGTGACCAGGGGGAGTGAAGGTGACATCGGGAAGTCCCTATCTTGACCATTTCGGATTCCGTGAGGATCCGTTCAGCCTCACGCCCAATCCCGCCTACTTCTGCCTGACGAGGGAGCACGAACTCGCCATCGACGAGCTGCACCGGGGTGTCGTCGAGAGGAAAGGCGTGATTCTCCTCGTGGGCGAGATGGGTACCGGGAAGACCATCCTGCTGAAGACGTTGCAGGAGCGCGTTCCCGAAGGCGTCCCCGTCTCCTACCAGCTCAATCCTTCGATGAGTTTCCTCGCCATCGTGCAGAAGATGCTGAAGGATTTCGGATTCCCTCTCGAGACCGAATCACGGGCGGAACTGATATCGCACTGTCACGAGAAGCTCGCCGAGCTCGGAGAGGAGGGTCGGTACGCCGTTCTCATTCTCGACGAGTCGCAGAGCCTCGGCGAGGAGGTCCTCGAAGACATCAGGATTCTCTCGAACGTCGAAGACGAGAAGGGAAAGCTCCTCAACATCGTCCTGGCCGGGCAACCCGAGCTCTCCGAGCGGATTTCGATGAGCTCGCTGCGCTCCCTCAAACACCGTATCGGCGTCAGGATCTACCTCAGGCCGATGGGAACCGACGAGATTTCCCGTTACATCGAGCACAGGCTGGAAAAAGCCGGCCGGGAGGAGGCCGAATCCGTTTTCACGAGAGACGCATACTCGTGGATCGCTTTCTCGTCGAACGGGAATCCCCGACTGATCAACATCATTGCGGACAATGCCCTCCACCGGGCCTACCGCGACCGGCTGCACCGGGTCGACAAGGACGTTGTGAAGAAGGCCGTGGCCGGACTGGAGGGGAGGGAATCGGTCGGACGACCGGGATCGAGAGCGTTCTCCCTGCGCAGGCTCAACCCGGTGCTGATCGCGGTCCTCATATTCGTCCTGGTCCTCGCCGCCTACATCCCACTGCGGATCATGCAGAGGAGGGAGCGCCGGGCCGCCCGTCTCGCCGGAAAGGAGAAGCAGGAGCAGGTGCTCACCGTCACGGAGGCGGAGTCCACCATCCTCTCCGGTGAGGGTGAAGGGGTCGACACCGTGCCGGCCGCAGTCCCGGAACCCGTGAAAACCATCGAACCGGACAGGGCAGTCGGAGATGTCACGGAGGATGTCGGGACGGCACCCGATACGATACCCGGAGACACCGTGGGCTCTGCCGCGGTTTCCGGATCCGTCGTCATCGTCGACGAGGCCGGGCCCGTCGCGGCTCCCGCAGTCATCGAGGAGCAGGCGGAGCTCGAAAGCCTCCACACGGCTCTCGGAGAACCGACGACACCTCAGGATGAGGATGACGAAGAAGGCATCGAGGGGAAGCTCGTCGTCGTCAAGGAAAACGAGTGGCTCTACCTGATCATCGAAAAGGAGTACGGCAGGTATGACAGGCCCCTCTTCAACGCAGTGCTGGACGTGAACCGGCACATCGAGAATCCTGATCATATTCTGCCGGGAGAGAAGATCTTTCTCCCCGACATCTCCGAAATCGAGCGCGAAGGGGAACGTTATGAAGTCA
>CAZMKB010000364.1:0-3459 GCA_964566685.1 uncultured Gemmatimonadota bacterium | reverse complement strand
TGCCGTACGGCATCACCTACTGGGGAGCCCAGTACATATCGTCCGGGCTGACCGCGGTCCTGTTCGCCACGTTGCCGATCTTCGTCGACCTCTTCTCCATCTTCTTCCTCCCAGAGGAGCGGCTGACCGGTGTGACCGTTCTCGGCCTGGCAGTGGGTTTTCTCGGCATCTACCTCATCTTCGTCGATGACATCATGATCGAGGGTCTTCGTGCCGTGATGGGTGCCGGGGCGGTCCTCACCGCGAGCATCGTGAGCTCACTCGGTGTCGTGATCGTCAAGAGAAACGAGGCTTCCTTCGAACCTGTCACACTCACCGCCGTCCACTTTCTCCTGGGAGCCCTGGTCCTCATACCCCTCGGTCTGATCGGGGAGAGCTGGAACGACCTCCAATTCACAACACTTTCCGTGACCGCACTTCTCTACCTTGCACTGATCGGCTCGGGAACGGCGTTCGCCCTGTATTACTGGCTCCTGACACGGATGGAAGCGACGAAGGTGTCTCTCCTCGTCTACGTCACCCCGGTCATCGCCGTCTACCTCGGCTGGGTGTTCCTCGACGAGATGATCACGCCGCAGGTGCTAGTGGGGACCGTGCTCGTGTTCGGAGGTATCAAACTTGCGAGTTGAGCCATCCTGATGGTTGTCGTGGTTATTCATGAGGTCTGTCCAGCCCGGCCTCCGGATCCGGGTTCAATTGACAGGCCACGATGACGGGTGTAGATTTCTAACATAATTGCAAATAAGGAGGTTTCCTCGATCATGCGACGCATGCCCTCCCTCTTCCTCAGTCTCTCCATCGTGTTCGGCGCCTGTTCCTCCGAGAAGAGCGAAGAAAGTGCTGAGCGAACGTATCCTCTTCCGGAGGATGTCCGGGTCGTCGAGGACATCGAGCCGGGCGTGCGGGGCGGACGGGTCGTCTGTGCGATAACCAGCGATCCCAAGACCTTCAATCCCATGCTCGTCAGCGAGACTTCCTCCGAGATGGTCGTGGCTCTCATGTTTCACGGACTGGTCAACTACGACCAGTACGACCAGGTGTTCGTGCCGGGTCTGGCCGAATCCTGGGAGACGGACGAGACGGGCCTCGTCTGGACCTTTCACCTGCGCCGCGGTCTCCGCTGGTCGGACGGCCGTCCCCTCACCGCCGACGATGTCCTGTTCTCGTTCGAGGTCCTCTACGACAGCGTCATCCATCCTCCGGGGGCCGACCTCCTGATGATCGACGGCAGGAAGATCGAGGTGGAGGAGGTCGATTCCGTCACCGTCAGGATGAATCTTCCCGACCACTACGGCCCGTTCATCGGCATGATCGGGTCGCTCAGGATCCTGCCCGCTCACAGGCTGGAAGAGGCGTATCGAAACGGAGAGTTCGAGGCGAGCTACGGGGTCGGCGCCGATCCCGGGGACATCGTCGTCTCCGGACCGTTCCGCCTCGCCCGGTATGTCCCGGGCGAGAAGGTGGTCCTCTCCCGGAATCCCTGGTTCTACCAGGTCGACCGGGCGGGTACGCGGCTGCCTTATCTCGACGAGGTGATCTACGTCAATGCCGAGGACGAGAACACCGTGCTCCTCAAGTTCCGGGCGGGCGAGACCGACATGATCCAGGACGGATTCTCGCCGGAGAACTACCATCTGCTCAAGGACGGCGAAGTGGAGGGTGACTACACGGTGTACGGCATCGGTCCCCGGCTCGGCTCCACTCACATCTGGTTCAACCTGAACACCGGAAGGAATCCGGAGACGGGCGAGCCCTACGTCCAGCCCCACAAGCTCGCCTGGTTCCGGGACGTGCACTTCAGGAGAGCGGTCGCCCACGCCATCGACCGGGACGGCATCGTGAAGACGGTGTTCCACGGCCGCGGCGTGCCGGTCTGGGGTCCGGTGTCTCCCAGCAACAAGTCGTGGTACAATCCGGATCTCTTCACCTACCCCTACGATCCGAACGAGGCGTCGCGTCTTTTCGCTCAGCTGGGTTTCTGGGACCAGGATGACGACGGCGTTCTGGAGGACCGTGAAGGGCGCGAGCTCGAGTTCACCCTCTACACCAATTCGAGCAACAACACCCGGGTGAAGATCGCGAACATCGTCGTCGATGACCTGCGGAAGCTGGGCGTCAAGGTCACTTTCGTGCCCATCGATTTCAACGACCTCATCACGAGGATGCGCGAGACCTTCGACTACGAGGCCATGCTGCTCGCCCTCACTGAGGGAGTGCCACCGGATCCCGTCATGGGGCTCAATGTATTCCTCTCTTACGGCGACACGCACCTGTGGTTCCCGAACCAGGAGTCGCCGGGGTTCGTGTGGGAAGGCGAGATCGACTCGCTCATGATGCTGCAGGCCAAGAGCGACGACCAGGCCCTCAGGAAGCAGGCTTTCGACCGGGTCCAGCGCATCATGAGCGAACAGGTTCCGTTCATCTTCATCGTCAACCGGAACGAATACGTGGCGGTTCGGAATACGCTCGGCCACATCAAACCCTCCATCATGGAGCCGTTCCTGCTGCACAACGCCGAACAGGTCTACCTGAAGCGGTAGCACCTCGCACCTGCGGCCGTCGCCCACGTCACAGCCGGGGGTTGGCATCGAGATGACTCGATTCATCCTGAGGAGGCTCCTCCACGCTCTTCCCCTCGTCCTTCTCATCTGCCTGTGCACCTTTTTCCTCATCGACATCGCGCCCGGCGACTATCTCTCGCAGATGTCGCTCGATCCGCAGATTTCACAGAAGACCATCGACGCCATGCGCAGCCGGTTCGGCCTCGACAGACCCTGGTACGTGCAGTATCTTCTGTGGCTGAAAAACGTCCTTCTCCGCTTCGACCTGGGTCACTCCCTCGCCTACAAGGTACCGGTCTCGGACCTCATCACGTCCCGGCTGGCGAACACGCTGCTCCTGACGGTCACCGCGGCCGTCATCACCTGGGTCATCGCGATCCCCGCCGGGATCCTGGCAGCCTGGAAGAAGAACAGCCTTCTTGACAGGAGCCTCTCTTTCGTCTCCTACGCCGGTCTCTCCATGCCCGAGGTGCTCTCGGCTCTCCTGCTGCTTCTCTTCGCCGCGAAGACGGGGATCTTCCCCACGGGGGGGATGAGGAGCCTGGACTACGAATCTCTCAGCCTGCCCGGGAAGGTCGGCGACATCCTGCACCACCTGGCTCTGCCGGCCGTGGTGCTCGGGATCGTGCCCGTGGCGGGCAGGATGCGCCAGATGCGGGCGAATCTGCTCGAAGCCCTGAGCTCCGACTACGTGACCTACGCCCGGGCCAAGGGTCTTCCCGAGCGCGTCGTGGTGCTCAGGCACGCGCTGCGCGGAGCCCTCAACCCCATAGTCACCCTCTTCGGCTACACAATCGCCTCGCTCCTGTCCGGATCGCTCCTGGTCGAGGTGATCATGTCCTGGCCGGGCCTGGGACGGCTCACGGTCGAATCGCTCAGGTCACAGGACATCTACCTG
>CAZMKB010000363.1:0-3462 GCA_964566685.1 uncultured Gemmatimonadota bacterium | reverse complement strand
GGGATGCCCCAGCCGGCGAGCTCCGCGATGGTCGTGGCCCCGGCGCGTGTCACGGCGACGTCGACCTGCGGGAAGACAGACTCCATGTCGTGGAAGAACGGCGCGACGGTGACGACGGCCGCCAGGCTCGCCAGCGCCCGTTCGATCCGGGTGTGGTCCGCCATGCCGGTCTGGAACCAGACCCGTTCCCATCCCGCCGCTCCGGTCTCCCGGAGGTAGCGGAGCACGACTTCGTTCAGCGTGTGAGCCCCCTGGCTGCCTCCCATCACCAGCAGAGCGGGTCCGCCTTTCTTCTTCTCCCTCGCCGCCATAACCTGTTCCCGCGACGGCGTCGCCGGATTGCCGGTGACGGTCACCTCCGCCCGGCTCCGAACGGCCTTCCGTGAGACGTCGTAACTCAGGCACACCCGGTGAGCGAAGACCGCCTCGACCTTCGAGGCGAGGCCGGGCATCGAGTTCTGTTCGTGGACGAGCCGCGGGATGCGAAGGAGCACGCCCGCCAAAAACGGCGGTACGCTGGGGTACCCTCCCATGCTCACCAGGACGCCGGGACGGATCTCCGTCATCCGCTGCATCGCTGCGACAGTGCCCCGCACCACCTCGAGCGGCAGGAGGAGGTTCCCGGTCACCGAGCTCCTGCGGAACGGTCCCGACGGGATGGTCATGTGCTCGAACCCTTCCTTCCTGCAGGCTTCCAGCTCGAAGTGCTTCCCCGTCCCCATGAAGAAGATCTCCGCTTCCGAATGAGCTCTCCTGATCTCCCTCGCCACACTCATGGCCGGTATGAAGTGTCCTCCGGTCCCGCCTGCCGCGAACACGATCCTCACAGGATGTTCCCCCCTTCGTGAGAGCGCCGCACCTTCCCCGCCGAGACCCGGGCGATGTTCCTGAGAACGCCGACACTCGCCAGCGACACGATCAGGGAGCTCCCACCGTAGCTGATGAACGGGAGCGTGATCCCGGTGGAAGGGACGAGCACCGTGACGACCATCATGTTGATGAGCGCTCCGAGCACGATCGTCACGACGATGCCGAGCGACAGGTAGTATCCGAACCGGTCCTTCGCCGCCCGCGCGATCCGCAGCCCGAGAGCGGCGAAGTAGCAGTACGCCGCGACGAGGAGCCCCGCCCCCAGGAACCCGAACTCCTCGCCGACGATCGAGAAGATGAAATCCTTGTACGCTTCCGGGAGGTACATCATCTTCTGCCTGCTCGCCCCCCAGCCGACGCCGGTCAGCCCCCCCGAGCCGATGGCGATCTTGGACTGCTCGCCCTGGTACGTGTATTTCTGCGCCGCCGGGGAGTCGGATATCCCGACGTGAACCTTCACACGCTCCCAGCGGTACGGCTCGAGCCTGCAGAAGAGTGCGAAGAGCAGCACGCCGGTGATGACGACGGCCGCCAGGTGACGCTTCCGCGAGCCGGCCAGGTACAGGATCAGAAGCACCGATATCGTGATCAGGAAGGCCTGGGAGAGGTCCGGTTCGAACACGACCAGGAACGAGACGCCGCCCATGGCCAGGAGAAACGGCAGCACCCCCTTCGTGAAGTGCTCCACGTCGCGCGCCTTCCTGACCGCGGTGTGGGCGCACCAGAGGATGACGGAGAACTTGGCGATCTCGGACGGCTGGAAGGAGAAGCCGCCGAGGAAGAGCCATCGTTTCTTGCCCTCGAGAGGAGTATCCTTGAAGATCGGCCCGCCGACGAGACTCGATTCCTCCGGCACGAGGAGCAGGAAGAGGAGAAGCCCCGCCGAGAACCAGAGGGCGGGCTTGGCGAACGGAATGAGCTTCCGGTAGTCTATCCGGGACACGACGAGCATGATCACGATGCCGGCGACCGCCTTCTCGAGCTGACGGATGAAATAGGTGGCCGGATCACCGGTCCTGATGTCGGAGAAGTGAGAGCTCGAGCTGTACACCACGGCGAGGCCGACGAGGACCAGGGCGAGAACCAGGAGCACGAGGTTGGGCCCGTAGTCGCGCCGGAGCCCCGGCTCGTGCTTCTTCCTCCTGTTCGTTTGCGACTTCCTATTCTTCGATGGCATCGACCAGGTCCCTGAACAGTTCTCCCCGCTCCTCGTAGTCGGTGAACATGTCGAAGCTCGAGCAGCCCGGTGCGAGCAGCACGGTGTCGCCCGGAGACGCGTGCCCGAGAGCCGTGTCGAGCGCCCGGGCGAGCGAGCCGGCCCGGGTCGTCTCCACGACCGGTGACAGGTCGCGCTCGATGAGCTCCGCCGCCTCCCCGATCACGACCAGGTGCTTCACCTTCCGCCCGACGAGACCGGAGAGGGCGGTGTAGGGCTCCCCCTTGTGCCTGCCCCCCATGATGAGGACGACGGGTCCCTCCAGGCTCTCCAGCGCGCAGGCGGTGGAGGAGACGTTCGTGGCTTTCGAGTCGTTGATGAACCGGACGCCCCGCCGGAGCCCGAGATCCTCGAGCCGGTGGGCGAGGCCCCGGAACGAGGTGACGCCCTCCTCGATCCGGCGCGCGTCGAGCCCGGCCGCCGCGAGTGCGCAGACCGAGGCCAGCACGTTCTGCAGGTTGTGCGCGCCGGGAATCGGGATGTCCGACACCCGGCAGACCTTCTCCTCTCTGCCGCCGGTCCTCATGAACACGTCGTCCCCCCGGGAGAACGCGCCCTCCCGGACCTCCCCGCCGCGCCGGAAGGTGAGCACCCGCGACCGGAGCTCACGGCCGATGGAGCGCACCCGTTCGTCCTCGTCATCGAGCACCGCCGTGTCGCCGGCCCCCTGGTTCCGGAAGATCATCCTCTTGTGGGCGAAGTAGTCCTCCATCCGGCGGTAGCGGTCCAGGTGGTCGATCGAGAGGTTCAGGAACACGGCCACGTCCGGGTGGAAGGTCGCCGTCCGCGACAGCTGGTAGCTCGAGACCTCGAGCACGACCCACTCGGCCTGCCGGGCTTCGTCCAGCGCCGCAGAGAGCGGGATACCGACGTTGCCGGCGAGGATCGTCCGCACCCCTGCCGCCCGCAGGCAGTGGCTGATCAGGTTGACAGTGGTCGTCTTGCCGTTGGTGCCGGTGACGGCGATGGCCGGCGTCCGCACGAACCGCCAGGCCAGCTCGAGCTCGTCGATGACCGGGAGCCCGCGTTCCCGCGCCCGGGAGAGGAGGACGTTCTCGTCGGGTACTCCCGGACTCGACACGACGAGGTCGACGCCGTCCAGGAGGGCTTCGGAGTGGGCTCCGGTCTCGACACGGGCGCCGCGCTCCTCCAGGCTCCGCCGCCTCTCCTCGATCGCGGGACCCGTGGACGCCTCGCTCACGGCCACTTCGACCCCCTCGTCGAGGAGGAGCCGGGCGGCGGCGAGCCCGCTCCGGGCGAGACCGATCACCAGGACGCGCGATGCTTCGACGGTGTTTCTCTCGGTCTGTGTCTCCATTTCTCCCTTCCCCTCACCTGATCTTCAGGGTGCTCAGGCTGATCAGGGCGAAGAGCCC
>CAZMKB010000362.1:0-3482 GCA_964566685.1 uncultured Gemmatimonadota bacterium | reverse complement strand
TTCCGCGGGTCTTCGAATGCAGTACTCCTCGTCGATCGAGTCTGCGATGTCCCGGAGGCCGGAGACCGGCAGCCAGGCACTGCGCTGGTTCCGCCAGGTCGCATCCACGTACCCGCCGAATTCCTCTATGCGCGACAGGGGAAGCGGTTCGGAACCGGCGGAGATGATCTCCACATTCACCAGACCGCCCCTGATCTTCAATCCCCGGTCGATGCCCCACCGGCTCGCCCGTGAAAGACCCGAGTCGTCGTACACGGCATGCAGTTCCAGGAGCACCGCATCCATCCCTAAATGCGTGAATCTCCCAGCGGCGTGAGCCTGGGTGCACATCACGAGAAGAGCTGCCCACAGGATCAATCCGACACGAGAACGTGTTCCTGTGACGTGCTCACTCCGTGATTTATTATGATGGAAAAGGTAACTTTTCACCTGCACCTCCCTTTCGAATCAGATTCTATCATATCCGGCGGGAGAAGTCAATCCGGGAGCTTCCTGTGGAACATTGACAAGCAGGCAACACTGCCGTAGTATGATCCGGTGAGGAGGAAACCGCCGGTGAAATCATCTCCCAGCCCTCGCACCACTGCGCTGCTGTCTCCTGCACTCCCGCTGATCGTCGCTCTCACCTCCCTTCTTTCTCTCTCCTGCGAGGGCGGCTGCGAGCGCTGGCGGTCGAAGACGACATTCGTGTCGATCGGTACCGGTGGTACGGGCGGCGTCTACTACCCCTACGGAGGAGGCCTGGCCGAGATCTGGTCCCGGCACGTTCCCGGCATCAAGGCCGCCGCCGAGGTGACGGGTGCCTCGGTGGAGAACGTAAAGCTGGCCCACCGGGGCGAGACCGTGATCGGCGAGATCATGGGCGACGTGGCATACCAGGCCTACCACGGAGAGGGGAAGTTCGCGGGAGAACCGCAGAACATCCTCGCCATGGCCGTCATGTACCCCAACGTGTTCCAGCTGGTGACGCTCGAGAGCTCCGGTATCGAGACCGTCCGGGACATCGAGGGGAGAATCGTCAGCATCGGGGCACCGGGCAGCGGCACGGCCTTCATGAGCGACCTGGTCCTCACCGGCCTCGGATTCGGGAAGGGGAGCTTCCGGCGGAGACGGCTGTCCTTCATCGAGAGCGCCAACGCCATGAAAGACAGGACGATCGAGGCGGGCATCTGGTGCGTGGCCCCGCCCACCAGCTCCATCATGGACCTCGCCACGACCCACGACATCAGGATCGTTCCGTTCGGTGAAGAGGAGATGGAAAGAATCTTCTCGCGCTACCCCTTCTACTCCTCCTACGAGCTCGCCGGCGGCCTTTACCGCGGCGTCGAGGAGCCGGTCCGGACGATCAGCGTCTGGAACGTGATCATCTGCACGGCCGACCTCCCGGACGACCTCGTCTACCGGCTCACGAAAGTCCTCTTCGAGAACAATGAGTACATGGTGCAGATCCATCCGTTCGCGGCGTTCACGACGCCCCGGAACACCCTGGAGCACTGCCCGATCCCGCTCCACCCGGGTTCGGCCGCCTTCCTCGAGGAGAGCGGTTTCACCATTCCCGCGGAGCTCGTGCCGCATGACTGAGCGCGTGGTCACCGCAGCAAGAAATTTCGCCCACGGACGTCGGGCGACATTCGCGGCCATCGCCGGGCTGACCCTTCTCCTCGCCCTGCCCTCGCACCATCGCCTGACCGTCACACCGTGCGGTGAAGTGTCTCCGATCCTCGACCTCCCAATCAGGCCGGGTGAGCGCTTCACCCTCGCATACCGGCACTCGGTGAACGAACTGCCGGTCCGTGACGTGCACACCGTCGACTCCCTCGGCAGGATCGTCCTCCTCGAGGAGCGGTTCAGGGCGCTCAGCGCAGGCATGGGACACTGGCCCGGACACGGCAGGCACGTGATGCGGGGAACGGATCAGGCGATCGAGGGTATCGACCGGCCGATCGGCGGCTTCAGGCTGCGGGTCGGCGGGAGGGAGGTCGGACACGCGATTCTCTTCCGGGAAACGCCCCATGACCTCTCCACCCGGGTGCCGGGACGGGTGGTTACGGTGGAAGTCCGAACGAGGAGCACCGCCGGCCGGCTTCTCGATGTGCTGCGACAGGCGACATACGGCATGTCGTCCCCGGCGCACGCCGGCTCTTCCATCCCGGCACGGCCGCGAAGCGCACGGTGCCCGGGAGGCATTCCGTGAACGAGGACCGGAAGCAGGGCGCCCGGAAACCGGCGAGCCGGCAGGAGCCGGAGGACTCGCCGCACCAGGCCAACGGAACACGGGGTGAGACGGAGCCGCTGCCGGATCCCCGCCTGAAAGACGAGCCGGACGGTTCTCTCGCCTTCCCTCTCGGCCGGATCGTGACGGTGGTCGCCGTGGGGCTCGCCCTCTTCCAGCTCTACACGGCCGGCCTGGGGGCCTTGACGGCGATGGTGCAGCGATCGGTCCACCTCGGCGCCATCCTGACCCTGGCCTTCATCCTGAAACCGGCGGTTCCCGGGGCCCGGAAAGACCGCTACTCGGCCTGGCTCATCGCCGACCTGGTTCTCGTCGCGGTCTCGGTCGCCTGCTGTCTCTATGTCACCTGCTACCTCGACGACATCTACGGCCGCCAGGGAGACTGGATCACGACCGACATCGTGGTCGGCACCATCGGCGTGCTCCTCGTCATCGAGGCCTGCCGACGGGTCATCGGCTGGTTCATGGCCGCGATCTGCGCCGGCTTCCTCGTCTTCGCCGTGACCGGCCCCTACCTCCCCGACATGTTCGCCCACAAAGGATACGGCGTCGAGCGTATCGCAACGACCCTCTTCCTGACCACGGAAGGCGTGTTCGGTCTGCCGATCGGCGTCGCGGCGACGTTCGTCTACATCTTCGTCCTGTTCGGGGCCTTCCTGGAGCAGAGCGGCGGGGGGAACTTCTTCATCGACCTCGCTTACTCTCTCACCGGCCGTTACGCCGGCGGGCCGGCCAAGACCAGCGTCATCGCGAGCGGCTTCATGGGATCGGTCTCCGGCTCGGCCGTCGCCAACGTGGTGGCGACGGGATCGTTCACCATACCGATGATGAAACGGGTCGGGTACCGGCGTCACATCGCCGGGGCCATCGAGGCGGCGGCCAGCACCGGCGGGCAGCTCATGCCCCCCATCATGGGCGCGGGAGCGTTCCTCATGGCCGAGTTCACGAACACCAGCTACCTCACCATCATCAAGATCGCCCTCGTGCCCGCGGCAATGTACTACATGACGGTGCTCCTCTTCGTGCACTTCGAGGCGAAGAAGCGCGGTCTCGAGGGACTGCCGAGGGAACGGCTGCCGCGGGTGCGCAGTGTCCTGAGGGAAGGGCTCCATTTCATCATCCCGGTGGCGGCGCTCGTCACAGCGCTGCTCATGAACGTCTCCCCGATGATGGCGGGGTTCGTCGCGGTGGTGAGCACCTTCGCCGCCAGCTCCCTGCGGCGGACGAGCCGGATGGGGCCTCGAAAGCT
>CAZMKB010000361.1:3173-3488 GCA_964566685.1 uncultured Gemmatimonadota bacterium | reverse complement strand
CCATGGATCCGCCGGGGACATCCGCCGCCCCGACGACGTGGTTCAGCATGTCGATGCAGAGGCATGTCCAGCCGGAGTTGAGGTGTCCCTGGCTTCCCCGGAAGAAGATGGCGGCCGAGGGCCTGAGCGGCAGCTCCTTCCCGTCGATCGTGATGGTGCTGCCGATCTGCGCGTGCTCGGCGAACTCCTTCGCCACGCGCCGCAGGGTCTTCTCCGGTACCGACGTGATCTTCGAGACCCTGTCGAGCGGGTACTCTTCCTTCAGGTGCTCGCGGAAGAGCTCGAAGGACGGGGAGACCTTCGTGCCGTCGACCT
>CAZMKB010000361.1:0-3163 GCA_964566685.1 uncultured Gemmatimonadota bacterium | reverse complement strand
CATAGTCCTCGATCGACTCGTCGTCGAAGGGTTTCGCTTTCCCGTCGACCGGGTCCCAGATGAGCGGTTTCTTCGTTGCCCTGTCCCGCTTGTAGTGACCGTCGGGCTGGATGAGATAGGGTGCGTTCGTCTTCAGTTTCAGGTAGTGCGCGTCGTATATACCGAGCTCGTTGACGATCACGTTGATCATGCCGAGCGCCGCCGCGCCGGCGGTTCCGACCGTGATGGGGACCCACTCGTGGCCCTTCGAGGCCTGCGTGGAGAGGTACGGGTCGAAGACGACGGCCTTCATGCCGCGTCCCCTGGCATCTGCCACGAACTGCGCGGTCTGCAGAGCCGCGTGACCGGCGCCGTGGCCCTTCGAACAGCCGAAGTAGAGGGTGTAGTTGTTGTAGTTCCAGTCGGGGATGATGGACCACGCGGCGTGGGTGATGCCGTTCATGAAGTGCGCTCCGTTACCGCACCAGAGCCCTCCTCCCGACACCCAGTAGTTCTTGAAGCCGAACGCCTTCTGGAACGCCGGCACGGCGAAGCGGATCTCGCTCGTCTGGACGGTCGTCGCCTGCCAGTACACGCCTCTGGGATCCTTCTCGTACACCGACTTCAGCTTCGAGACGATGGTGTCCATCGCCTCTTGCCAGGAGATGCGCTCCCACCCGGGGTCGACGCCCACTCCCTTTTCGGGGTTGGTGCGTTTCACGGGGTAGTTTATCCGGTGCGGATCGTAGAGCGTCATGAGCTGCGCGCTTCCCTTGGCGCAGATCCTGCCGCTGCCGGCCGGGCTCTCCGGGTTACCTTCGATGTCGATGACCATGCCGTCGACCCGGTGCACCCTGATACCGCACTGGCCGTAACATCCGCCGCAGGACGTGTTGATCCACACGTCTTCCTTCACGTTTCCAGCCTGCGCTTTCATTGTCACCTCGTCCTTCCTCGTGCTGCTCGGGGAAATGTACACAGTGAAATCGATATATCCGTGCTCGAAACAGTGCCCGAGTTCTGGTCCGATTTACCGTCTCTCAAAATATCTCCTAACTCTTCATTTGTCAATTGAATCGAGTGCTGAATCCGGCCCGAAATCCCGGTAATCCCATGACATTGGAGATCGTGAGGCCGCCGGGGGGCCTCGCCCGGAGGCCGTGCCGGGAACAACCCGGATGAGCCGTGATGCGGGAGATCCGTCCACCATCGATGCATGCACGGCCGGATGGTCGTGATGCAAGGGATCAGTGTCCATTACCGATGCGTGCACGGCCGGGTGGCCGCGATTTTCATCCTCTGACCAGGGATACACCCGACTCGAGGGCTTCGAGACTCGCCCCGACGTACTCTGCCCGTCCGAATTTCGAGACGGCCGATCTGAAGGCATCGACGGGGAAGAAGCCGGTTTCGGCCAGCATCGCCCCCACGGCCATGTAGGTGCCGGCGAACCGCCGGGAGGCCCCGGATTTCCGGGAGAGGGGAAGCGGGATCGTGCGGGCGGCCGTTTCCGGTGCCTCGAGCGTGTCGTCGATGAAGAGCGTCGAGCTCCCGGGGAGAGCGGCAATTCCCGCCCCGGTTCGCTTCAGCCCGTCCGGCGAGATGACGATCATGCAGTCGGGAGTGTCGATGGCCGTGTACTCGATGGGCGCGGGAGAGAGAATCACCTCCGACACCGAGTGGCCCGTCATCACGGTGATGGGGTAGTCGTCCTTCTGGCTCACCTCGAGGCCGCTCATCATGGCGCCCATGGAGAAGAGGCCGGCGGTCGAGCGGACGCGCTGGCCGGCGCTCCCGGCCAGGATGATGCCGGTCTGCTTCCGGAGCGAGTGGCCGAAGGCCGTCTCGATGACCTGTCTCGATACACCGGTGCCTTCATCGCTTTCCTGCCCCCGGAGGACCTGCTCGGCGTAATCCGCTCTCGGGCTGTCGGCGATCTGTCCCCGTTCGAAGCCGTTTCTGTCCATGTAATCGTAGAGGTCCTTCTTCTTCAGCCTGTTCCGCGGCGAGTAGTACGCCATGCAGAGCTCCCAGACATCGATCATGCCGAATCCCGGCAGCTCCAGCGCCCTGGTGATGATGTCGGGCAGGTCCTTCTCGAAGGTAGTGGTGCGGTGGATCCAGGAACCTCCCGCGGCAGCGACCGTCCGGCAGAGGTCGAGCGGCTGTTCGATGTTCCCCGCCGGCGTGGTCGTGGTCAGTCCCCCGGCGGGAGTCGTGACCGAGTGCTGTCCCCCCGTCATGCCGTAGTTGAGATTGTTCCCGATGATGAGCTTGATGCCGATGTTGCGGCGGGCGGCGTTGACCAGGTGGTTGAACCCGATTCCGCTCCCGCCGTCGCCCTGGAGCACGATGACGGTGAGGTCCGGGCGGGCCAGCTTCAGGCCGCAGCCGTACGTGACAGACCTGCCGTGGAGGCCGTGAAAGGCGCCGGTGACGAAGTAACGGTCGACGAGTCCGATGCAGCCGATGTCGGTGACGATCACCACCTTCCGGGGATCCGGCTGGAGGTTTACGAGCGCCCTGTCCAGGGCCTTCGTGAGCTCGTGGTGGCCGCAGCCGGGGCAGAAGGGGAGGGGCCCCGGTTTGTCCGTCATGTACGTGTCGAACCTTTTCCCGGTCATCCGAGCCCTCCCGCTTCGAGGATGTCCGCCGGGGAGATGAGCGTCGTGTCCATCCGGGCGATGCCGGTGACTTCGACTCCCGGCGGCGCCATCCGCTCGATTTCGGCCACGTACTGGCCCGTGTTCATCTCGGGCACGATGACCCGGCGGATGCCCCGGAGAGCCTCCCGAATGGCGCGCTTCGGAACCGGCCAGAGGGTCCGGAGCACCAGCGCCGAGACCTTTGCGCCGCGCTCCCGGGCGGTTCTCACGGCGACGGCCGCCGACCGGGATGTGATGCCGTAGCTCACGACGAGCGTGTCGGCCCCTTCCACGCGGTCCTCCCGCACGAGGGCGATGTCGTCGGCCGCGGCTTCGATCTTCTCCCGGTAGTGGTCGATCATCTCCCCGATGACGTTCGGATCGGCGGTCAGGTAGCCGGCCCTGTCGTGCGTCGAGGTGGTGAACCGGGCCGTCCGGTCGCCGCCGAACGGAGAGAACGCCGGGACCTGCCGGGCTTCGGTGAAGAAGTGCGGCAGATACTCCGCGCCCTCGGCCGGGCCGGTACGCTCGATCCGGGG
>CAZMKB010000360.1:0-3495 GCA_964566685.1 uncultured Gemmatimonadota bacterium | reverse complement strand
CCGGATCTCGTCCACCGAATCCACGATCTCCTTCTTCGAATAGTTGATGTAGATCTTCCGGTCGAATCGCTCCTTCACGATCACGTAGATGTACTTGTCGATCGCCGCACTCACGACGGCACCGCCCTCGAGCCGGTAGAACGACGGTATGTCCGTCCCCCCGCCGGCGAAGCTGATCCTGAGCGGTGTCTGGGAAATGATCATGGTTGGTTTCCTCTCATCGGCCCCATCCACGAGCACGCGGCATGCTCACCCGGTGTACGGGCACGACCACCTACGTCACCTCACAGACGACCCGTGAAGACTTCATCCGCTCGTATGCCTGCGCGAGAATGCCCGATCCATCCCCTTCCGAATCGAGCCAGTCGAGGTAGTCGCGCACGCTCTTCTCTGGCGTGTGCTCGGGCGTGAATCCCAGCCGCCCGATTTTCCCGATGTCGGATATGATGTGTCTCGTATCGCCGAAGCGGTACAAGTCTCCGATCTCGAAGTCGATGTCCTTTCCCGACACCTCCCTGACGATCGAGAGGAACTCGAGGACGGTGTACGCCCTGACTCCGCCGACGTTGTAGACCTCGCCGTCGGAGCGCCGGTCACGGAGAACGAGCAGGTTCGCCCGGACCACGTCTTCGATGTTCACGTAGTCGCGCTTCTGATCTCCGTCCTCGAACACGATCGCCTTCTCCCCGAAGTGTGCGCTCAGGCAGAACACCCGGCATGCGCCGGAGTATGCGTTGTGGAAAGACTGCCGCGGCCCCTGGACGATCGAGTACCGGAGTGCCGTCGTGGGTATCCCGTACTGCCGGCCCAGGTTCAGCGACAGTGTCTCCTGGGTGTGCTTCGAGATGGCGTAGCTGTTCGCCGGGGAGACCCTCCCCTCGCCGGCCGGAACCGGCTCCAGGATTCTTCCGCAGCCGGGACAGGTGTGGTCCCACGAGCCGGCGGACAGTTTCTCCCGGGTCCTCGGAGGAGGATGCACGGTGCCGTGCCGCCTGCACCGGTACGTTCCCTCGCCGTACACCGCTTGGGAGGAGGCGATGACGACCTTCTCGACCGGGAGGCCCTTCGCCACGATCGTCTCGTAGAGCAGCGCCGTGCCCACCGCATTCACGTGGTAGAACGTGCTGAAGTCGGTGAGGTAGTCCTGGTAGGCCGTGAAGTGATACACCGCCGACACATCCTCGAGCGCCTCTTCCCATGCCTCGGGGCTGCGGACGTCGGCTTCGAGGAACTGGACTCGCTCGGAAAGATGCGCGGGCTTTCCTGTGGGGTGGATCTTCGGGTCGAGGTTGTCCATGACCCTGACCCGGTAGCCCTCATAGAGGAGCGCCTCCGCCGTGTGTGATCCGATGAAACCCGCCCCGCCGGTAACCAGGATCGTCATAGTGTCACTCCTCGAGGAGTGTCGCCGTTCCCGCCGTGTGAACACCCGTCGGCCGTCTCGAATGTGCCGGAAACGGCATATTAGAATACACCATATAGTTTCAGTCAAAGAATACAACACAGCATATTGAATGTCAAGAAAATACCGGCTTTTCGCCGCCTGAGGGTGTCTCACGGGGGAGCGGGAGAGATCAGAGCGAGCGGTACACCTCGTGGAGCGCCCGGGCGCGAGAGTCCCAGGTGTGGTCGCGAAGGCAGCGTTCCCGTCCCGCTCTTCCGAGCTTTTGCCGCAGGTCCCGGTCGGCGAGGAGCGTTTCGATGCTCTTCACGAACGCACCCGTGTCGTCGGGCGGTGCGAGGAGCGCGGCATCTCCCACGATCGTGCGGATTTCCGGATAGTCCATGCTCACCACCGGCTTTCCGCTCGACATGTACTCGAAGAGCTTCACCGGGCACCACCAGAATCCATGCTCGTGAATCTGACCGAAGTCGCTGCTCGAGAAGGGTGCGACGCACACATCGGCGCCCGCGATGAACGAGGGCACCCGCTCGGGGCCGACGCTGCCGGTGAAAACCACGCTCTCGATGCCTTCGGCGGCCCTCACCGATCGGTCGTAATGCGGTCCGTGACCGACGAGCAGGAAGACGACCCCGTTTTCGCGGCCTCCGAGGCGGCGGGCGGTTTCGGAGATCATCGAGAGGCCGTGCCAGGGCCTGAACGATCCAACGTAGAGCACCACGGTATCGTCCTCGCCGATGCCGAGATCCGGACGGATGGAAGTATTTCGGTCCGGCCGGAAGATGTCGGGATCGACGCCGTTGGGGACCACCAGTACCGGTCTGTCCGTCAGGCTTTCGAGGTGCTTCCTGAGCGTCACGGTCTGCGTGACGACGGCGTCGCATTGGGAGAGCTTCCTGCCCAGGATACTCCTGCGAATGCTCTCGAGAGGCCCTCTGAGCCCGGTACCGGCCACGTCGTTGATCTCGAGCACATACCTGTTCCGCCCCGACAGCACGAGCTCGACGGGATTGTACCGGAAGCGTTCGTGGACGATCCGGGAGCCCCGTGTCTCGCGTCTCGCGAGGAGTGCGCTCCGGGCGAGCTTTTCCGGGTGCGGGAAACGGTTCGAGGACGACGGGAGCGTGAGCTCGACGATGCGGGGATGGCGATGCCGGGAGACCCCGGGTGTGTCACCGGAGAGGAGCAGGGTGACGTCGACGCGTCGCGAGAGGGCGCGGGAAACGTAGTACGGATGGGTGAATCCTGCGTTGTTGTCGTCGCGGCGCGATCCCAGTGCGAGATAGGTGATTTTCATGGTCCTGTTACCGTACGCCCGTTCCAAGCCGAGCGGAATCTGCGGATAAAAATCCGCTTCCGGCCAGCTCTTCGGCGATCCGCCGGGCGGCGAGAAGATGACCGTACGGCCCCGGGTGGGGGTCGCCGGGGTCGAGGATGATCCGCTCCGTTTCGGTTTCCCGGTACACGTCGAGCAGGTCGACGTGCACGATTCCCATATCGTCCAGGGCCCCTCGAACCTGCTCGTGGACCCGGCGGCGGGGATGTTCGGAGAGTATCCTCAGGTCCGACGGGAACAGGACGGCCGAGAGTCCGATCCCGCGGCCCTCCGTCAGCCTCTTCGCCTCCCGGAACGCTCCCAGGAGACTCCGCCACCGCTCCTCGTTGCCGTAGTAGTTCACGAGGAAATCCCCCTTCCTCGTGTTCTCGATGCGCTGCCACACCGTGGATGCGGTCTTCGACCACCGGAGCCACGACGGCAGCACATCCGCGGCCTCCCGCGGGTTGTACCGGTCCCTGAGCTCGCTCGCCTTCCGTGCGATGCGGACGAAGACGGGATCGCTCCCGGTGAGATAGCGCGCGAGGGGGGAGGCAGGAAGCAGGATGTCGTTCGTGACGAATCCGATGAGGACGAGATCCGGCTCGAACGGCAGAACCCGCTCCCTGAGCAGGATGACCTCCTGTTCCGTGTTGTAGCCGCTCACGCCGAAGTTGAGTGTTTCGTATCGGAGGTCGCCGCCGATCCGTTCATTGAGGATCGCCTCAAGCCTCTTCAGGTACGTGTCCTCGAGCTCGACGCCCCATCCGTAGGTGAA
>CAZMKB010000359.1:0-3500 GCA_964566685.1 uncultured Gemmatimonadota bacterium | reverse complement strand
TCTGCAGCGAGGTGGCGGTGCCCGCCTTCCGGGAGATCACCGAGGGGATTCTCCTGTCCTGCCCCGACCTGATCGGCCACGAGAACCTGGCGCGCACGGAGGGGCTCAACCTGGCGTTCGCCGGCCCTGCCCGCCGTGAGAGCAGACGGGCACCGGAGCCGGCTCCGGGCGGACAGATGCTCTACATCTTCCCGGTCTCGTCTTCCCCGCGCCGCGCGGCGCCGCCGCCCGGGGAAACGGCGGTGATACCCGACCTGGTCGGCCTGTCGTCACGGGACGCCGTCCGCATCGCCGCCGGGAGCGGCGTGGAGCCGGTCCTCACCGGCGACGGATTCGTGGCCCGGCAGGAACCCGGGGCTGGCACCATCGTCCCCCGGGGCAGCGAATGTTATCTCGTTTCGAGAGCCACCGGAGTGTGGTGAGGTGAGAGCGATCGAAATCCTGAAAGACATCGACTGTCTGCGCTCGGAAGGCTCCCTCGATCTCGAGGTGACCGGCGTCACCAGGGACTCCCGTGACGCCGGTCCCGGCGATGTCTTCTGCGCCGTCCCGGGCCTGCTCTACGACGGCCACGACTACGCCCTCATCGCCCGGGAGAACGGGGCGGCCCTCATCGTCCTCGAGCGGGAGGTCGAGGGGCTCGAGCCCCCGTACGTGATCGTGGAGGACGCGAGGCGGGCACTCGCCCTCATCGCGCACGTGGTCTACGGCCACCCGTCCCGCGAGCTCTTCGTCACCGGCATCACCGGCACCGACGGCA
Source organism: uncultured Gemmatimonadota bacterium (assembly GCA_964566685.1). GTDB lineage: Bacteria > Gemmatimonadota > CAZMKB01 > CAZMKB01 > CAZMKB01 > CAZMKB01. Next base: position 2,740 of record CAZMKB010000359.1, on the reverse strand, counting down.
AGACCACCACCAGCTACCTGGCCGACGCCGTGATCCGCGGCCGCTTCGACCGGACGTCGGTGATCGGCACACTGGGCATCGCATCGAAAGGCGACGTGAAGAAGAGCCTGCTCACCACCCCGGAGTCGGTCGACCTCGCCCGGGAGATGAGGTCCATGGTCGACCAGGGCGGCGGTGCGGTTACCATGGAGGTGTCGTCCCACTCGCTCGCCCTCCGCCGGGTCGACGGCATCGCCTTCGACGTCGGAGTGTTCACCAACATCTCGCGCGACCACCTCGACTTCCACCGGGACTTCGACGAGTACCTCGGCGTGAAGCTCGGTCTCTTCGCGGGCCTCGCCGACAGCGGGAAGGACTCGGTCGCCGTGATCAACATAGACGACGCCCGGGCCGGCGAGTTCCTGGACGCCACGACCGCCCGGACCATCACTCACAGCCTGAAGGACCCCGGAGCGGATCTCTTCGTCGAGCGCTACTACCTCTCGACGGAGGGGACATCGATCATCTTCCGCACGAAGGAGTCGGGGGAGCGCTACGAGTGCATCAGCTCCCTCCTCGGCAGGTTCAACGTCATGAACGCGGCGTCGGCCTTCGCCGTGGGGCTCGCCGCCGGTGTCGGGCCGGAAGACATCGTGAAGGGTCTCGAGTCAGTGAAGAAGCTCCGCGGCCGGTTCGAGAAGGTCGAGGGTCCGGGGTTCGACGTGTTCGTGGACTTCGCCCACACCCCCGACGCCCTGGAGAGCCTCCTGATCACCGCCCGGGAGCTTGCGCCGAACCGGATCATCCTGGTCTTCGGCTGCGGCGGCAACCGCGACAAGAGCAAGCGGCCCCTGATGGGGGAGATCGGCGCCAGGCTGGCCGACGTGCTGATCATCACCTCCGACAACCCGCGCATGGAAAACCCGGAGAGGATCCTGGACGACATCGAGGCCGGCGCCAGGAACGTGCGGGACGACATCCAGAGGATCACCTCGCGCCCGGACGCCATCGATGAAGCCGTGCGGCTGGCGGGTGAGGGGGACATCGTGCTCATCGCCGGCAAGGGGCACGAGGACTACCAGATCATCGGCACGAAACGCCGTCCCTTCGACGACCGGATCGAGGTCCTGAAGGCGCTCAGGAAGCGGACCGGGGAGGAGTGAGCGGTGAACGATCACCCGCCTGCCGGGTACGGAAACCGTGGAGGCTTCAGTGAAGACCGGTGACATCACAGCGGCACTCGGACCCTCCGCCGTCAGCGGACCATCCGGCGAGCTCGACTACGGCCGGGTCGTAGTCGACAGCCGGCGTGCCGTGCCCGGTGCGCTCTTCGTAGCGCTCCGGGGAGAGAGGACCGACGGCCACCGGTTCATCGACGACGCCGCTGCACGTGGTGCGGCCGGCGTGGTGTGCGAGCGGCCGCCCGCACAGCGGCCCTCCATCCAGTGCTTCGTGGTGGACGACAGCCTCCGGGCACTCTACCGCCTCGGTGCCGCGAAGCGCGCCGGCTTCACGGGACGGGTGGTTGCCGTCACCGGGTCGAACGGGAAGACCACCACCAAGGAGTTCATCGCGTCGGTTCTCGGGCGCCGCTTCCGTGTCAGGAAGAGTGAAGCGAACATGAACACCATGATCGGCCTCTCCGTGACACTGTTCGGCCTCCGCGAAGAGCACGAGATCCTCGTGGCGGAGATGGGCACGAACCACCCGGGAGAGATCGAGGAGATCACCGGCCTCGTGCGGCCTCACGTCGGGGTCATCACCAACGTGTCGCCGGCTCACCTGGAGGGATTCGGCTCGGTGGAGGCGGTGCTCAGGGAGAAGGGGACGCTCCTCAGGCTCCTCCCGCCCGGCGGCACCGCCGTGGTGGGAGGCGACGACCGCCGCCTCACCGGCTTCGCCCGTCGGCTCGACGTGCCGGTCCACGCCTTCGGCACGGGAAACGGCAACGACCACCGGGCCCGGGACATCGTCCTCGACGGCTTCGGCAGGCCGTCATTCCTCTTCGACGGGACGCACGTGACGCTTTCCGCCGTGGGCGGGCACAACGCGGCGAACGCCATGGCCGCCGTGGCGGTCGGCAGGATCTTCGAGGTGCCGGACGGCGAGATCGGCCGCGGCCTCGAAGCGGCCCGCATCCCCGAGATGCGCACCCAGCTCGTCGAGAAGGACGGGATCAGGCTCCTCGTCGACTGTTACAACGCGAACCCGGCGTCGATGCGGACCTCCATCCGGACCCTCGCTTCCATCGAGGCCCGGCGAAGGATAGCCGTCCTCGGCCCCATGGCGGAGCTCGGCCGCCGCTCGAAGCCGCTCCACCGGCAGGTCGGTGAGGAGGCGGCGCGCTCTGGCGTCGACGTGCTGATCGGCGTCGGCGACCCGACCCAGTGCTACCTGGAAGGTGCCGAGAACCACGCCCGGAGGAAAAACCTGAGAGGGCTCGACCTGCGCCTCTTCGAGACCGTGGAGGAGGCTTATGTCTTCCTCTCCTCCGTTCTGGTGAAGGGCGACCTGGTGCTGTTCAAGGCCTCGCGGTCGGCCGGGCTCGAACGGCTCGTGAACATGATCAGGGAGGGGAGCGGTCCGGAAACCGCTCCCGAGGAGTGAGACATGTTCTATCATCTTCTGTACCCGCTCGTGAAATACCACATCATCTTCAACGTGTTCCGCTACATCACGTTCAGGGCGGCGTACGCAACACTCACGGCTCTCCTCATCAGCTTCATCGTCGGCCCCTGGCTGATCAGAATGCTCCGCCGGT
>CAZMKB010000358.1:0-3534 GCA_964566685.1 uncultured Gemmatimonadota bacterium | reverse complement strand
TCCCGCTGCGTAAGCTTCGTTTCCGGCCGGCGGGGCTTTCCGCCGATCAGCCTGTCGAACCGGCGGTTCGTCATGGTGAGGCCGACGCAGTAGTCGAAGTACCGCATGTCCAGGCGGAACGATCCGTCCTCCTTCAGATCGAGGAGGTGTTCGAGGATGAAGTCGACGTAGCGCGGCTCGCCGTAGGGGGCGAGGCCCATCAGCTTGTACTCGCCGGAGTTGACCTTGAATCCGGTGAAGTAGGTGAAAGCCGAGTAGAGCATCCCCAGCGAGTGGGGGAACGACTGCTCCGCCAGGATCCGGAACGAGTTGCCCCTCCCGATCCCGTAACTCGTCGTCGCCCACTCGCCCACCCCGTCGACGGTGAGAAACGCGGCTTCCTCGAACGGCGACGGATAGAAGGCCGCCGCGGCGTGCGACTCGTGGTGCTCGGGGAAGAGGATGGTCCCCCCGTAACCGTCGAGCTCCCGGTAGATGAAGTCCTTCATCCAGAGCTTCTGCTTGATCCACAGAGGCATCGCCTTGAGGAACGACCTGATGCCCTTCGGAGCGTAGCTCAGGTAGCTTTCGAGTATGCGCTCGAACTTGAGCAGCGGTTTGTCGTAAAAGGCGACCAGGTCCAGGTCGGCGGAGGTGATCCCCTCGTGCTCGAGACAGTACCGGATTGCGTTTTCGGGAAAGTTGAAGTCGTGCTTCTTCCGCGTAAACCGCTCCTCCTGCGCGGCGGCGGCGATCTCACCGTCGCGAAGGAGCGCCGCGGCGCTGTCGTGGTAGAATGCCGAGATACCGAGGATGTACTTCATCATGAACCGCCTGCTCGAAATCGTATGAACAACCGTGCTACCTCCCGCCGTGCAGGGAGTCTTCGAGGAAGCTCTCGTCCACCAGCACGTCCCTGCCCTTGCCACCGCTGGTCTGGGGCCCCAGGACCCCCGCTTCCTCCAGCTGGTCCACGATCCTCGCCGCCCGGGAGTACCCGATCTTGAGCTTGCGTTGGAGCAGCGACGTGGATCCGGTGCCGGTCCGGAGGACGAGCTTCACCGCCTCCATGAACAGCTCGTCCTGTTCATCCTCCGCCTCGAGCTCGTCCACGGCCTCGTCGCTGAAATCCTTCAGAGGCTCCCCGGCCTCTTCCTCCTCGACCGGTTCCTGCTGCTTGATGAAGTCGAGAACGCGGGCGATCTCCGGATCGGTGATGTAGGATCCGTGCACGCGCCGGGGCGTCGACTTGCCCGCGGGGAGAAAGAGCATGTCGCCCGCCCCGAGGAGCTTCTCGGCGCCGTTGCTGTCGAGAATGGTGCGCGAGTCGACGCGGGTCGCCACCCGGAACGAGATCCGGGAAGGGAAATTGGCCTTGATCATGCCGGTGAGCACATCCACGGAGGGACGCTGTGTGGCGAGCACCAGGTGGATCCCGACCCCCCTGGCCATCTGGGCCAGCCGCGCGAGCGGCTCCTCGATTTCCGCACCCAGGGTCAGGATCAGGTCCGCCAGCTCGTCGATGATCATGACGATGTAGGGAAGCTGGGTGATCTCCTTCATGGTCTCCCCGAGCGGCAGCCCGTCGAGGTCGCTCTCGCCCTTCTCCGCGACCCGGATGTTGTAGTCGCCGATGTTCCTCACGCCGATGGATGCGAGCAGCCTGTAGCGTTCCTCCATCTCCATGATGAGCCACTTCAGCGCCCTCACCGCTCCCTTCGCCTCGGTGACGACCGGCGACAGGAGATGCGGAAGGGAATTGTAGGCGACGAGCTCGAGCACCTTCGGATCGATCATGAGCAGGCGGACTTCACCGGGAGAGAACCGCAGCAGCATGCTCATGATGATCGTGTGGATGCACTGCGACTTCCCGGAGCCCGTCGATCCGGCGATTAGAAGGTGGGGCATCCGGACCAGGTCGAACACCACCGGCTCGCCGTACGAGTCCTTGCCCAGGGCCACGGGGATGATGGCGCCGGTCGTCCGGTACTTCTCCGACGAGAGAATTTCCCTGAAACCGACGATCTCCTTCTGCCGGTTGGGCACCTCGATACCCACGGCACCCTTTCCGGGCAGAGGCGAGACGATCCTGATGCGGGTGGCCTGCATGGCGAGCGCCAGGTCGTCCGCGAGACCGGATATCTGGCTGACCTTGATGCCCGAAGCCGGCCTGAACTCGAAGGTCGTCACCACCGGCCCCACCGTGACGTTCAGGATCTCTCCGCGGATGTTGAAATCCTCCAGCTTCGTGAGGAGGATGCCACCCAGGTTCGCCAGCTCTTCCTTCGAGCGCGTGTCGGCGACCGGCTCTGAATCTTTCAGCAGATCGATGTGAGGAACCTCATAGCCGTCGCCCGGGACGCGCTGCCGGGTGGTTTGCGCGGGTTCGGGAGAGGCACCGCTTTCCACGGATGCATCTGTGCCGGCGGCGGCCGGCTCTTCGTCCTCGTCGGGAACGGCCGGCTCCGGCGGCGGGGGAGGTTTTTTCCGGCTCTTCCCCCCGGGCTCCCCAAAGGACTTCTCCTCGAGCTTCATGCCGACGCGTTTCGCCACACGCTTCAGGGCCCGCTCCTTCCGCTTCTCCCTCCACCACTCGAGGCCCCGGTCGTGGACCGTGACGAGCCCCGAAACGAGGAGGACGGGCAGCCGTGAGAGTGCACGGCCGGCGGTGCTCGCGAAATCCGCCGCGCGACTCAGCGACAGTCCCGTCGTCCACACGAGAACGGCCGCAGCGGCGAGGGAGAGGATGAGGAAGGCGCCGATGACGCTGAACCACGAGACCATCAAGCCGCCGATGAGCTGTCCCAGCTTCGCCCCCGCCTGCTGTCCGCCGTCCGTCCGGCCCTCCACCACCGCGGTCACGGTGAGAGCGATGACGCTGATGGAAGCGATCAGCACGACGGCCCTGACCATGCGGCCGGGGGCGTTTCCCCGGAGCCTGTTCCACCCCACGATCAGAAGAAGCAGCCCGACCACCGGAGCCGCGAATCCGAACAGGCTCCCGAGGAACACCGAGACCGCCTGGCCCACCGGGCCGGTCAGATTCGACGGAACGGGTTCCTCGCCGGCATCGACGACGATGCCGGGCGGGACGAACGAGAGGATGACGAAGATCCCGAGCAGGCAGGTCATGAATCCGACGATCTCGATCATCCTTCCGCCCGACGCCGTGTTCTTCTTCGCCATAGGCCCCTCACTCACAGGTTCTCGATGAAGTGGGTGTCATAGTTCCCGCTGGAGAAGTGCTTGTGCCCGAGAATCTTCCGGTGAAACTGTATGGTCGTCTTGACCCCCTCCACGACGAACTCCTCGAGCGCCCGCAGCATCTTCCGGATGGCCTCGGGCCGGGTCCTGTCGTGGACGATCAGCTTCGCCAGGAGGGAATCGTAGTATGCGGGGATCCTGTACTGCGAGTAGATGTGGGTGTCGACCCTCACACCCGGACCGCCCGGAATGTTGAGGGAGGTGATCAGGCCCGGAGACGGCTTGAAACCGTCATCGGGATCCTCGGCGTTGATCCTGCACTCGATCGAGTGGCCGTTCAACCGGAGGTCC
>CAZMKB010000357.1:0-3534 GCA_964566685.1 uncultured Gemmatimonadota bacterium | reverse complement strand
AGCCGTTCGGGAAGCGCCCCCTGATAAAAGGCTCCGGCCCCGCCTTCGATGCGGCCGGTGCGTACTACCTGACCGGGGCGTTCTCCGAAGGAAGCGGGACGGGCCTCGACTTCCGGACCCTGAAGCAGCTCCCGTGATCACGGCGTTATGTATCCGAGCCGTTCGAGCTTCTTCCTCAGGCGCTTCGGAATCGTCGCTTTTTTCACCTTTTCATCGGATCTTTTCGGGAGGTGACGTATCAGCCGGTCGACGATATCCTGTCTCTCATCCGACAGGTCTGTCATCTCCCGCGGATCTTTTTTCAGATTGTAGAGTTCGGTCTCGAAGTTCGAGCGGTCGCCTCTCTCTCGAACCTTCGCAACGAGCTTCCACTGCCCCTTTCGTACGCTCTGCTGATACCTTCCCCGGAAGTACAGCTCGCTCAGCACCGGCCGGGCGGAAATCGATTTCGACGGATCCCGTTTCCCGCCGATGAGCCCGAGAAGAGAAACGCCTTCGAATGTCGGCGGAGCCTCGATGTCATAGAGATCCAGAACGGTCGGGGCCAGGTCGATCAGCTGAACCGTCTCCTCCACCACCAGTCCCGGAGGAAACACGGGAGGATATCTCACGATGAGGGGCACTCGCAGCACCTCCTCGTAGAGAGTTCTCGCGTGATTGGTTCCGCCGTGCTCCATGAACTCCTCTCCGTGATCGCCGGTCACGATGACGCCGGTGCGGTCGAGAATTTCGATCTCCTCGAGGAAGTCCAGGAATCCGCCGAGGAGACTGTCTTCGTAACTGACGCTTCCCTGGTAGAGATCCTCCATCAGGGAAACGGTCGAGCTGTCAGGGTCGTACTTCAGTTTCCTGAATCTCTCGTTCATTTCGATGAGTGTATCCCGCCGGTAGGAATTACCGCCGTCCCCCCCGTTCTGACTGTCGAACAGAGGAGGCGGGAGATAGGGATCATGAACGTCCATGAGATGGATGTAGACATAGAACGGCCTGTCTCTGTTCTTCCTGATCCATGCCTCGGCCTGTCCGAGGATCTCGTTCCCGTCGGTGTAGAACGGCCGCGGGATCAGCCCGGTCCTGTAAAGCAGGTCGAAGAGGAACAGCCTGTCCCTCTTCCCGAACTCTTCCGCATAGAGAGCATATCCCCTGTCGAAACCGGAGACGGCGCTCAACCAGGGGTTGCCCACAAAGGCGGCGGAGAGGAGCCCGCGATCACGAAGGAGGGACGGGAGGACGGGGATATCCTCACTCAGTGCGTCATCCTCATCACCCACCCCGGCCTTTCCGGGATGCATGGACGTCATGATCGAAGCGACGGACGACTTCGTCCATGATGATTGAGCAACGACATTGAGAAATCTCGTTCCCTCTCTCGCCATCCTGTCGAAGGAGGGCGTTTCGGCACCGTTGTTTCCGTAGCAGTGAAGGTAGTCTTCCCTGAGTGTATCGATCATGATGATGACGAGCGACGGACACTCCTTTTCCGGGTGCCCGAGCGGTCTTCTCTCCCCGGCGAAACCGCCGTACCCCCACGTGAGAAGTGCGGGAGAGAGGAGCAGGGCGACCATGATGCCCAGGGACAGCCCGGCTGACCGGTCCAGCAGGAAAACGAGAAGCCCGGAGAAAAGCGTCCCAACCGCCGCTCCCACCGCCATGAGGGCCAGAACGGCGGCTGTGTTCTTCACCCCGCCGAGGGCGAATTCCACGCCGGTGACATTGATGAGTACCGCGGAGATGACGATCGCGTAGAAAACGGAACAGGAAACCACGGTGAGCCTTCGCTTCGAGGACCCGATCGGGCCGATCAGAGAGAGGGAGGAGTAGAGGATGTTGCCGAGAAGGAGGGCAAGGACGATGGAGAGACCATAGCCCTCGGCCAGGAAGCGGACCATTTCCCAGGCGGAGAGAAAGTTGATGTCTCTCGCGTTCGCCGAAATGTCCGCGAAACCGAGCATGATCCCGGAAAACACCCAGAGGATTTGCTTCTTCATAGCGGCTGCCGGTCGGTGTCAGAGGATTCGAGTGGATTCAAAGGGATTACCCATTACGGGAGACAGCTCCCGCTGAGATTTCCCACTCATTACATAGGCACACCGGGAGGATCTGTCAAATCGTGGAGTGTTCGGACACACTCACCTCACGAAGATATTCTCTACCGAGCGGGACACCAGACCTTTTGCAGCGAAGGGAAGACGATGGAAGAGGTCGTGAAGAAGTGCGATCTGAGCACTTTCTCGGAGATCAAGGAGAATCTGGAATACTGGCTCTCTCGGACGCCCGCAGAGCGAGTTTCCGCCGTTGAGCTCCTGCGGAGACAGACGCATGGAAGCTCAGCAAGCTGGTGCAACCCGGTCAGCTCTCGGGGGTGGAGTCCGGCTCCTCGGATGGTTCCGGCATCTGGATGCCCATGGCTCTGGCGCGCTCGGTCCAGAGGCGGCGGGCGAGCTTGCGCATGTCCTCCGTGTGGTCCGCCTCGTCCACGATCTCGGCGCCGAGCAGGGTTTCCACCACGTCCTCGAGCGAAACCAGGCCCTCGGTCACGCCGTATTCGCTGATCACCACGGCGATATGGGCCCGGCGGTCCAGGAAGAACTCGAGCAGGTCGGACAGGCGCATGGTTTCCGGGACGGCGTCGATGTCGCGCCGCATCTCGGTCAGGTGCTTCCCGCCCCGGTCCCGCGCCTCGGCGAGCAGGAGGTCGTGTTTCAGCACGAACCCCGTGATGTCGTCCCTGCTTTCACCGTAGATCGGTAACCGGGAGAAGGGGGCGTCGGCGCAATCGGGCAGCGCCTTCTCCACGGTCAGGTCCTGCTGAAGGGCCTGGACCACCGGCCGGGGCGTCATCACGTCCCCGGCGGTCAGCGATCGCAGGGCGAACAGGTTCCGGATGATCCGCGACTCATCCTCCTTGATCTGCCCGGCCGCCTCGCCCACCGAGGCCATGGCCACGAACTCGTCGCGGCTGAACACGTGCACGGACTTGCCGCGCGCAATCAACCGGGTCAACAACTCGGAAATCTCGATGAGCGGCCAGAGCAGGACGATCAGCGCCTGCACGAAGCGGGCGGTCGGGGCCGCCAGCGCTCGCCACCAGACCGCCCCGATGGTCTTGGGCACGATCTCGGAGAAGAAGAGAATCATCAGGGTCATCGCGGCCGAGAACACGCCGAAGTAGGCGCTGCCGAACACCAGCGTCGCCTTGGCGCCGGCCCCGATGGCGCCCACGGTGTGGGCGATGGTGTTCAGGGTCAGGATGGCCGCCAGCGAGCGGTCCACGTTTTCCTGCTTCAGCCGTTTGAGCCGCCGAGCCCGTCCGGGATGCGTCTCCTCCAGGCCTGCGATGAACGACGGGGTAATGCTGAGCAGCACGGCCTCGGCCACGGAGCACAGGAAAGAGAAGACGAGGGCCAGGAGGACGTAGACGAGGAGCAGCATCACGTCCATCCGGGTCGCCCCCCCGCCCGGGGCATCCGGCGCGGGCAGTCCGGTGGCCAGGGCCGTGGCGGCGGCGGCTAGGAGGGCTACCGCGACCACCAG
>CAZMKB010000356.1:0-3576 GCA_964566685.1 uncultured Gemmatimonadota bacterium | reverse complement strand
CCACGTGGAAGGGTTTCCCTCCGGCGAGATGACGCGGTACGATCACATGCTCGACGCGGCGATCCTGGCGGGGCGCTACAGCCCCGCGGACAACACCGCCTACTACGAGCTCTGCAGGGGTTCCGGAGCCCTCGAGATGACCAAGTGGTTCAACACGAACTATCATTACCTCGTACCCGATTTTTCGGGAGTGTCGCCCGACGATCTCAGGCCCTCCCGCCCCGGCCCGGCCGGTACCTTCGAGACGGGCGAGCCGGGGAGCAGCTCCTACTTCATCGGCCCCTTCACCTTCCTCAGGCTGTCGAAGAGGATAACCGGAAGCTCCTGGGCCGGCCTCGCCGAAGCGGTGGCCGGTATCTACAGTGACGCCCTCGAGGGCCGCGGGCGCGTCCACCTCGACGAGCCGGCGCTCGGGCTCGAGCTCCAGCCGGATGAAATCGCCGCCGTCGAGTCGATCTACTCCGTCCTGGCGGAGAGTGGCTGCCCGATGGACGTATTCGTCTACTACGACAGCGTCGACTTCCTGGAAACGCTCCTCTCCCTGCCGGTGAGCGGAATCGGCCTCGACTTCGTGCACGGGAGAGAGAACCTGGCCGACATCGAACGCATCGGTTTCCCCGCCGACAAGATCCTCTATGCCGGTCTCGTGGACGGCAGAAACGTCTGGAGGACTGACATCGCCGCCGCCGCCGGGGACATCGAGCGGCTGTCGCGGGTGGTGAAAAACCTCCGGGTCTCGAACGGATCCCCGCTCTTACACGTCCCCGTGACGCTAGAAGCCGAGGATCTCGACCCCGGCCTTCTGGGCCGCCTCGCGTTCGCCCGTGAAAAGCTGGCCGAGATCGCAGCAATCGCGAAGGTCGCCCGCGGTGAGGAACGGGCATCCGGGGGCGCGTCCCACCGGGACTTCCGTGACGAGAACGTCCGGGAGCGGATGAGCGGCCTCGGCGAGAAGGATTTCGAACGGGAGACCGGCTACGAGGAGCGGAACGCTCTGCAGAGAGAAAGACTCGGGCTTCCCCTCTTTCCGACCACGACCATCGGCAGCTTCCCCCAGACCCCCGATGTGCGCAAGACCCGCGCCGGCTTCAGATCCGGGAAACTCAGCGGGAGCGAGTACCGGGCATTCATCCGGGGGAAAATCGACGACGCCCTCAGCCTGCAGGAGCAGGTCGGCCTCGATGTCCTGGTTCACGGCGAGTTCGAGCGATCCGACATGGTGGAATTCTTCGCGGAGAAGCTGGAGGGCATCGCAACCACGAAGAAGGGATGGATCATCTCATACGGCACCCGGGGATACCGCCCGCCGATCATCTACGGCGACGTCCGCCGGTCCGTCCCGCTCACGGTCGACGAGATCTCCTACGCCCAGGGGAAGACGGAGAAACCGGTGAAGGGCATGCTGACGGGTCCCGTCACCATCCTGGCCTGGAGCTATGTCAGGACGGACATCCCGGTTCGGGACGTGGCCTACCAGATCGCCCTGGCCCTGCGAGACGAGATCGGTGATCTGGAGAAGAAGGGAATCCGTATCGTCCAGGTCGATGAACCCGCGTTCCGGGAAATGGCCCCGAACAAGAGGCGCGACTGGAACAACTACTTCGACTGGGCCACAAAGGCGTTCCGGCTGGCCACGTCCGGCGCCCGCCCCGAGACCCAGATCCATTCCCACATGTGCTACTCAGAATTCGGGGACATCATCGACAGGATTCTCCAGATGAATTTCGACGTCATCTCGATCGAGGCGACCCGCAGCCGCGGCGATGTCCTCGAGAGCTTCGAGCGCGTCGAGTTCGACCGGAAAATCGGACTCGGCGTGTGGGACATCCACTCACCGCACGTACCGTCGGAGCAGGAAATCATGGAAGTCGTCGAGAGAGCCCTCAGGGTGATCCCGCGGGAGAATTTCTGGATCAATCCCGACTGTGGATTGAAGACGCGTTCCTGGGAGGAGACGACGGCTTCCCTCCAGAACATGGTGACTGCGGCCAGGCGTTTGAGAGAGAGTGAGATCTAACGCCGGCGGGGAGGCCTCTCCTGTGACGAAAAAATCGCTCCTGGAGCTGCTCGAGGACAACGTCCTCCTCTTCGACGGGGCCATGGGCACGATGCTCTACAGCCGCGGCGTCTACATCAACCGCTGCTTCGACGAGCTCAACCTCTCCCGCCCCGAACTCATCCAGGAAATCCACCGTGACTACATCGAGGCGGGCGCGCAGTGCATCGAGTCGAACACCTTCGGAGCCAACTGCTTCAAACTCAGGGGCCACGGATTCCGGGAGAACCTCGAGGAAATAAACCGGGAAGGAGCTCGCCTGGCCCGGGAGGTCGCCGGCGAGGACATCCTCGTGGCCGGTTCCATCGGGCCGCTCGGCATCCGGATCGAGCCCTGGGGACCGACATCGGTGGACGAGGCGAAGGACGCCTTCCTGGAGCAGGCACGGGCGCTCCGTGAAGGCGGTGTCGATCTCTTCACGCTCGAGACGTTCTCCGACCTCAGCGAGATGCAGCAGGCCATCCAGGCCTGCCGGGAAGCGGCCTCGATACCGATTCTCGCCTCGATGACCATCGGAGACGACGGGAACTCTCTCTACGGCACCTCTCCGGAGATATTCACGAAGCGCCTGGACGAGTGGGGCGCCGACGTCATCGGCATCAACTGCAGCGTCGGCCCGCCGGTCATGATGGGGGCCCTAGAGAAGATGGTCCTCGTCACGAAGAAACCCATCTCGGTCATGCCCAACGCAGGCACACCCCAGGAGGTGGACGGCCGGAACATCTACCTCGCCTCTCCCGAGTACATGGCCGAATACGCCCGCCGGTTCATCCAGACCGGGGCGAAGGTGGTCGGCGGCTGCTGCGGAACCACGCCGGAGTACATCAGGGCGATGAGCAGCGCCGTCAGATCGCTCGTCCCGCAGCGGCGGACGATCGAGATCGCCGTCAAACAGCCCGAAAGAGACAGTCGCGAACCCGTTCCGACGGCGGAGAAGTCTCGCCTGGCCGGGAAGATCGCGGCGGGGGAGTTCGTCACCACCGTCGAAATCGTTCCGCCGAGGGGGAGAAACGCCGCGGAGGTACTCGAAGCTGCACGGCTCATCCGCGATCACGGCGTGGATGCCGTGAACGTCCCGGACGGGCCCCGGGCCCTGAGCAGGATGGGCGCGCAGCACCTGAGCCTCCTGATCCAGCAGGAAGCGGGGATCGAGGCCGTCCTGCACTACACCTGCCGGGACCGGAATCTGCTCGGCATGATGTCCGACATGCTGGGGCTCGACGCCATCGGCCTGAAGAACCTCCTCATCATAACCGGGGACCCCCCGAAGATGGGCGACTACCCCGATGCGACCGCGGTTTTCGACGTCGACTCGATCGGGCTCGTCAACATCGTAGCCAGCCTCAACCACGGGATCGACCTCGGCGGCAACACCATCGGTGAACCGACGGGCTACCTGATCGGCGTCGGCGTCAATCCGGGAGCCATCGACCTGAAGAAGGAGATCAGCCGGTTCGAGTGGAAAGTGAAAGCGGGCGCCGAGTTCGCCGTCACCCAGCCGGTCTTCGATCCGGCGATCC
>CAZMKB010000355.1:0-3585 GCA_964566685.1 uncultured Gemmatimonadota bacterium | reverse complement strand
AGCCAACGAGTACGAGCGGTTCGCCCGTGAGTTTCCGCTCAATCCCCGGGCGGACGAAGCGCTGTACCTGGCGGCGCTGTCCCATGAGAGGATGGCGGAAAAATACTATCACGACCAGACGGAGACGAAGAACGCGGTCACGGCATACAGGCAGCTCGTTTCGAAGTACCCCCGGAGCGGTTACGCCGATTCGGCTCTGGTGCAGATTCACTTTCTCGAGGACCGCCTGGCGAAGAAGTCCTTCGAGAACGGCTATTTCTATTTCAAGAGAAAGCTCTACGACTCGGCCATCATCTACTTCGAGACGATGCTGGAAGAGTTCGAGGATTCGAGCTGGCTCGCACCGGCCCTCTATTACCTGGCGCTCTCGTACGAGAAGCTGAATCTCCCGGGAGAAGCACTGGAGAAGCGGAAACGCCTCGTCGAGGAATTCCCCCTCACGGAGGAGGCGATGGAGATCCGGCGACGATATCCGGAGTTGACCGCGGAGGGGGGGGCGGCGGGTGTGAACGGTGCCGAAGGAGGGGGCGGGTGAAGAAGCTCGGGCTGTTCGGAGGAACGTTCGATCCCATTCACCACGGTCACCTGATCGTCGCACAGGATGTCCAGTGCGGCCTTTCCCTGGACGCCGTTTTTTTCATCCCCGCGTTCGTCCCTCCTCACAAGCGGGACCGGACCACTTCGAAGAAAGAGCACCGGCTGGCGATGATCGACCTGGCCATTCAGGGGAACGCGTGCTTCAGATCGTCCGACAGGGAGCTCGAGCGGGGTGGAGTGTCCTACACGGTCGACACGGTCAAAGCGTTCCGTGATGAGTACGGTGATGGGACCGAGCTCTTCTTCCTCCTCGGGACGGACAACCTGGCGGAAATCGAAACGTGGCACAAACCCCGGGACCTGGTCGAGCTCTGTACGCTCGTCAGCATGAGGAGACCGGGTTACGCGGAACCCGCGGTACCTTCCTGGCTCAAGGGACGTTACGAGCGTGTCGATGTGACGGCGGTCGACATATCGGGCAACGAGATACGGGAGCGAGTGAGAAGCGGGCTTCCCGTCCGCTACCTGGTTCCGCCGGCCGTCGCCGAGTACATCGGGCGCGAGAACCTGTACAGGGACCGGGACCCGGCTTGAAGTAGAAGAGTGACGGGTTATATTACTGAGTATCGTGCATTCATGAACGACGCGCATACATAACGGAGAAGGACGATGATCACAGGTATATTCAGGAAAATATTCAAGACCAAGTCGGAAAGGGAGATCCGCAAGCTGGAGCCGATGGTCGAGGAGATCAATGCACGGTACGAGAGCTACCGCGACCTCCCCGACGAGGCGTTTCCGGAGAAAACCGCGGAATTCAGAGAACGGATTGCCGGCGGGGAGACGCTGGACGACATCCTGCCAGAGGCGTTCGGCCTCGTCAAGGAGGCCTGTCGCCGACAGGCGGGGAAGACCTTCACGGTGACAGGACACGAGAGCACCTGGGAGATGGTACCGTACGATGTGCAGCTCATCGGCGCCATCGTCCTGCACCAGGGAAAGATAGCGGAGATGGCCACCGGTGAGGGGAAGACTCTCGTTGCCACCATGCCGCTCTACCTGAACGCGCTCACGGGGAAGGGGGCGCACCTCGTCACGGTGAACGACTACCTGGCCAGGAGGGACAGCGAGTGGATGGGCCCCATCTACGAGTTCCTCGGGCTCACGGTCGGGTGCATACAGCACGACATGACACCCGACGAGCGGAGGGAGGCCTACAGAGCAGACATCACCTACGGGACGAACAACGAGTTCGGCTTCGACTATCTCCGCGACAACATGGCGATCACCATCGACCACCGTGTCCAGCGGGGCCATCACTACGCCATCGTGGACGAGGTGGACTCGGTCCTCATCGACGAAGCGAGAACCCCCCTGATCATATCCGGACCGGTCGGCGTCTCGACCCAGAAGTACAAGGAGTACAGGCAGCCGGTCGAGAACCTCGTCCAGGCCCAGATCCGCCTGGTGAACAGGATCCTGGCGGAAGCCGAGGAGCTGTTCGAGGCGGGGAACGAGTACGAGGGCGGCATCAAGCTGTTCCAGGCGCACCGCGGCATGCCCAAGAACCGGAAGCTCCTCAAGCTTCTCGGGGAACCGGGCATGAAGAAGCTGCTCCAGCGGGTCGAGGCCGACTTCATGCGGGAGAAGAGGGTTCACGAGCTCGACGCCGAGCTCTACTTCGCCATGGACGAGAAGGGCCACAGCATTTCCCTGAGCGACATCGGCAGGGAAAAGCTCTCCCCGAAGGACCCGGAGTTCTTCGTGATTCCTGACCTGTCCGAGCGGTTCGGAGAGATCGAGGAAAAGGAAGGGCTGACGGCACAGGAGCGCCAGCGGGAGAAGCTCAAGCTCGAGCGGGAGTACAGCGAGAAGAGCGAGCGCATACACAACATTCATCAGCTGCTGAAGGCCTACATCCTGTTCGAGAAAGACGTGGAGTACGTCCTCCAGGACGGCAAGGTCATGATCGTCGACGAGTTCACCGGCAGGCTCATGCCCGGCAGGCGCTTCTCGGACGGTCTCCACATGGCACTCGAGGCCAAGGAAGGTGTCAGGATCGAAGGGGAAACCCAGACGCTTGCCACGATCACCCTGCAGAACCACTTCCGGATGTACGAGAAGCTCGCGGGCATGACGGGCACGGCCGAGACCGAAGAGAACGAGTTCTTCGACATCTACAAGCTGGAAGTGGTCGTCATCCCCACCAACAGGCCCGTCCGGAGGGTCGACTACGACGACGAGATCTACAAGACCCGCAGGGAGAAGTACAAGGCCATCATCGACGAGATCGAAGATGCAAATCAGACCGGCCGGCCGGTCCTCGTCGGCACGGTGTCCGTCGAAGTGTCCGAGACCCTGTCCCGCATGCTGAAGCGGCGGGGAATCAGGCACCACGTACTCAATGCGAAGTATCACCAGCAGGAGGCGGAGATCATCACCCGGGCCGGTCAGCCGGGGGCGGTGACGATCGCCACCAACATGGCCGGGCGGGGCACCGACATCAAGCTCGGGCCGGGAGTCGTCCGGTGCAAACAGTGTCTCCTCTATAACGACATCGATCCGAGGTCCGAGGGCCCGGCCGGGGAAAACCTTCCCGAGGGATACACCGGGGAGGAGGACTGCCGCGAGCGGATGCCCTGCGGCCTCTACGTCATCGGAACCGAACGCCACGAAGCGCGGCGGATCGACAGGCAGCTCCGTGGACGGTGTGCGCGGCAGGGGGACGCCGGCGCCAGTAAGTTCTACATGTCGCTCGAGGACGACCTCATGAGGCTGTTCGGCTCGGACAGGATCGCTGGCATCATGGACAAGCTCGGTGCCGAAGACGGCGAGCGGATCACCCATCCTCTCGTCACGCGATCGATCCAGAAGGCGCAGCAGCGGGTCGAAGCTCACAATTTCGAAATCAGAAAGCACCTCCTCGAATACGACGACGTGATGAACCAGCAGCGGGAGGTCATCTACGACATGCGGCTGGGTGTCCTGGAAGGCGAGGAACTCGAGCCCCAGCTGCGCGAGCGGATCGAGGAAGCCGTCAGGGCGAAG
>CAZMKB010000354.1:0-3601 GCA_964566685.1 uncultured Gemmatimonadota bacterium | reverse complement strand
TCTATCAGTGGGGGGGCATCGCCGTGGCCATCATCGGCGGACTGGTTGCGGGGACCTTCATCGGGATCACCACCGAGTATTACACGGCGACACGGCGTAAACCCGTCGAGAGCATCGTCGAGGCTTCCAAGACCGGCCCCGCGACCACCATCATCCAGGGGCTCGCCGTGGGCATGAACTCGACGACGATACCCATCCTCCTGATCTGCACCTCGATCGCGGTCGCTTACTCTTTCGCGGGCCTGTACGGGGTCGCGATGAGCGCGGTCGGCATGCTCTGTACGACCGGTATTCAGCTTGCCGTCGATGCGTACGGCCCCGTGGCAGACAACGCGGGAGGTATCGCCGAAATGTCACAGCTGGGCCGAGAGGTCCGTGCAAGGACCGACAGCCTCGACTCGGTGGGAAACACGACGGCGGCCATCGGCAAGGGCTTCGCCATCGGGTCGGCTGCACTGACAGCCCTGGCCATGATCAGCGCGTACATGACGAAGATGAAGGGGACCGTGACCATTGCGGCCACCGATCCCTACACCCTCATCGGAATGCTGGTGGGATGCATGCTGCCCTTCCGGTTCTCCGCCATGGCCATGGTGGCAGTCGGCAAGGCGGCGCAGGACATGATCCAGGAAGTGCGACGGCAGTTCAGGGAGATCGCCGAGCTGCGTCCGGCCCTCATCGCCGCCCAGAAGGCGGAGAGTGAGGATCGCGAACCGAATGACGAGGAGCGGAAGGTGATCGCCGCCGCCGACGGGAAAGCCCAGTACGCGCACTGCGTGACCATCGCCACCGGAGCGGCGATCAAGAAGATGATCGCTCCCGGCACCATGGCCGTGGCCGTTCCGGTCATCGTGGGGCTGCTCTCCCCGAACGCCCTCGGAGGGCTCCTGATCGGCACCCTGATCTCCGGGGTTTGCATGGCCATCTTCCAGGCCAACGCGGGGGGCGCGTGGGACAACTCGAAGAAGCAGGTGAAAGACGACGGTCACAGCAAGTGGGGCGACGCCTACGATGAGATGCACAAGGCGACGGTCACCGGGGACACGGTGGGCGATCCGTTCAAAGACACCTCCGGTCCGTCCCTCAACATCCTGGTGAAGCTGATCTCGGTGGTGGCGATGATCATCGCACCGGTACTCTACAATTTTCACGGCGGAACGGTGGAAACCGGCTCCCATTCGGAAACGCTGGAAAGAACCCCGGTGGAAATGACCGTGGCCCCGGCTGAGGAGGAAGAATCGCAGCAGGATTCCGCCGTGAAGTAGTGGTGAAGTTGAAATGCCGGCTCCGGTCGCTCAGGCCGGAGCCGGTGTCCTCCCCGAATCCATCCCCTATCCTCCTAAAAACCAACAAGTTCGGAAGTCCGGAATCGGCCTGGAATATCCTCCCCGAAGTTGACAAAGAGGCAGAAGTTCGCTATAATGGAAAACGCTCCAGATGAAGCTTGAGTTGTTCCTGAAGTTCGTGGTATTTCCGAGGGATCCGGTAATGGGGTCCCGTGAGAGGGGTGTATCATGCTGTACCGTCTGCTGGGCTGTCTTGCACTCGCAACCGTTCTGTTCATGTATGCCGTCGGATCGACTCAGGAGGCCGTGACGCCTTCGGTGCCGGATTCCGGGCAATCTTTCAGGCCCGGCCACAAGGAGGTGCCGAAGGATCCCTACATTCCCATGGACCGTGAAGAAATGCCGCGGTCTCCCGCGTACAGCTACCGTGAGACCGGATTCTTCATGACCCAGGTGAATGTCGACGCGTCGGGCGACAACATCGTCGGAGACGCGGCGAACGAGCCTTCCATCGCGGTCGATCCCACGAATTCCAATAAAATGTGCATCGGGTGGAGGCAGTTCGACACCATACAGAGCGACTTCCGGCAGGCGGGCTGGGGTTACACCACCGACGGCGGAGAGACCTGGACGTTCCCCGGTGTCATCGAGCCCGGCGTGTTCCGGTCCGACCCTGTTCTCGACTCCGACTCTGACGGGGTTTTTTACTACAACAGCCTCACGACCGACTGGGGTGATTACTGGTGCCATGTCTTCAGGTCGTACGACGGCGGCCAGACCTGGGACGGCGGGACGTACGCGCACGGCGGCGACAAGCAGTGGATGACCATCGACAAGACGGGGAGCCCGGGCGACGGGAACATCTACGCCTACTGGACGAGCTTCTTCAGCATCTGCTACCCGGGCTTCTTCACCCGCTCGGTTGACGGCGGCGACAGTTATGAAGCCTGCGAAACGATTCCGAACTACCCGCAGTGGGGGACGCTGGCCGTGGGCTCCGACGGTGAGCTCTATATCGGCGGCGAGGGCTCCACGAACTTCGCGGTCACGAAGTCCACCGACGCGTGGGATTCCGGCCAGCCGGTGTCGTTCGACCTCACCAGGTCGGTCGACCTCGGAGGGTATCTCGGGTACGGGATGGGCGTCAATCCCGCCGGCCTCGCCGGACAGGCGTGGATAGCCGTCGACCGGTCCGGCGGTCCTACACACGGCAATGTCTACCTGCTCGCCTCAGTCGTCCCATCCGGCTCCGATCCGCTCGATGTCAGGTTCTCGAGGAGCACGGACGGCGGCCAGACGTGGAGCTCGTCGATCAAGATCAACGACGACTCGGGCACGAACGCCTACCAGTGGTTCGGCACCATGTCCGTGGCGCCGAACGGCCGCATCGACGCGATCTGGCTCGACACCAGGGATGACCCGGGCGGTTACGACTCTTCGCTCTACTTCTCGTACTCGGAGGACGGAGGCCTCACCTGGTCCCCGAACGAGAGATTGAGCGAGGCGTTCGATCCTCACCTCGGATGGCCCCAGCAGCAGAAGATGGGCGATTACTTCGACATGGTTTCCGATGTGGCCGGCGCTCACCTCGCCTGGGCGGGTACCTTCAACGGTGAGGAGGACGTCTACTACGGCAGGATCCAGGTCGCGGCAGACGAGCTCGCCGGCATCGTCAGGAACGCAAGCGACCAGAACAGGATAGCGGGGGCCGACGTGACGGTCCTCGACACGGAGGACGCCGCTGTCACGGACAGCCTGGGTCGCTACTCCATCTGGAACAACTTTCCCGACACCATCACGGTCGTCGTCTCGAAGTTCGGGTTCGTTTCGGACACCTCCGGGGTCGAAGTCGTGCACGAGGGAACCACGCTGCACAACGTCAGCCTCGAGCCGCTGAATCCCGGCACGCTGAACGGCACGGTGACCGACTTCGAGACGGGAGATCCTATCTCGGCCGTCGTGTCGCTGCTCTACCTCGGAACTCCCGTCGTACAGACGAACACCACGGGCAGCGGCTTCTACGAGTTCGTGGTACCGGAGGGCACCTACGATGTCAGGGTGGCGCCGGATCTTCCGTACCTGCCGACTTCCGAGCTCGACGTCGAGGTGCTGGTAGGAGAGGTGACCACCGTCGACTTCGCCATCCTCCCGGTGACCACCTTCACCGATGTCACCGAAGGGGCGGGCGTGGGCGACGCCGGTTTCGGAGAAGGGGTCGCCTGGGGCGACTATGACGACGACGGCCTTCCTGACCTCTATATCTGCAACTTCACCGGCGGCAACGTCCTGTACCACAACCTGGGCGGCGGCCTGTT
>CAZMKB010000353.1:0-3643 GCA_964566685.1 uncultured Gemmatimonadota bacterium | reverse complement strand
TCGGGCGCCTCGTCGCCCTCGATACGTGACCGTATTTATGCCCAGGACCACTTAGCCAGGAGATCGTAGTCTCCGGAATCGATGATTTCCACCTTCGCGAACTCGCCCACGCTGAATCGGCCGACGAGGTATATCGCACCGTCCACCTCGTATGCCTCGCACCGTGAGCGGCCGACGTACCTGACGCGCTCCTCCGGCGGGACGCCGTCCAGGAGCTCGGACACCGGCTCATCCGGCGGAACTTCCCCGTCCACGAGAACTGTGACGGTTTTTCCCACCCGCCCGCGGCAGTGCTCGCGGGATATCCGGCGCTGGAGATCCATCAACCGGTCCAGGCGGTCCTGCCTCACCTCGTCCGGAACCTGGTCGGGCAGGCGGGCGGCAGGAGTCCCCTCCTCGCACGAGAAGACGAATCCGCCCAGCCGCTCGAACCGCACCGCCTCCACGAACTCGAGCAGCTCTTCGAAGTCCTCCTCCCGTTCGCCGGGAAACCCGACCAGAATGGTCGTGCGGAGAACGAGGCCTTCCACACGCTGCCGCAGTGATTCGATGAGCCGCTCGATTCCGGCCCGGTCCGTGTTTCTGCCCATCCTCTCCAGGACCGGTGTGGTGATGTGCTGGATGGGAAGATCCACGTAACCGAGCAGGCGTTCCTCGCGCGCGAGCAGACCGATGAGGGACTCCGGGAACTCCCCCGGGTTCAGGTACAGGAGACGGATCCAGGGAACGGCTGTCCGGGCGAGGAGAGACTCCACGAGATCGACGAGCCGCCTTCCTTTCCGGTCGGCGTAACTGACCGTATCCTGGGATATGACGGTGAGCTCGCTGACTCCCGCCGACTCGAGTTTGAGTGCCTCCTCCACGAGATCGCCGGCGTCCCTGGAACGGTAGGGTCCCCGGATGGCGGGTATCGAGCAGAACGTGCAGTGCCGCGAGCACCCTTCGGCGATCTTGAGAAAAGCGAGGTGGCGGGGAGTGAGCGCGATCCGGTCCGTGCCCGCCCCTGCCTCCCCCTCCCTCACCGGCCGGCCGAGCAGCTCGACCAGCGCACCGGCGATGTTCACCTCCTCCTCGAGGTCCAGGAACAGGTCCACCTCCGGGATCCAGGCCTGCAGCTCGGACTTGTAGCGCTGGACGAGGCATCCGACGACGACGAGCAGCTCTGCGGTCCCCGTCTTCCGGTAGGAGGAAGCCTCCAGCACCGCCTCGATGGACTCTTCCTTCGCCGGATCGATGAAGCCGCAGGTGTTCACCACGATGACGTCGGCGTCCGCGGGATCGGAGACCACGGAGAATCCCTCTCGCACGAGATCGGCGATCATGTTCTCCGAATCGACGGTGTTCTTGAAACAGCCGAGCGAGAGCACATAGATGCGGTGGTTTCCTGTTCGCGGCATGGTTGTCGGTTCAGTCAGTCCCGGTGGTGAGGTCGAGGAGCCTGAGGCCGGCCGGGAGCTCGAACCGGAAGAGCTCAGCCGGCTGCCGGCCGATCTCGATCCCGTCGACGGTGTAGGTGGTGACACTGCCGGATCGATCGACGTAGGAGATCCTCCGCACCAGATCGCTCTCCCTGTCCACCGTCACTTCGACGCGGAGCAGCGCGGCACGGGGATCCACGGGAGTGAACGTCAGGAAGGCGCTCCCCCGATCCAGGCTGTCGAGCTTCGCGGAGTAGTCCTCCCGTGCTTCATCGAGAAAGAACTCGGTGAGAAACGAGCGGGGATCCTTGTCGAGCACCGTCTTCATGACCCTGGTGGAGTCGACATCCGGCAGGTAGACGAAGAAGCTCTGCCCGTCGCAGAGGATGTAGCCTCCTTCCGGCTCGTCGTAGTCCAGGCGGAGCATGTTGGGGCTCCTGTATCTGACAACCCCGGAGAACTCCTTCTCCTTGCCGAGAAGCGGGATTTCCACGAGCTGGCGGAATCTGCCGCTGAACCCCTCGATCTCGTTGTACCGGATGGCGCTCTCCTCGAGAACCTCCTCGAGATCCGCCGGCTCTCCAGCCGGGCCGGGCGACGCGAACAGGAGAGAGGCCAGAAGCAGGAGCGACGTGAGAGCTTTGCTAGAATATCGCATAGATGAACGGCGCAAGTGCCGACCCTTCCGTCAGAATGATGAACGCACCGAGCAGGAGAAGGATCAGGACGATGGGGCCGAGCCACCACTTCTTGCGGACCCTCATGAACTCCCAGAATTCCCGGATGAGGTCTGACTTTCCGTATCTTTTTTCCGTTCCCATGAGGTTCACTCCATTCATTCGAGCCGCGGCCTGCCCGTGACCGGCCCCTCCTGCAACCCGGAAACATCGGAGAAGCGTCAGTACTGTTTCTCGAAGTGCGTCTTCTCGTCCCGCTCGACCGCCTCCTTCTTCTGCCAGTAGGTCGCGGCATCCCCGTCGAAGGAACGGTGAAGCGGATCCTTCCCCACCAATTTATACACGATCGCTACGGGCGTAAAGATCAGGTAGTAGACGACGGCGAGGATGAGCCTGGTGTTGAACCATCCCATGTAACCCGCTATCCGCAGCATCACCGAGTAGAGCGGCGAGAGGACGAGAGGCCTCACGAGCGCCAGGAGCACGAGGAGCGCGGAGGCGGAGAGAAGAGGAACCACCAGCTGATCGCGACCCCTCCAGAGGGAGATGATGGCCACCGCCGCCAGCACCAGGCCGAAGACGATCCCGAACTTCCGCTTCATCCGCCTGTCGTTGTCAGTCGAGCTCAAACTCCTGCCTCCAGTCGATGTCGTCGGCGAGTTCCTTCTGGTCCGCCTTGTTCAGGATGAAGCTCCCCATGACTAGGTAGTCCATCTCTGTCCTCATGAAGCAGAGGAATGCGTGCTCCGGTGTACAGACGATCGGTTCGCCGCGGACGTTGAACGAGGTGTTGATGATGACGGGACAGCCGGTTCGTTTTCTGAACTCCTCGATCATGTCGTAGTAGAGCGGGTTGTCTTCCCGCGACACCGTCTGGATCCTGGCGCTCGAGTCGATGTGGGTCACGGCCGGGATCGTGGACCGCACGGCCTTGACCTTTTCCACACCCTCGAGCTTCCTGTCCTCTTCACGCGACGGGAGAAGTCTGTCCTTCCGCACGTCGGCGACCAGCAGCATGTAGGGGCTCTCCCGGTCGAGCTCGAAGTACTCCGAGACCCGGTCTTCGAGAATGGTCGGGGCGAACGGCCGGAACGACTCCCGGAACTTGATCTTCAGGTTCATCTTCGTCTGCATGTCGGGGGACCGGGAGTCGCCGACGATGCTCCGGGCCCCGAGCGCCCGGGGACCGAACTCCATCCTTCCCTGGAACCACCCGATGACGTTGCCCTCTTCGATGAGCCCGGCGATCCGCGAGGGCAGTCGATCGCCGTTCATTCGCTCGAAAGAGGCACCGATCGAGGTGAGATACTCCTCGATCTCCCGGTCGGAGAACCCGGGTCCCAGGTAGGAGGCCTTCTGCGAATCCTTCCCGCCGTCCGGGTTGCGGGGCTTTCCGGCGTACCGGTGCCAGCCGATGAGGGCCGCTCCCAGCGCCCCTCCCGCGTCGCCCGCTGCCGGCTGTATCCAGATGTCCTCGAACGGCCCCTCCCGGAGTATCCTTCCGTTCGCCACGCAGTTGAGCGCACATCCACCGGCGAGAACCAGTCG
>CAZMKB010000352.1:0-3657 GCA_964566685.1 uncultured Gemmatimonadota bacterium | reverse complement strand
GCCTCGCACTCCTACGTCCGCATGAAGAACAAGGCGTGCGCCGACGTGGGCATTCTGGGAAAGACGTTCGAGTATCCCGCCTCCTTCACCGAGGCGGAGCTCCTCGCCCTCCTCGACGAGCTGAACGAAGACGAGACCTGGCACGGCATTCTCGTCCAGCTGCCCCTTCCCGACGGTATCGATCCGCAGAAGGTGATCGAGAAGATCGATCCGTCGAAGGATGTAGACGGTTTCCATCCGGTCAATGTCGGCCGCCTGCTGATCGGCTTGGAGGTGCTCAGGCCCTGCACTCCGGCGGGAATCCAGGAGCTTTTGAGAAGGAGCGGGGTCGAGACGAAGGGATCGCACGTGGTCATCGTGGGCCGGAGCAACATCGTCGGCAGGCCGCTCGCGAACATGATGAGCCTCAAAGCCCCGTTCGCCGACGCCACCGTCACGCTCTGTCACAGCCGGACCGTCTCCCTCTCCGACCATGTCGGGCGGGCCGACATCCTCGTCGCGGCCATCGGCCGGGCGGAGTCCATCACGGGGGACATGGTCAAACCCGGAGCCGTCGTCATCGACGTCGGCAGCAACCGGATCGAGGACCCCGACAGCGAGCGCGGATATCGCTGGGCGGGGGACGTCCACTTCGAGTCCGCCCGGGAAGTCGCCGGGGCCATTACCCCGGTGCCGGGCGGCGTCGGTCCGATGACAATCGCCATGCTTCTCAGCAACACTGTCCAGGCGGCACAGCGGCACCCGGGAGCGTGACCGCCGGAGCGGCCGCGGCCGCACATCCGGCACCGGGAGCGGAATGAATCGCCGCCGGTTGATGATGCACGACGAATACGGAAACGCAGCGGAAACAGGTTCCACGACGACCTTCCGTGTCTCGGAGCTGACGAGACGCATCCGGATTCTCCTCGAGACACGAATCGGCTCCGTCCTGGTGGAGGGAGAGATCTCCAACTTCCACCGTCACTCCTCCGGTCACACCTACTTCACCCTGAAGGACGAACATGCCCAGCTTCGCTGCTTGATATGGCGAAGCGCCGGAATCCGTTTTCCGTTCGGAGATCCCGAGGGCATGAAGGTCGTCGCGGGCGGCACGATCACCGTCTACGAACGTGGCGGGCAGTACCAGCTGAGCGTGACCTCGCTGAGACCGATGGGGCAGGGGGAGCTCCAAGCGGCATTCGAGAAGCTCAAGGCCAGGCTGGCGGCCGAAGGGCTCTTCGATCCGGCTGCCAAAAAGCGGCTCCCTCGATTCCCCGGGGTGATCGCCGTCGTCACATCCCCGACCGGTGCCGCGGTCCGTGACATGGTCTCCGTGATCTCCCGCCGCTGGCCGCCGGCCGACATCGTGATCGTTCCAGTGCCCGTCCAGGGTGAAGGAGCGAGCCGGGAGATCGCCCGGGCCATGGAGTACGTGAATCGCTGGGGGGTCCCCGACGTCATCATCGTGGGCCGTGGAGGCGGATCGATCGAAGACCTGTGGGCCTTCAACGAGGAGGTGACGGCACGGGCCATCCATGCTTCCACCATCCCCGTCGTCTCCGCCGTCGGTCACGAGATCGACTTCACCATCGCTGATTTCGCGGCCGACCTGAGGGCGCCGACTCCCTCGGCGGCGGGGGAGCTCGTCGTCCCGGACAGGAGCGAGATCGTCCGCACGCTCGGTGCACAGGCGGGGAATCTCCGGCGCGCAATGGAGAGACGCACCGCACGGTGCGAGGAGGTCATCGCACGTCTCTCCTCGAGTTACGGCCTCAGGCGGATCGAAGGCCGCATCCGCGAGCTGATGCAGACCGTGGACGGGTGCGCCCGGGACATGACCGCAGCCGGGAACCGGCTGCTCGAGCGACGGCGCTCGGAGCTCTCGGCATTCGCGGGGAAGCTCGATGTCCTCAGCCCTTCGAACACGCTCCGGAGAGGTTACTCGATCACGAGAGATCTCGCCACGGGGAAGGTGCTGCGTAACGCGGCGGGGGTGTCCCGGGGAGCGCGGGTCGGCGTTCACCTGGCACGGGGGAAGCTCGTCTGCTCGGTCGAGCAGACGGAAACGGGAGAGAGAGGAGAGGAACGTGAGCACGAAACGAAGTCTCGAAGATGAATTGAGCCGGCTCGAGGAAATCGTGAAGAAGCTGGAGGGCGAAGAGCTCTCCCTCGAGGAGTCGCTGAAGCTCTTCGAGGAAGGAGCGTCTCTCGTCGCGTCCGCCCAGGGGAAGCTCGCCCGGAGCGAAGCGAGGGTGCAGAAGATCATCGAGAAGATCGAAAAATCACCGAAGCTGGAGGACTTCGAGGTAGAATGACGTCGATTCGTCCGGATATATCTCCCGGTGATCGATCATTCGTGGAAGAGGTTCTCCATCGGGAGCGGGAGCGGGTGGAAAGTGCGTGCTCACGCCTTCTCGGGCGGATGCCGCGGGCCGGACTCCAGGATGCAGCAGCGTACACCCTCCGCTCCGGAGGCAAGCGCCTCCGGCCGGTCTTCGTGGTTTCGGTCTACCGTGCACTCGGAGGGAGGGGAGGAGGCGTCTACGACCTGTCCCTGTCGATCGAGATGATTCACTCCTACTCGCTGATCCACGACGACCTCCCGCAGATGGACGACGACGACTACCGTCGCGGGAGACCTTCCTGTCACAGGAAATACGGCGTGCCGACGGCTCTTCTGGCAGGCGTGTCGATGATCGGGGACTCCGTCCGGACCATCCTGAGAGCCGGTCGCCGGGGGAGGCGCTCTCCTTCCCTTCAGAGTGACCTGGTCCGCGAGTTGACGGCCGCGAGCGGAATCGGCGGGCTCGTAGCCGGACAGGCGGCCGACATCCTCTTCGAAGGGCGCGAATTCGTGGAACGGGACCTCGAGTTCATCCACCGCAACAAGACGGCGGCTCTGTTCGGAGCGGCGGCCGCGATGGGCGCGATTTATGCGAGTACGAAACAGGAAACAGTCGACGCGCTGCGGAGCTACGGAGTGCACCTGGGGTTTGCTTTTCAAATAATTGATGATATATTAGATGCGACGGGAACGTTCGAAAAACTCGGAAAGAGAGTCCGCAAGGACGACGTGAAGGGAAAGGCAACCTATCCGTCGCTTCTCGGCCTCGAAGGAGCACGGGAGAAGGCGGTCCTCTCCGCGGGAAGAGCGGTCGACCTGCTGGACAGTGCGGGGGTCGACGACCGGTTTCTCCGCCTCTTTCCCCACTGGATCCTGCTCCCCGGCTTCGAGCAGAACCGCTGAGGATCATGTGATGCCCGGCATACTCGACAGCATCGAGTCCCCCGAACAGCTCAGGAGGCTTTCCGTCGAAGACCTCGAGGTCCTCGGCAGGGAGCTGCGGGAGTGCATCATCTCGGTCGTCTCCGAGACCGGGGGACACCTGGCTTCCAGTCTCGGCGTCGTCGAGCTGACGCTCGCTCTTCACTCCGTCTTCGACACTCCCCGGGACATCCTGATCTGGGATGTGGGTCACCAGAGCTATGCACACAAGATCCTGACCGGCCGCCGAACCAGGTTCGGGAGCCTGAGGCAGGACGAGGGTATCAGCGGCTTCCCGAAGCGGAGCGAGAGCCACCACGACGCTTTCGGCACGGGTCATGCGAGCACATCCATTTCCGCGGCTCTCGGTTTCGCCCTGGCACGGGACAGCAACCGCTCCGACCACCGCGTCA
>CAZMKB010000351.1:0-3661 GCA_964566685.1 uncultured Gemmatimonadota bacterium | reverse complement strand
CCTCGTCCTCCTTCACCACCCAGTAGTCGAGCCCCACCTCGCCGATGGCGACGAGCTCGTTCCGGTGACGCCGGATGAACTCGTGCATGCGCTCCGCCTCTTCGGGGTCGAGCACGGTCGGGTAGAGCCCCGTCGCCGGACGGACCATGGGGTGCGCGGCCGCGAGCTCGAGGTTCTTCCGGGCGTCGTCCATGTTCTCGGCGACGGCGATGATCCTGCCGATCCCCGCTTCGCGGGCCCGCTCCAGGACCTCGCTCCGGTCGGCGTCGAACGACTCGTCCGAGAGATGTGCGTGGGTGTCGGTGAGCATCGGGTCCTCCCGCCTCACGATACGTCGGTGCGGCGGTGAGGTCAAGTGACTCGAGGGCCTGCGTGGAGCGTCTGAGCGAGCAGTGCACACCCTCCGACCTGCAGAGGAGAGCATCCCCCGCCCGCCGTTTCTTGACTTTACGCCAACCTTACTATAATATAGAGTCCCCGCCGGGCCGGCAGCTGAGCATCCGAAACGGAAAATCCGTTGCGGCACAACGAGATCGTCGAAGCGAAGGAGCTGGAGGAGCAATGAACGTTCCCGAGGACCTGCTGTACACGAAGGAGCACGAGTGGCTCCGCATCGAGGACGGAGTCGCCACCGTCGGCATCACCGACTACGCCCAGGGAGAGCTGGGTGACGTCGTCTTCGTCGAGCTTCCCGACATCGGCACGGAGGTGAAGCAGATGGAGACGTTCGGCACCATCGAGGCGGTGAAGACCGTGGCCGACCTCTACTCGCCGGTGAGCGGCGAGATCACCGCGGTCAACGATCAGATCGAGGATTCGCCCGAGGTCATCAACAAGGATCCGTACGGCGACGGGTGGATCATCAAGATCGAACTCGCCGACGAGGAAGAGCTGAACGAGCTGCTGAGCTCCGGAGACTACGAAGGACTCATAGGTTAGAGAGGGAACGTACCGCATTCATGGTGTACACGCCGCACACGCCGGAAGACCGCCTCGCCATGCTCGAGGCTATCGGTGTCCGTGAACTGGAAGACCTGCTCGGATCGATCCCCGAAGAGCTGCGGCTCGGGAAGCCGCTCGACCTGCCGGAGCCCCTGTCGGAAATGGAGGCCGTCGGCCTCCTCCGCGGGATCGCGGCCCGGAACGGGGACCTCGACGAGTACGTCTCGTTCCTCGGGGCAGGAATCTACGATCATCACATCCCCGCCGCCGTTTCGCACATCACGTCGCGCCCGGAGTTCGCCACCGCGTACACGCCGTACCAGCCCGAGGTGAGCCAGGGAACGCTCACCGCCATCTTCGAATACCAGACGATGATCTGCGAACTGACCGGCATGGACGTGTCGAACGCCTCGGTCTACGATGGCGGCTCGGCGGTGGCCGAGGCCGCGATCATGTCGCTGGCGCTCGGGAAGAAGAGGAACCGCATCCTGATCTCGGAGGGCGTACACGCCTTCTACCGCGGCGTGACGAGGACCTACCTGGCCGGCCAGGACGTCTCCGTCGAGGAGGTCGGGCTCTCCGGGGGCCTGACCGACATCGACAGGTTGGAGGACCTCGCGGGCGACGACACGGCCGCGGTGATCGTCCAGAGCCCCAACTTCATGGGGAGCATCGAGGACTTCCGCGCCGTGGGCGAGCTGGCCGGGCGGTGCGGAGCCGTGTTCATCGCGGTGGTCGACCCCATCTCCCTCGGCATCCTGAAGCCTCCGGGCGAGTTCGGGGCCGGCATCGTGATCGGTGAGGGGCAGGCGCTCGGCAACGCCCCGTCGTTCGGCGGTCCGCTCTTCGGCTTCTTCGCCTGCCGGGAGGACTACAAGCGGCACCTGCCGGGCAGGCTCGTCGGCCGGACCGTCGACGCGGACGGGAAGCGGGGCTTCGTGCTCACGCTCCAGACCAGGGAGCAGCACATCCGGCGGGAGAAGGCGACCTCGAACATCTGCACGAATCAGGCGCTCAACGCCCTGGCGGCAACGGTCTACATGTCGCTCATGGGCAGGGAGGGGCTCCGCGAGACGGCGCTCCTCTGCCTGAAGAAGGCGCACTACGCGAAGAAGGAAATCACCGCCCTCGAGGGCTTCTCGACACCGTGGAACGTGCCGACCTTCAAGGAGTTCCCGGTGAGGACGCCCGTCGATCCGGGGGAAATCATCACGCGGCTCGAGAAGGAGAAGATCCTCGCCGGAGTCGACGCCGCCTGCTTCGACAGGGACATGGAGGGGATCCTCCTCGTGGCGGTCACGGAACGGAGAACGAAACGGGAAATCGACAGGTTCGTCGACCTGCTGGGGAACGGCCGCTGAAATCGAAAGCGTATGATTGATTCGGGCTGGAAACTCGTGAAAGGGGCCCGTCGAGGAAAGGGAGAGGAATGGCCAAGCTGATCTTCCACGGACATGCGTGTTTCGAGTGTCACATCGGCAAGAACAGGGTGATCATCGATCCGTTTCTGACCGGAAATCCTCTGGCCGACATCGATCAGGAGCTCGTCGAGGCGGACGCCATACTCCTGACCCACGGTCACGCCGACCACCTGGGCGACACGATCGAGATCGCGAAGAGGACCGGGGCCCTGGTCGTCACGACCTTCGAGCTAGCCAACTATCTCACGGCGAAAGGCGTGGAAGCGCATCCAATGCACATCGGGGGATCGCGCGTCTTCCCGTTCGGGAGAGTGAAGCTGACATTCGCCACGCACGGCGGAGCAGTCGGCGAGGAAGGCGGCGGAGGCGGTGTCTACTCCTACCCCTGCGGATTCATCTACAGCGCCGAGGGGAAGACCATGCTGCATGCGGGCGACACGGGCCTGGTGGCGGAGTTCGACCTCATCGGCAGGATCGAGAAGATCGACGTCGCCTGTCTCCCCATCGGCGACAACTTCACCATGGGACCCGAAGACGCCGTCCACGCCGCGAGGATGATTGGGGCCAGACAGGTGGTGCCGATGCACTACAACACCTGGGAAGTGATCGAGCAGGACCCCATGAAGTTCAAGGCCATGGTGGAGGAGGAGGCGGGCATGAAGTGCACCATCCTCTCGCCGGGCGACACGCTGGAATTCTAGCCGGGAATGAAGAAGCAGTCCGAAATCGGCCGCCAGAATCGAAAATGGTGTGAAAAATCCTGGCTGGACCGGGGAGTGATATGAGCATACTCGACAACCTCATCTTCGAGCTCTCGAGACCGGGGAGGCGGGGATTTACCCTGCCCGGCCTCGACGTGCCCGACGTCGACCCGGCCGACATTCTGCCGCCCGGACTCATCCGTGAGGAGGGACCGGCTCTTCCCGAGGTGAGCGAGCCCACGGTGATGCGGCACTTCATCGGCCTCTCGGTCAGAAACCACCACGTCGACCGCGGATTCTACCCGCTCGGCTCCTGCACCATGAAGTACAACCCCAAGGTGAACGAGGAGGCGGCGCGGCTGCCCGGCTTCTCGCGGCTCCACCCCATGGTGCCGCTCCACCTCTGCCAGGGTGCCCTCGGCCTCATGTACGATCTGGGGGAGTACCTGAAGGAGATCTCCGGGCTCGACGCCGTCACGCTGCAGCCGGCTGCCGGGGCGCAGGGCGAGATGACGGGGCTTCTCCTTGCACGGGCCTACCACGGGAAGAAGGGCCGCACGCGAAGGAAGGTCATCACCACCGACTCGGCGCACGGCA
>CAZMKB010000350.1:0-3663 GCA_964566685.1 uncultured Gemmatimonadota bacterium | reverse complement strand
GGCGCAGGCGCCGACGGCGATTTCCACGTATGCGTAGACCCGCAGCCGCTCCCTGAAGCTCCGGGCGAGTCGCCCCCCGGCCAGGCTTCCGAAGCCGAGGCCGCCCATGAACGACGCGATGACGGTACTCATGGCGAGATAGGTGTTCCCGAAGGTGAGGGAGAGAATCCGGGACCAGACGATCTCGTACATGAGACCGCAGCATCCGGATACGAGGAAGAGGAGCAGGAGAAACCGGTACTCGGTGTTTTTCGACATGACAGGAGTACTACCTGCCGGCCATCTTCATCCTGACCTTGCAGCGGGCCATCTCTTCGGCGTCGGCCTCCGTGCGCTTGCCGGCCAGAACTCTCGTGAGCTCGTCGAACCTTGCCTGGGTTTCGCCGACGTCGATCTTCTCCTTCGCCTCGGCATGGTCGGCGAGAACGCTCACCAGGTTGCCGCCTACTCGCATGTAACCGCCGAATACGGCGAAGTACTGGACCTCTCCGTCCATCGTCGCCCGGAGCTCACCGAGGCCCAGGAGCGAAACGAGCGGTGCGTGACCGGGAAGGACCCCCAGCTCCCCGTCGTACGCCGGGACGACGACCTTGTCGACCGATCCCTCGAAGAGCGTGGCGGCGGGGGTGAGTATCTTGAGAGAGAGCTTCTTCTCGGCCATCGGATCAGTCCTTTATTCCCTGTTCGGCGGCCCGCTCCTTCACTTCTTCTATGTCGCCGGCCATGTAGAAGAGCTGCTCCGGGAAGTGGTCGTACTTGCCCTCCACGACCTCCTTGAAGCTCCTGATGGTGTCTTTCAGAGCAACGTAGCGGCCTTCAGTGCCGGTGAACTCCTTCGCCACGAAGAAAGGCTGAGACAGGAACTTCTGGATCTTCCTGGCCCGGGCCACGATCAGCTTGTCGTCGTCGGAGAGTTCGTCCATGCCGAGGATGGCGATGATGTCCTGGAGGTCCTTGTAGCGCTGGAGGATCCTCTGGACGTCACGCGCCACCTGGTAGTGCTCCTCGCCGAGGATCTGGGGATCCATGATCCGGGAGGTCGAGTCGAGCGGATCGACGGCCGGGTAGATGCCGAGCTCGGCGATCTGGCGCGAGAGCACCGTCGTGGCGTCGAGGTGGGCGAAGGTTGTCGCCGGCGCCGGATCGGTGAGGTCGTCGGCCGGAACGTAGATCGCCTGGATCGACGTGATCGAGCCCTGCTTGGTCGAGGTGATCCTCTCCTGGAGCTCGCCCATCTCCGTGCCGAGTGTCGGCTGGTATCCCACCGCCGAGGGCATCCTTCCGAGCAGCGCCGACACCTCGGAACCCGCCTGCACGAAACGGAAGATGTTGTCGATGAAGAGCAGGACGTCCTGGCCCTGTTCGTCCCTGAAGTACTCGGCCATGGTCAGCGCCGAGAGGCCGACCCGCAGCCTGGCTCCCGGCGGCTCGTTCATCTGCCCGAACACCATCACGGTCTTGTCGATGACGCCGGACTGCTTCATCTCGAGCCAGAGGTCGTTTCCTTCACGGGTCCGCTCGCCGACGCCGCCGAACACCGAGAAGCCGCCGTGGGCCGTGGCGATGTTGTGGATGAGCTCCATGATGATGACGGTCTTGCCGACCCCGGCCCCTCCGAAGAGGCCGGTCTTCCCGCCCTTCATGTACGGCTCGAGGAGATCGATGACCTTGATGCCGGTCTCGAAGATCTGGCTCTTCGGCTCGAGCTGCTCGTAGCCGGGCGATTCGCGGTGGATCGGGTATTCCATGTCCGTATCGACCGGACCGAGCTCGTCGATCGGTTCGCCGGTGAGGTTGAAGATCCTGCCGAGACACTCGTTGCCCACCGGCACGGTGATCGGCTTCCCGGTGTCGAGAACCTTCATGCCGCGAACGACGCCGTCGGTCGATTTCATCGAGACGGTCCGCACCTGGTTGCGCCCGATCTGCTGCTGGACTTCGGCCACGAGTGAAATTTTCTTGCCCTCGATCTCCTCTTCGAGCTCCAGGGCCGTGTAGATCTCGGGCAGCCGTTCGGGATCGAACTCGACGTCGAGCGTCGGTCCGATCACCTGCACGACTTTCCCGTAATTCCGGCCTGTGCTTTCGGGTTTCTTCGCGTCTGGCATGCTTTCAACCTCCACTATGGTCATTCGCTGAGGGCGTTCGCCCCGCCGACGATCTCCGAGATCTCCTGGGTGATCTGCGCCTGTCTGGCCTTGTTGTAGGAACGGACGAGGAACCTGATCATTTCGTCGGCGTTGTCGGTCGCGGCCTTCATGGCCGTCCGCCTCGCGCCCTGCTCGCTCGTCGTCGACTCGGTGAGCGCCATCCGGAGCGTCGAGTGGACGTAGAGCGGGAGGATCCTCGCCAGGATCTCCTCCGGGACGGGTTCCATGATGAACTCGCCGGGCTCCTCACCGGTGTCTTCCCGGGGAATGGGGATGACGGTTTCCATGATCGGCCGTTGCTCCACCGGGGAGCGGAACTCGTTATAGAGGATGACGAACCTGTCGATCACCCCGGAGGTGTAGCGGTCGATGAAGTAGTCGGCGAGCCCGGATACGTCTTCCGGGGACGGAAGCTCGGGAAGAACGGTGTATGACTGCTCGATGGGAAACTCGCGGAACCGGAAGAAGGAAAGCCCCTTCTTGCCGACGATGTTGAGGTTCACCTCTTTCCCCTCGGCCGAGAGCTCTTCGTAGAGGGCGTGCGCCCGCTTGATGATGTTGGTGTTGAAGGCCCCGCAGAGACCGCGGTTGCTCGTGACGAGCAGGAACCCCACGCCCTTCACCTCTTCCCGCTCCTCGAGGAGCGGATGGGTCATGGAAGGTTTCGACGCCACCAGCTCCCGGATGAACCGCTTCACCTCGCCGCCGTAGGGCCGGGATGCGTGAAGGCGGTCCTGGGCACGCTTGAGCTTGGAGGTGGCGACCATCTCCATGGTCCGGGTAATCTGCTGGGTGCTCTTGACACTCCGGATACGCCGTTTGATGTCGCGCGTCTTTGCCATCGTTTCCCTGCCGTCACCCTGTCGTTAGAAGGTCTTCTTGAACTCCTCGATCGCCGACTTCAGCTTCTGGCCGGTCTCCTCGGTGATCTCCGAGTGCTCCGTGATCGACTTCGCGATGTCCGGATGGTTCGACGACATGGAGGAGAGGAACTTGTCCTCGAACTCACGGATGCGCGACACCGGGTACTCGTCGAGATAGCCGTTGACGCCGGCGTAGATCGACATCACCTGCTCGGCCAGGGACATCGGCCGGTACTGCGGCTGCTTGAGGAGCTCCACCATGCGCTCGCCGCGGTTCAGCTGTGCCTGGGTGGCCTTGTCGAGCTCGGTGCCGAACTGCGCGAAGGCTTCCATTTCGCGGTACTGGGCCAGGTCGAGCCGCAGGCGTCCCGCCACCTGCTTCATGCATTTCTTCTGGGCGTTCCCGCCGACACGCGACACGGAAATCCCGACGTGGATCGCCGGCCTCACGCCTGCGTAGAAGAGGTCCGAGACGAGGTAGATCTGCCCGTCGGTGATGGAGATCACGTTGGTCGGGATGTAGGCCGACACGTCGCCCGCCTGCGTTTCGATGATGGGGAGCGCCGTCAGCGACCCGCCGCCCATCTCGTCGGAAAGCTTCGCCGCGCGTTCCAGGAGCCGGGAGTGGTTGTAGAAGATGTCCCCGGGGT
>CAZMKB010000349.1:1585-3667 GCA_964566685.1 uncultured Gemmatimonadota bacterium | reverse complement strand
GCGCAGCAGGGCCCCAGCGAAGGGCCGACGGCTGCGAGGATGTCCGCTGGTCCGGTGCCGAACTCACGGGTCATGGTCCGCACCGTGTTCACGATCACTTTGCCGACGAGGCCGCGCCATCCGGCGTGAGCGAGGCCGATGGGCCGGTTTGCCGGGTCGAAGAGGAAGACGGACGCGCAGTCCGCGACGCGAACGAGGAGGGCGAGCCCCCGAACGTTGGTCGTGAGGGCGTCCGCGGCGGGATAGGGCTCGTCGGTCTCCCGCTCGACCCTGACGACCCGGTTCCCGTGCACCTGCTCGAGCTGGGCCACGTGCTCGAATCCCAGGTCGGCCGCCATCTCCCGCCAGTGCCTCCGCGCGTCAATGCCGCGCTTCGAGAGGGCCGCACGGATCGGCATGCCGTCGTAGATCGCGAATTCCAGCCACCTCGGTGTCGCCATCGTGTGCTCCCGTCCGGATCCGCCTGAATGTAGCGCCGTCGCCCTTCCCCGTCAAGTGCGCCGTGAGAAAAAAAATCTGCTTGACAGGAATACGGGATCCATCTATATTTAATATTAACGTTAAAGTTAAACGTTAAACACAGTAGTCAATAAGAGTCGATCTGCAGGGAACGGTCTCATGCCTGATTCCTCTTTGACCCAATCTTCCGATACCGACAGCCGGGCCAGGATCCTCCGGTCCGCGACGGAGGTCTTCGCCGGGCGCGGCAAGCACGGGGCGCGCATGGAGGAGATCGCCTCCCGCGCCGGGGTGAACAAGGCGCTCGTCTACTACTACTACGGATCCCGGGAGAAGCTCTACCGTCAGGTACTCAAGAGCGTTCTCACCGCCAACCTCGGTCAGATCTTCCGTGCCCTCCGGAGCGCCACAGCCGGTGAGCACCGCCCCGAGGACGTGATCCGGCTCCTCTCCGGGACCTACTTCGGGATCTTCTCCGGCGACCTCGCCGCGACGAAGATCGTGATCGAGTCGCTGGCCAACGAGCCCGACCTGGTCAGGGCGGTGCGTGACGAGCTCATCGAGGAGAAGCTGGTGCGCCCGAGCCGGCTGCTCGGCCTCTTCGAACGGGAGATCGAGAAGGGGGTGCTCCGGCCCGTCGATCCGAAGCAGCTCTTCCTCAGCATCGTCGGCATGAACCTGATCTACTTCCTCGTGAAGCCCATCGCGGAGGTGTTCCTCGCGGTCGACGTGACCGACGAGGAGGAGTTCATCCGGGCCCGGGAGGAGAGCATCGTGGATCTCCTCCTCCACGGCGTGATGCGGGGTGGTGAGGGAACGGGCGGCCGGCCGGACGCAGGCGCCGGAAAGAACCGTGGGGGAAGCGCCGGAGGACGGACTGCAGCCGGAGACGGGGAGAGAGCGTCCGGCGGCGACCGGGAAGGGGAGCGGGGAAGGGGGGGAGAGAAGGATGCTTAGCGTGCGGCGTGTGTTCGCCCTGATTCCCGGACAGACGGGTGGGGCAGGGAGGTTGTACAGCGCTCTGTGGTCGATCGTCAGGGTTACCGGAGTTACGGGGGCCCTGAAGAGAGCGTCGAAGGCGCCGCCCTCCGCCGTCCTCGCGGCGGTTCTCATTCTTCTCCCGGCGGCGGCCCCGGCCACCGCGGGCGCCGCGGAGCCTCTTCCACCCGGGGCGCTCACGGTCTCTGAGGCGGTGACCCGCGCCCTCGAGAGCTATCCGGCGGTCGGCGCGGCCGAAGCCGGCCTCGACGAGGCGGCCGAGGCGGTGGGGGAAGCGAACGCCGCCTGGTTTCCGCGCCTGAGCGCGAACGGCACCGCCCACTGGTACGAGGAGCCGATGCTCGCCTATCCCTTCCACGGGTTCACTCCCGAGGTCATACCGCCCTTCGACAGGACGATCACCTCCTACTCCCTCGATCTGGAGTACACCCTCTTCGACGGCGGCGGGAGGCTCTCCGGCACCCGCATGGCGGGCGCGCGGCAGGAAGCGGCCAGGGCCTCGCTCCGGAGCGTCAGGCAGCAGGTCATCTCCCGGGTGGTCGAGGGATACCTGGCCGTTCTGAGCGCGCGGGAAATCGTGACGGCGCACGAGCGGCGGGTGACCGCCGTGGAGGCCGCGCTCGA
>CAZMKB010000349.1:0-1575 GCA_964566685.1 uncultured Gemmatimonadota bacterium | reverse complement strand
GACCGGGTGCGGCTCTTCTTCCGCCAGGACCGGGCGGCACGGGTGGAGGTGCTCCGCGCGGAAGCCTCCCTCGCCGCCGCAGAGGCGGAGAAGGTGCGGGCGGAAGCGGCGCTGGACGTGGCGGAGAGAAACCTCGCGATCCTGGTCGGAACGGACCGGGAAGAGGTCCGGGCGGGCCGTCTCGTGCCGGTCATGTGCACCGGCATCACACCGCATGATGTGACGCGGGACTCCGTCCTGTCCGCCGCGCGGTCCCGGAATCCCCTCCTTCTCGCGTCGCGCCGCCGGTCGGAGGCGGCGGAGGCCGGCGTCGGGCTGGCACAGAGCGCCCGGCTGCCGAAGCTCTACCTCACCGGCAGCTACTACAACCAGGGCGACCTGGAGAGCAACCGGGTCACGGAGTGGCGGGCGGGACTCGCGGTCTCGGTGCCGGTCTTCACCGGCGGAGCCGTCACGAAGAGGATCGCCGGCGCCCGGGCGGCACGGCGGGGAGTGGAGGAGGAGGTCCGGGAGACCGAGTACGAGATCAGGCGGCAGGTGGACCGGGCTCTCGCGTCGCTGGCGGAAGCCGGGGCGCGGGTCGAGAGCCTCGACCGCGCCGTGCGGGCGGTGGAGGAAGTGGTGAGCATCGAGAGGCTCCTGCTCGAGACTGGCGCCGGCACGCAGACCGACTACCTCGATGCCGAAGCCGACCTCCTGGTCACCCGGGCGGGGCTCGTGGAGGCCCGGCACGCCGAGCTCGCCGCGCTGGTGGAGCTGGCACGCATCGCGGGGGAGCTCGACCGCGAATGGTTGGAACGACATCTGGAGCACAGGCCATGAAGAAGAAAAAGCGGATCGCCATCGTCGCAGCCGCCGTTCTCGTCCTGGTCGTTCTCCTTCTCACCGTCCTTCACGAGGGGGGCCGGCAGGGTACGCTCACCGCATCCGGCACCGTGGAGGCGACCGAGGCGCAGCTCGGCTTCCCCGTCCCGGGGCGGGTCGAGGCGATCGGCGTGCGGGAGGGTGATGCGGTTGTCGACGGAGAGGAGCTCGCGTTTCTCGACCGGGAGGAGATGCGCGCGCGCCTGCGGCAGGCACGGGCGCAGGTCGAGGCGGCCCGGGCCATCCTGGTCGAGTTCGAGACCGGGGCCCGGACCGAGGAGATCGCCCAGGCACGGGCAATGCGGGACGCCGCCCGTGAGCGCATGGAGGACGCACGGCGTGACCTCGAGCGGGCGGAGCGGCTCTTCGAGGGAGGAGCAATCAGCAGGGAGGCGCTCGACAAGGCCCGGACCGCGTACGATGTGGCCCGGGAACAGTACGTCCAGGCCGGGGAGCAGTACCGCCAGGTGGAGACCGGTCCCCGGAAGGAGAGGATCGCCGCCCAGCGGGCAGCACTCGCCCAGGCCGAAGCGAATGCGGCCGCCATCCGGGCGACGCTCTCGAACATGGTCGTCCGCGCGCCCTTCGACGGAATCGTCAGCGTCCGCCACCGCGAGCCGGGAGAGGTCGTGCCGGCGGGATCGCCGACCCTGACGGTGCTCGACCCGGACGACCGGTGGGTGAGGATCTTCGTCCCCGAGTACCGGATCG
>CAZMKB010000348.1:0-3672 GCA_964566685.1 uncultured Gemmatimonadota bacterium | reverse complement strand
GTCGACTACGAGCACGATGTCCCCGCCTCTCCCTCCGTCGCCGCCGTCGGGTCCCCCTTTCGGGACGTACTTCTCGCGCCGGAAGGAGACACAGCCGTGCCCCCCGTCGCCGGCCCGCACGTGTATGGTCGCTTCATCGATGAACATAGCCGGAGCCCACCGTCATGTCTGTTTCATTGACACACTTTCGGATTTCGTTAAATATACTGTGACGGGAAGAGTGTCGAAAGCCCGTACCGGCGACGGGAGTCGCCGGGGAGGAACCATGGAACGAACGGAAATCGATCGCCACCAGACGCACCCGGTCGAAATCGGCGACGTGAAGATCGGCGGCGATCATCCGATCGCCATCCAGTCCATGACGAATACGCCCACCGAGGACGTCCGGCGGACCCTGAGCCAGATCCGGGAGCTCGAGGAGGCGGGCTGTGAGATCATCAGGGTGGCGGTGCGGACGATCGAGGCGGCGAAGTGCCTGTCCGACATCAGGAGTGAGATGAAGGCTCCCCTCGTCGCCGACATCCACTTCAACCACCGGATCGCGATCATGGCCATCGAGCACGGCGCCGACAAGATCCGCATCAATCCCGGCAACATCGGCGGCACCGCGCGCATCAGGGAAGTCGTCCGCGCAGCCGGTGAACACGGCGTACCCATCCGCGTCGGGGTCAACTCCGGCTCTCTCGAGAAGGATATTCTCGAGAGACACGGTCACCCGACCTCCGACGCGCTCGTCGAGAGCACTCTCAGGAACATCCGGATACTCGAGGATCTCGGTTTCTCCGACATCGTCGCGTCGATCAAATCCACGCACGTCCCCACCACCATCGAGAGCTACCGGAAGATCTCACGAAAGACATCCCACCCGCTCCACGTCGGACTCACCGAAGCCGGCCTTCCCGGCTCGGGCACCATCAAATCGGCCATCACCATCGGCCTCCTCCTGTCGGAGGGCATCGGCGACACGCTCCGTGTCTCGCTCACCACCGACCCCGTCGAAGAGGTCCGTGTGGCCCAGAAGATCCTCCAGGCGCTGGGCCTGCGGCGCTTCGGCCCGGAGCTGATCTCCTGCCCCACCTGCGGCCGGATCCAGATCGACCTCATCCCCCTCGCCCGGGAGGTCGAGCGCCGGCTCTCCGGGATCAGGAAGGACATCACCGTGGCCCTCCTCGGCTGCGCGGTCAACGGTCCGGGGGAGGCACGCGAGGCCGACATCGGCATCGCCGCGGGCAAAGGCTCGGGATTTCTGATCAGGAAAGGGGAGTTCGTCCGGCGCGTGAAGGAGGAAGATCTCGTCGATGTCCTCATCGAAGAGATAGAGAGGCTCCCCCCGGAGTGATACCTCCGTTATTTCCTGTTTTTGTCGGCCCCGGCCCTCTGCCACTCGACGAGCGCGGGTGAGGCCACGAAAATGGAGGAGTAGGTACCGGTGATGACACCGATGAGGAGAGCGAAGGAGAAGTCCCGGAGCACCTCTCCCCCCAGCAGGAAGAGGAAGAAGACCACGAACAGGGTCGTGCCGGAGGTGATGATCGTCCGTGAGAGCGTCTGGTTCACACTCCGGTTGATAATTCTCTCGTAAGGCTCCTTCCGCCACAGCGCAAGCCCTTCGCGAATGCGGTCGAATACGACGATGGTGTCGTTCAGCGAGTAGCCGACGATGGTCAGGAACGCGGCGATCACGGCGAGCGACAGCTCACGGTTGCTTATCGAGAAGGCGCCGAGCGTGATCAGGACGTCGTGGAAGAGAGCAATGACCGCCGCGATGCCGAACCTGAACTCGAACCTGATGGTGATGTAGATGAGGATGCCGATCAGTGAGTAGATGATCGCCCCCGCGGCCTTATCCTTCAGCTCTTCGCCGATCTTGGGGCCGACGGACTCGGTGCGCTCCCTGATGAAGGGGTTGTCGGGAAAAGCCTGCCTCAGGTTTTCCTCGAGCAGGGCCTCGAGCTCCGCCTCCTCCATCTCGGCGGTACGGAAGATGACGTGGTTCCTCTCGCCGAAGCGCTGCAGGTCGTAGTTGGTCAGCCCCATGGCCTCGGTCAGTGCGTCCCGCACTTCCTCGATGTCGACCGGCTTTTCGAATTTGAGCTGGACGAGGGCTCCGCCGGTGAAATCGATGCCGTAGCGCGGGCCGCCCTTCACGATGAGCGAGGCGATGGATATGACGATCAGGATACCGGAGAGAATGAACGCCTTTCTCCTCCAGCTTATGAACTGATAGTCGGTATCCTGAAGGATCCTCATGACGACCTCTATCCGATACTCAGGCTGCTCAGGCGCCTGCCGCCGGTGTAGATGTGGAAGATTGTCCGGGTCACGTAAATGGCCGTGAACATGCTCGCCAGGATGCCGATGGTCAGGGTCACCGCGAACCCCTTCACCGGCCCGGTGCCGAACTGCAGCAGCACGATGGCCGTGATGATGGTGGTGACGTTCGCGTCGAGAATGGTCCTGAACGCCCTGTCATAGCCGGTGTCGATCGAGGCCCGGACCGTCTTGCCCGTTTTCAGCTCTTCACGGATGCGCTCGTAGATCAGGACGTTGGCGTCGACGGCCATGCCGATGGTCAGGATGAGGCCGGCGATGCCGGGCAGTGTCAGCGTGGCCCGGAATCCGGCCAGCGCGGCGAGGACGAAAATGATGTTGAGCGTCAGGGCGATGGTCGCGAGAATCCCCGCAAATTGGTAATAGATGATCATGAAGATCATGACCCCGATCAGGCCGATGAGGCCGGCCCGCTTCCCCTTCTCTATCGAGTCACGTCCCAGCGACGGCCCTACCGTCCGCTCTTCGAGGATCTTCAGCGGAGCAGGCAGTGCGCCCGCTCTCAGGACGATTGCGATGTCACGGGCCTCCTCAATCTCCGGGATCCCCTCGATCACCGCCGACCCGCCGGCTATCCGGCTCCTGATGACGGGAGCGGACTTCACCACGCCATCGAGAACGATCGCGAGCCTCTCCTCCACGTGCGCGCCGGTGACTTTTTCGAACAGCCGGGCGCCGGACCTCGTCATCTCGAGCTGGACGATGGGCTGGTTGGCGACATTTGGGTCGTATCCCGAACCGATCGTCGCCCGGGCATCCGCGATGACCTCGCCGGTCATCTCGGCCTTGTCCCGCAGGAGATAGATGGGGCGGAACTCCCGGCCGTCGCTCACGGTGAAGACGTCTCCCCAGTGGAATTCGTACATCCGCGGGATGACCCGCTGGACAGCCTCTCTCTCGAGATACTTCTCGACGAGCGGAACATCCTCTTTCAGGACGATGAGGTCCGATCCGTAGGCGCTGATGAGGCTCGAAAACGGGCGCTCCTCCTCGTCGAAAGCCGGTTCCTCGGCCTGAAAGAGGTCTTCCGCCGCCGTCTCCATGGTGTCTTCGGCTCCCGCCGCGAGCGTGTCGCCTTCCGCCTCCCCGGCCGCCTCGGCGGTGTCGGCGGGCGCCTCTCTCCCGGCGATGGTGCTGTCGATCTGGGCGACGATCTGGCCGACACGGGGACCGCTCTCGACGACCTTGAACTCCAGGTAGGCCGTCTGTTTGACGAGCTGTTTCGCGCGTTCCTGATCCTTGATGCCCGGAAGCTCGACGATGATCCGCTCGTCCCCCACCATCTGGATGAGCGGCTCGGCGACGCCGAACTGGTCGACCCTGTTCCGGATGATCTCGAGG
>CAZMKB010000347.1:1932-3678 GCA_964566685.1 uncultured Gemmatimonadota bacterium | reverse complement strand
GATCCCCTCCTGGAAGGCACGCTCCCCCTCCGTAATCATCTCGTGATACGCGATCATGTCCTTGGGATCGCGGCGGGATGAGGCCGACTCGACCGTCGGGGTGCCGCTGATGTATCCGAGCGAGAGGAGGTTCTCCCTGTCCTCCCGTGACAGGAGTGCCTCTTCGTGAAGCGACGGTGCCGTCCGTTCGCCCTCCACGGTCATGTCTTCGAGCAGCTCGTCCAGCCGGGCCGCGGTGTCCGGATACCGCTCGACCATGTTCTCCTGCTCGCCCGGGTCCGCAAGGATGTCGTAGAGCTCCGGCTCAGGCGCACGGATGTACTTCCAGCGATCGGTCCTCAGCCCGGTGATTCCGCTCCATCCGTAAGTCAGATAGGGCACCATGCTCTCGCAGTAGATCTCCCTGCCGGCATCATCCGTCCTTCCCGCCGCCTGCTTCCCTTCCATCATTCCCGTGAGGTCGATGCCGTCCAGAACCTCCTCGCGATCGACGTTCATGATCTCCAGGGTGGTGGGAACGACGTCCGCGAGTGAAACCGGCGTCCCGATCCGCTCTCCTGCAGGGACGGCTCCGGGGAGATGGAAGATCAGGGGAACCCTGACAGCCGATTCGTAGATGAAGAAGCCGTGAGTCTTCTCCCCGTGTTCGCCCAGGCTCTCCCCATGATCAGCCGCGACGACGATCAGTGCCCGGTCAAGCCGGCCTCGTGAACGAAGCTCTTCCAGAACGCGGCCGATCTGCTCGTCCACGAAAGCGATCTCACCGTCGTATGGACGGTCGGCATAGCGGGCATCGTACGGTCCGGGGGGTTCATAGGGGAAATGTGGATCGTAGTAGTGGATCCAGAGGAAAAACCGCTCTCCGCCGACACCCGAGAGCCATTCGAGCGCACGGTCGGTTACGGCTAAGGCGTCGCGTTCACTGAACTTGGTCATTCTGACCCGGCGGCCTCCCTCATCACCGGCATGAACGATGGCGGCCCGGCCTGTTTCCTGCGACATGTCGTCGCCGTAGAACGTGAATCCCTGGTCGAGACCGTAGCGTGAATCCAGCACGAAGGCACCGATGACCGCGCCGGTGCGGTATCCTTCTTCGTGCAGCATTTCGGCCAGGGTCACCGCCCGTTCCGAGAGCCGGTACTTCGCGTTGTCCCGGACACCGTGAACGTGCGGATAGAGCCCCGTCAGGATCGTCACGTGGGAGGGCAGCGTGACCGGTGCCGGAGCCATGGCGTTCTCGAACATCGTCCCTCCGGCCGCCAGCTCGTCGATGTGCGGGGTGCTGATCGACGTATTTCCGTAGCAGCCGATCCGGTCGGCCCGGACCGTGTCGAGCGTTATGAGGAGGAGGTCGTACGAGGCGTTCCGGCTTCCGCAGGC
Organism: uncultured Gemmatimonadota bacterium; assembly: GCA_964566685.1. Lineage (GTDB taxonomy): Bacteria > Gemmatimonadota > CAZMKB01 > CAZMKB01 > CAZMKB01 > CAZMKB01. Next base: position 2,298 of record CAZMKB010000347.1, on the reverse strand, counting down.
CAGAGAGGACAGGGCCAGGATGGCGATAGCCGCCCTGAGAGATGATGACACCGTTTTCTTTCCTGTGGTCATCCCGCCGGCCTCCTCTCGCCACCTGCTCGAAATCGCATGAATAACTCGGGCTCATGGAACTCACGCCCATCCCGGAAAATAGGGGACCCCGCCCGGGTTGTCAACGACATCCGGTACCGCCTCACTCCGCAGAAACTATTACACAGTGACCACATCACCGCCTTGCCGGCAGGGCCGGCCCCGGACGGCGCTCACGGCTGAAAACCCGGTATCGTGCTGGTATGCATCACGCTGCGTCGCTCCTACCTCTCAGCCTGCGGGTACGCGGGATCTGGCGCGATGATTGCTATTATC
>CAZMKB010000347.1:0-1922 GCA_964566685.1 uncultured Gemmatimonadota bacterium | reverse complement strand
GGTGGGAGAAGACGCTCCGCATCAGGCGGCCGGAGCGTTTCCTCCGGCATACCGGAAAAACCGCTCATGGCGGTCTCCGCTCGGAGAATCGAGAACGGAGACGAATCGGCCGCCGCCTGATGATGGCGGCCGGCGGAACGCATCAGATCACCGACAGGGTGGTGATTCACCATGAGCGGAAAGAGCACGAAAAGCAGGCACGGGTTCACGCTTCCCGAGACCCTGCTCTCTCTCCTCATATTTTCATTCCTGTCGTTCTGCACCTTCCAGGTATTTCGAACCAATCAGCGCGTCTATGTCGAGCAGGACGAAGTCCTGAATATGCAGCAGAACGGCCGGGTGGCCATGGACTGGATGACGAGGGACCTCATGAAAGTGGGTGGGGGCGTCCCCGGTGCAGGAGTCGTGTCGAGCCTGGGACGCCTCTACCCCATCATCCCCGGCAACAGTTCCGGCGGGCTTCCCGACACGATAAAAGTTCTCGTCAACCTCGAGAACACCCCGACAGAGCTCACGATGGCGATGGCGAGCAGAGCTGCAGCTATCAAAGTGGAGCGGCCGACGAATTTCGACGCCGGCTCGCTCGCCATGATCTGCGGGTTCACCGAAGAGGGTCCCGTCACTGCGGAGCTGTTCGAGATCACCGGTATATCGCTCGAGGGCGGGAACCTGCTCCACGGCTGGTCGCCGCCCTGGAATCCGAACCAGAATCTCACCTTCACCTTCGTCCCCCCGACGACGGTCTCGGAGATGACGGTCAGGACATACTACGTCGAGCGCTCGGATCCCGCTCATCCGAAGCTGGTCGTCCGGGAGAACGAATCGACGCCCTTGGTGGTGGCGGACGACATCGAAAATCTCCAGATCACCTATGACCTCGCCACCGGGGAGGAGGACGTGCCGGATCCTGTCGCGGTGGGATGGATCGACCGGGTCTGCATCACCATCGTGGCCCGGACGAGAGACGCCGATCCGGACTGGGAGGGTGGACTCCACTCGATCACCGGATCGAGCGATCACTACCGGCGGATGACCCTGGTCTCGAACGTCCTCGTGCGCAACCTGGCCAGGTGATGATCGGCGGGCGCCGGGGAGGTTCGGTGTCCGCAATCGGGAACGGCACACCGGAGGGAGGAAGGGATAGTACAACATGACCAGAATCGCCGTGATCGTCATCGGAGATTCACGGGAGGCGGGCGGAGACAGGCGGTTATGACTCAGCGGGGCTTCTTCAGGCCCATTTTCTTCATGCGTGCGATGAGCGTCGTCGGTTTGAGCCCGAGTATTTCAGCCGTGCCGCCCGGGCCGTAGATCTTCCAGCTGCAGGAGTGGAGGGCGGCGAGCAGGTTCGCGCGCTCGAACTTCTTCATCTCGTCCTCGGTGAGAATCTCCTGATTCGACACAGCCGCCTCCGCCGCGGAGGCGGTCGACTTCCCTTCCTCGTGTTGAGGGAACTCGAAGACGAGCGACTTCGATCGGGAGAGAATGACCGCTCGCTCGAGAACGTTCTGAAGCTCGCGGACGTTTCCCGGCCAGTCATAGTTCTGGAGGTCGATGAGGTTGGCCTGGGTGAGGCGCGGCCGCGGCCTGTTGAGACGACGCGAAACGTGGTCGAGAAAGTGGTTCGCCAGCAGGGGGATGTCCTCCTTCCGGCGGCGCAGCGGGGCGATCTCGATGGGGAAGACATTGAGCCGATAGAAGAGATCCTCCCGGAAACGCTTCGCTTCGACCTCCTTCTTCAGGTCCTTGTTCGTGGCCGCGACGATCCTCACGTCCACTCTCCGCGTTTTCGTGTCGCCCACCCGCTCGTACTCACCTTCCTGGAGAACACGCAGCAGCTTGCTCTGCAGCTCGAGCGGGATCTCCCCCACCTCGTCGAGGAACAGGGTGCCGCCGTCCGCGGCCTCGAACCTGCCCTTCCT
>CAZMKB010000346.1:0-3688 GCA_964566685.1 uncultured Gemmatimonadota bacterium | reverse complement strand
GGCGCCTGCCGCGCGTAGTGGGCGCTCCGCCTGCCCAACCCGCGGTATTTTTTCCCGAGCATGGCGCCGTAGTCCATGAGCGCGTAGTACCACGTCCGTGGATCGCCGGTGTCGATCGTCTCCTCGACCAGCGGCATGATCTCCCGGTCGGTCACGCCGCTTCGCCCTTCGAAGAAGAAGTAAAGATACACACGCCTGATGTTCGTCTCGACGAAGACGACGGGGGCGCCGAACGCGAAGGCGAGGACCGCACAGGCCGTGGCACGGCCGATGCCCGGGAATCCTGTGAGGAGATCGAGGTGTGAGGGAAGCGCGCCCCCGTGGTCGCGGACGACGAGGCGGGCCGTCTCGCGGAGCGACTTCGCACGCCTGTTGTACCCCAGGCCTCTCCATGCGTCGAGCACCTGAGCGAGGGAAGCCCCGGCGAGCGTCTCGATGTCGGGGAAGTGTTCGATGAATGGTTCGTAGTACCCGAGGACCCTTCCCACCTGCGTCTGCTGAAGCATGAACTCGGAGACGAGAATGCCGTAGGGATCTTCGGTCTCACGCCAGGGGAAACGCCGTCCGTCGCTGTGATAGTAACGGTAGATCTCCCGCCGGAAGCGGGAGACGGCTTTCGCTGTCATATACCGGATGGATGCCCGTTCCCCGGGAGGGGAACGGGCCTATTCGCATGTATTAATTCCAGGAGCGTGGCCGGGGATCGACGAACATTTCGACCCACCAGTCATCGTCCACGACGCGCCTGTTGTTCAGCTTCTTCGGCATATCGTCCGGCGGCACTTCGTCCTCGACCACGGAGCCCTCGAATGCTTCGCCGGTCCAGATGAAGTCCTCGAAGACTCCCACCTTTCCCTTCGCCACGTAGAGGCCTTCCTTCGCGCAGCAGGGGATGTAGAGACCGACGGTGACGTACCAGCTCGTTCTCGGCGGGAACTCGAGATCGAAGATGTAGTCCCAGAGCCTGCACTTCGGCCCGCTCACGTCGACCCACACGTCGTAGACCTGCGTCGAGTCGGTGCTGTTGGTGAGGCGGACATCCCAGTACACGGTGTCGCAGGGTGCGCCTTCGGTGGGCGTATTGAAGAAGCGCATGAACTCGCAGGGGGCGGCGTACAGGTACTCCCAGCCGCCGATGTCGATCCGGTCGCCGCCGAAGGGAGGAATCTCGGTGAACTCTTCGTCACCGGCGTCGATACAGGGCGACATGGCCTGGAGCATGTAATCTCCCGCCTCCCGGTCGACGAACAGGGGGTCGCAGCTGAACTGGCCCGGGCCCGGGAACACGTTCTCGTCCCCGTAGCGTCCTCTCGTATTCGCGAAGACGTTGTTGTAGTCGACGTACATGCTGTCCGTCGCGGTGATGCCGTGTCCCTGGTTGTAGGAGATGACGTTGTTCCTGATGATGGGTGTCTCGGGACCCTGCACGTAGATACCACCGGCTTCGTGAGAGGCATTGTTCCCGTCGATCGTGTTGTTGACGAGGAGTGCCTCCGAGCGTCTGGTGAAGACGCCGGCGCCGTTTTCAGCCGTGTTTCCGGTGATGATGTTCCGCGCAACCTCGGCCTGTGACTGGAAGAGGAAGATGCCGCCTCCGTCGAATGCGTCGTTTCCCTTGATGATGTTGAACTTGATCCGCGGGGAACTCATGGCCACGAACACGCCACCGCCTTTTGTCCTGTCTCCCTGCATCCCGATGGTCCCCTGCCCGCCGGTGACCGTGAATCCCGCGAGCATCGCACCGGGTCCTTCACCGGAGACGAACAATACCGCGCTCGCCGTGTCTTCGTTCGCCATGAATGGAATTTCGGGAGAAACGTCGATGATGGTGTTGTCGACGATGGAAGGTTCTTCGTCGAATATGAACCTGCTCGTCACGAAGACGTTCTTTCCGAGAAAATTGACCTGCTCGGGATAGGTACCTTCTTCCACCAGAACGGTGTCGCCGTCCTCAGCCGCCTCGATGCCCAGCTGGATCGTCGGCTGGTCCACCGGCACGACGATCACGGTGGCGCCGGCAGGCGGTGCGATAAAAAGGCAGGTGAGAATTACGATGAAAACCCGGGCGCTTTTCATGATCCCTCCTCGTTCCAGGAATTTCCGGTAGTCTGTGTGAAAAGTATAGCATACCCCGGTAATACTTTCAAGGCTCCCATCCAGATTTTTTCATGAATTCCGGCGATGAGCCGGAATTCTCCCCGCACCTCTTCCTCTCGAGCATGAATCATACCGGGAACGAGGAGATTTCCCCCTTGACCCGCAGAAGAATCCGGCAACCGCGACGGAGACTCTCCCGCCCGGCCGTTCGACCGCCCCTCACCTGGAAACCATCGCCACAGCGTCTATCTCGACGAGAGCGCCTTTGGGAAGCGACGCGACTTCGACGGTGGAGCGGGCGGGATAGGGCGGCCGGGCGAAGTAGCCTGCATAGACTTCGTTCACCGCGGGAAAATCACCCATGTCGCTCAGGTAGATAGTGGTCTTGACGACGTGTCCCAGGCCGGACCCGGCCTCTTCGAGCACCGACCGCAGGTTCTCCATCACCTTCATGGACTGTTCCCTGACCCCCCCTTCCACCATTTCCCCCGACGCCGCGTCGAGCGCAATCTGCCCGGCGGTGTAGATCATCCCCGAATCCTCGACAATGACTGCCTGCGAGTAGGGCCCGATGGGAGCGGGCGCCTGTCCGGTTTTGACTTCTTTCATGAGTGAGGTCCTCCGTGTGACAGGATGCAGTGCGAACGGTGGCGGCCGGGAAAACGGTGAGGGTTCCGGCGTTTCAGAATCCCAGGATCCTCAGACTGTCGTTGAAGGTGACGAACACCATGAGGAGGATGAGCAGGATGAAGCCCACCTGCGACAGTTTCGCCCGCTGTTCGATCGTAAGCGGGCGCCGCCTGACCGCTTCGATGAGGAGAAAGACCACGTGTCCACCGTCGAGGACCGGTATCGGCAGCATGTTGAGGACGGCGAGGTTGACGCTGAAGAGAGCCATGAACGAGAGCAGCGTTCCGAAGCCCTGCTTCGCGCTCTGGCCGGCCATCTGTCCGACGAGTATCGGGCCGCCGACCTGGCGGAAAGACACCTCGCCGGTGAAGAATTTCGGCAGAAGCTCGAGGATGTAGCCGCCGAGGTAAACGGATCTCGAAACAGCTTCGGAGAACGACCGGAAGAGCGGCAGCTTCTCCTGCACGGTCGGCTGCATGATCCCGATCAGGCCTACCTCTATCACGGCGGTCTCGGTGGAGGGGATCTCCTTCCTCTCGGGTGTGACGCTGACGGTGTAGAGGGAATCCCCCCGCTTCATGGTGAGATGGATTTCCTCTTCGGCACTGGCGTGAATGAGGTTCACCGCATCCATCCACCGGTTGATCTCGTGGCGGATGGTGTCCTTCCGTATCGCGACGAAGCGGTCGCCCTCTTCGATACCCGCCTTGTCCGCCGGGCCGTCCGGATTCACTTTCCCGACGGTGGGCTCGAGAAACGGCAGGACTGAGGAGGCGATCAGGGACCGGAGGGAATCGGATGCCGGGATGGAAACCCGGTAGGTGTCCCCCTCGGGGCCGATCCACCTCATGGTGAGCATCCCCTCACTCTCCATGATACCCGCCACGACGTCGTCCCAGGTGCTCACCTCGGTGTCGCCGACTCTCGTGATCTTTGACCCCGGCTCGAGCTGCTCGAGCTC
>CAZMKB010000345.1:0-3690 GCA_964566685.1 uncultured Gemmatimonadota bacterium | reverse complement strand
GCCATGACGCCGTTCACCTGTTCCGGTGGATAGGTGACGCGCCAGTTGGCGATTGCCACCCTCTCTCCAGCCGCAGAGAGGATGTTCCAGATCGCCGGAACCTCCCGGTGGTAACTGCGGGGAGGGAGGGCCAGGTACTCGCCGTCCTGAATCACGACGTTTCCGATGATGCCGTGCTCCCGCCTGTCCTTCCCGGTCGCCATGTCGGTCCACACCGCGGAGGAGAGCGGCGCCCCGACGGTTCTGAAATTTCCGTACACCCCGCGCTCCATCAGCTTCCGGAGGTTCGGCATCGATCCTTCGTCGACCAGCGGCCTCAGGATCTCCCAGCACGCGCCGTCGATCCCGAACACGAGCACCGGACGGTCGCCCTCGGCTTCCCAACCGTGGTCGCCGTCGCTTCCTCCCACCGGACTCCGTGCGGCCTCGCTCAGAGCGAGCGATAGAGCGACGGTGACGACCGAAACGGAAAAAGCCCTGATGAAATCCATCCACCGCGATCTTTCCTCTGATGCTGACCGGAGGGAGCCGAAGATGAAGCCGGCGAACACGAGTGCGAGGCCCAGAGCGACGACCAGGATCCGCACGGCCTGTTCTCCGAGAACGCCGTCTGGCGGAGGATCGAGCGGTGCCGCTATGTGAGGATGGCGTCCGCCACCGAGGGCGAAGTAGGCGAGGAGAAAGAGAAGCACCGGAATCAGATCCCTCACGGCCCGCACGGCGGATGGAGAACCGGTGATACGATCGAGGAGGAGCACGGGAACGGAGGCGGCGAGGCCGATCCAGACACCCACCGACGCATAGAGCGAGAGAGACTGGAGACCGTAGAGGAGGGCGGGCAGGAACCCGTCCAGGAGCGGCGGGAAACCCTGGTGGAGGAGCTCCAGATATCCGGTGACGATTCCGAGTGTCCCTGTAATGATGACTGAACGCAGTGCGATGGATTTCATATCAAATCCCTCGAGAGTCCTGCCCGTGGACATGACTTCTCAGCTCAAGTAACCGAGTCCTTTCAGTACGTCGAGAATCTCCTCTTCCTCTTCCTTCGTGTAACCCGAATCACGCCCCTTCGTCCGGATGCTGTCCTGATCGACGTAGTACACGGGTCGATCCCGCAGGAAAGACTCCTCGAACATCTCTTCGAGAACCTTCCCGTCCATGTTCTTCAGGACCGGCATCTCCATGAGATACAGCACGGTACAGGGGACATCCATGATCGAAGCGTGCTCGAGAGCCGTTTCCGGTGTGATCCCCCCTCCCCGCACCACGAGGATTCCATCCATGCGGTGGGTTCCGGACATGCCGAAGTGCCTGCGATCATCGAACATCCGGCCGGCATCGAGGCGGGTTGTGATGTTGTAGCTCAGCCCGGCGATCATGAAGTAGATGTCGGCTGCCTGGTACACTCGGGGGCCGTGAAACCTGTTTTCCTTGATGTCGGCGACATCGACGAGCTTCTCCCCCGTTCTCTCGTCGGTGAGCTCCATGAGTTCCTCGATGATCCGGCGTGTGAGGTCACGGTATTCTCCCCCGTAGGTCACGATGCCCTCGGGCTCTCGTCCCCGGAGGTTGAGGCTGATCCCCGAGACATTGCCGTAAGCCTTCGTCTTCGACCAGACGATGTCGCTCCTGTCCGCCGTTCTCTTTCGATGCGGGCGTGGAACCGGAATCGTCCCGAGAACGCGTGGCAGGGCCCTCTCGAGCCGCCCGAATCCGAGCCTGCGCAGGATGCTGCCGACGTTCGTCATGCGCACGGCCGTTCTCGGTATCCGTTTCATCACCAGATAGCCGCGCTCCACGAGCCAGCGATTCAGGTGAAAATCACGATAGTAGGGCCCGAAGCCGTGATCGGACGCGATGACCACGTCATAGTCCGGAGCACGCTCGAGAAGCTCACCGATCATCGAATCGATCGCTTCGTTCGCTTCGTCTATGGCACTGCCGAACCGCTTCGCCCCCTCCTCCGAGTAGCCGGGATGTTCCGGATCGATGAACTTCCAGAAGTAGTGCTGTACCCTGTCGACGAGGCTGTACACGACGGCGAAGAGATCCGGGTTTTCCCTCTCGAGCAGGGAGAGGATCACCTTCTGCCGCAGCTCGAGCGCGTCGTAGAGCTCTTCGAGCAGCCGGGCATAGAGCTCGAGCTCGCCGGAAGGGTCACGCTTTCCGGCGTCGTACTTCGAGTAGTCGATGTCCACCCGGTAGCCGCCGACTTCCTTTTCGATCTCCCGCAGGAGCCCTTCCGGGTGGCAGAAGTCGTCCGCAGCAGGCGGAAGCGGGATACCCGAGATCATGACTCCGTTGACATTCGGATCGGGAGGATAGGTCATGGGCATGTTGACGGAACAGATCCGGCGGCCGGCGTCCGAGAGGAGCCGGAAAATGGTCGGCTCCTCGTTGTCCCGCGACGTGCACACTTTCATGTCGTAGGACCCGACCTGCCTGCCAACGAAGTCGTAGATCCCGGTCTTTCCGGGATTCTTTCCGGTGAGAAACGACGTCCAGGCAGGAGGAGTGTTCGGGATGACGGTCGATCGAAGCGGGCCCGAGGCGCCTTCCGCCCTGAGCCGTGCGAGATTCGGCATTTTCCCCGCCGCCAGGAGCGGATCGATGATGTCCCAGGTCGCGCCGTCGATGCCAATGAGCAGTACTTTCCTCGCCATTATGCTCGAGCCTGCTCCGGTGCAGGTTTTCGTTCGGTCCCGCTGAAGATCTTCCGGAAGCCCAGAACGAGAGATCCCAGAGCGGCAGCCGCCGCGAAGAGCGGAAGCCTCCGTTTCCGGGGAAACCTGACTCTCCGGTAGTTGTAGTTGAGCGCATGCGCCAGGCGTGAGTGATAGATCCTGTTGAGCGTTTCGAGGGGCAGGTATTTCCAGGTGAAGAAAGCGTCGAGCATCGGAATCGCAGCCGGTGCTTTCCGATAAGCGACACCGTACGCTTCCATGATCGGTTGAAAGTAGTTCTGGTAGAACCTGACCCTCTCCGGCTCGACGAAGGGCATCTTGAGATAGGGTCCGTCCCAGAGGTTGATGCCGAGGTGGCTCTTCTCCTCCTCCGTCGGGATGAGCCCCTTTTCCTTGCAGATCTCGAAGATGTCGGTGTTCTTGAACGGCTGGAACATGAAGACGAACATGTTCTCCGGATCGATCTGAGCATTGATCTTGATCGTGTCGAGAAGCTTCCACTGGTCTTCGAGCGGCAGGCCCAGGATGTTCTCGGTGAGGATCTGGATTCCCGCGTCGTGGATCTTCCTGCAGATGGCGAGGATCTTCTCGTTGGTCATCGAGCGGTTGAGGATCTCTTCCCGAAGTTCTGGATTCCCGCTCTGGATCCCGAGCGACATCATGATGCAGCCGGCGTCCTTCATGAGCTCGATCCGCTCGTCATCGAGCATGTCGACTTTGCCGTAGCAGTGAAAGGGGAGCCCGATCTCCTCCTTGTACAGGGGCAGGAACTCCCGGCTCCAGTCCTTGCGGAGCGTCAGGATGTCGTCCCAGAACCTGAACTGCCTGATCGACGGATGACTGTCTTTGAGCCTCTTCAGCTCCTCGACGGTTCTCCGCGGGCTCTTATAACGCACGTACTTGCCGTAGTTGGGATAGAGTTTCTTGAAACGGTGGTTGCAGCAGTACGTACAGTTGTAGGGGCAGCCACGGGAGCACATGACGTAGGCGTTCCCGGCAACCAGAA
>CAZMKB010000344.1:3346-3727 GCA_964566685.1 uncultured Gemmatimonadota bacterium | reverse complement strand
AATAAGTTAACACATCAGGTGGGATTTTTCATGCAATAAATCGCTCAGGATAGGTATCGATTAGAGGAGAGCGCCCGTTCAGCCCCCGAACGAGTGTGGGAAGACCCGCTTCTTCTTTTTCCGGCGCATGTTGGTCCGTGCGAGGTTCATGAAGATGCCGACCGAGTCCTCGACGTCGGAGCGGGTCTCCTCGCAGGTGAAGGATCTGATCGGAATGCGGTTTTGATCGGCGCTGATGTCGTGGTATCCGCTCCGAAAAGGATCGGAGTTGACGGATTATCGCTCATCATCACTCACCATTACGTAATCATTTTCGGGTTGTCTCCCGGGCGAGACGTCGCATGACGCCGGCGAGGCGCCGGGGTTCTTCGAGCTGGGGGA
>CAZMKB010000344.1:0-3336 GCA_964566685.1 uncultured Gemmatimonadota bacterium | reverse complement strand
GCAGCGACCGAACACCTCCACCCGCACCCCCATGCGAGCTGCGAATTCCGCGACAGAGCCCTCGTCGTACAGCGGATCCCCGGCACCGCACACGATGTGCACGGGACAGCCGGGACTGTCGAGCTCCATGTCCTTCCATGACGGGGCCCCGACCACGGCCTCGGCGAAGCGTGCCAGGCCCTCCCGCCGCTCCTCGTCCGCGAGGGGAGCGAAGATCTTCTCCGTAATCCCGCCGTCCGGATCGGCACCGGGTCCGAGCAGGTCGAGAAACAGCTTCCGAAGCCCCCGCTCCCCCACTCTCACCCTGAACATCCGTCCCCGTTCGGGAGATGAGAGCTGCCTTCCCCAGGGTAGCACCCTCCTGTCGCCGAGATAGGGAGCCACGAAAAGGAGCGCCCGGGCGTCGAAGGACGAAAGATCCGAGAGCACCGGCAGGCAGCCGAACGAGTGTGCCGCGATGATCGGACGGGAGAGCCCGGCGGCTTCCATGAATTGCACGATGACGGCCGAGAGACGGCTGAGCGGGAGCTCTCCGGCGGAAAGGTCGGAGCGGCCGTGGCCCGGCAGGTCGAGGGCGGTACAGCGGAAGGTGCCGGCGAGTAAGAGCGCGAGCTCTTCCCACACGGCCGACCAGGCCGCCAGTCCGTGGACGAAGAGTACATCCTCTCCCCGACCCAGCCGGAAGAAGCCCGTCCTCCGGCCGTCGATGGTGATCGAGGAACGCTTCATGAATGGAACCTGCACAACCGGAAGCGGGAGTTCACCGGAATTCTCTCTCCGGCCGATGTCGAAACCGTGCGGTCGGCGTCCGAACAGAAAGGAATCTACGAATCCTGCACGGGTTCCAGGTCCACCAGCGGAGCGCCGGCTTCGACGACGTCGCCTTCCTTCACGTTGACCCGGGTAACGACCGAGTCCTGCGAGGCCCGTATTTCGTTCTCCATTTTCATGGCCTCGACGATGACGAGGCTCGCACCCTTCTTCACCCGGTCTCCCTCCCCCACCTTCACCCTGATGACCTTGCCGGGCATGGGCGAGGAGAGCGCTTCGAGGCCGCTTTCCCGGCCCGGACGGTCGATCTCGTCCTCGTCGATCAGCTCCACGGTGAAGTGCTCGCCTCCGATCGAAACGGACCGGTCGGTCCCGGCTCCGTCACGGTGCACGATCGCCGTGAAGGACTTCCCGTCGAGGATGATCGACACTTCGTGATCCGACAGCCAGACGCAGTCGACCCTGCGGGTCTCCTCTCCCAGGCGGACGACGAACCCCTCCCCCTCCTGTTCGAGCTCGATCTCGTAGACCGTCCCGTCGATTCGAAACTGCGCGCTCATCCGCCTGTCTCCGTTTCCCGGGAGGTTGCCGCGTCCCGGCGGCCGAAGATGCGCCACGCGCCGTAACGGTCCCAGGGAGTCTCGACGTCACGGGCGGTCGCGGCGACTGGTGCTCCCGCGCCGCGCGAGTCGTCCGTGCGGGCTTCGTCGAGGGCCGCCGCGATGAGGGCTTCGGTCGTGTACCGCTTTCTGCCGGTCCGCTCCTTCCAGCCGGGGAGGAAGCCGTCGATGAAGGAGGTGGTCGTCTTCCCGGCTGCGAACCCCGGGTCCTCCATGATGTCCCTGAGGATCCCGATCGTCGTCTCCATGCCCGTGAGCCGGTACTCCGACAGTGCCCGCTTCATCCGTTTCCTCGCCGTGTCCCGGTCCTCTCCCCAGACGATGACTTTCGACAGGATGGGATCGTAGTACATGGGAACGCGGCAGCCGCCGTACACTCCCGAGTCGACACGCACCCCCGGCCCCTCCGGTTCGCGCAGGTACCTGATCGTTCCGAAGGAAGGGAGGAAGTTGTTCACGGGGTCCTCCGCATAGATGCGGCACTCGATCGCGTGGCCCCGCGGCACGAGATCCTCCTGCCGGAGCGAGAGGGGACGGCCGGCGGCGACCCGGATCTGCTCAGAGACCAGGTCGACCCCCAGGAGGAGCTCGGTGACCGGGTGCTCCACCTGGATGCGGGTGTTCACCTCGAGGAAGTAGAAGTCGAGATTCCGGTCGACGAGGAACTCGACCGTGCCCGCGCTCCGGTATCCCACCGCCTTCACCACCGCGATGGCCGCCCGTGCCATCGCCTCGCGCTTCTCCGGGGTGAGTGCGGTGGAGGGAGATTCCTCCACGATTTTCTGGTGCCTGCGCTGGATCGAGCACTCCCGCTCGAACAGGTGGATCACGTTTCCGTGGTGGTCGGCCAGCACCTGGAACTCGATGTGGCGGGGCTCTTCGAGGTACTTCTCGAGGTAGACCGTCGCGTCGCCGAAGGCCGAGCCCGCCTCCCGTGCCGCCCCTTCCAGGGCATCCGGCAGCTGATCGCTGTCCCGGACGATCCTCATGCCCTTGCCGCCGCCGCCGGCGGCAGCCTTGATCAGGACGGGAAAGCCCATCCCCTCGGCCTCCGCGAGAACCGCCGCCGGATCGAGGTCCTTTCCCACCATGCCGGGAATGATCGGCACGCCGTGCTCGCTCACCTTCTCCCGGGAGAGCAGCTTGTTCCCCAGGAATCCGATCTCCTCGTGACCCGGGCCGATGAACACAACCCCCTCGTCCCCGCAGAGCTTCGCGAACGAGGCGTTCTCCGCCAGGAATCCGTAGCCGGGGTGGACGGCCTCCGCCCCGGTGCTCTTCGCCGCCTCGACGATCCGCTTCCCGTCGAGGTAGCTCGCCGCCGGTTCGGGGGGGCCGATGCAGACCGCCTCGCCGGCCATCTGCACGTGCAGCGCGGCGCGGTCGACCTCCGAGTACACGGCGACGCTCTCGATGTCCATTTCGTGGAGGGCCCTGACGACCCTGACGGCGATCTCACCCCTGTTGGCGACGAGCACCTTCCGGAACACCCTGTCGTTCTCTTTCGTCTTCGTCATTTCCGCCACCGGGGATCTCGTTTCTCGAGGAAGGCGCTGAGGCCTTCCTGTCCGTCGGGGGACACACGCAGCTCGGCGATGAGCTCGGCCGTGTAATCCTTGACCGATGCGAGCGGGCTGCCCGCCACCCGGTCGATCAGCCGTTTCGAGGCGGTCACCGCATCCGGCGACCCCCTGCTGATCTTCTCCGCGTACCCGTCGAAGACGTCCCACAGCTTCTCCCGCTCTTCTGTCCCGTTCAAGAGGCCCATCTCGAGTGCCCGGTAAGCCGTGATCCGGTCGCCGGTGAGAAAGAGCTCCCGGGTGACCCGCTCGCCCACCTTCTTGAGAACGTAGGGGGCGATGCAGGCCGGAGCGACTCCGATCCGCACCTCGCTGAAGGCAAAGAACGCATCGGCGGCGCCGATGGCGATGTCGCAGGCGGCGAC
>CAZMKB010000343.1:0-3751 GCA_964566685.1 uncultured Gemmatimonadota bacterium | reverse complement strand
GCCGGTCTCTTTCTCTCGGTGGGCGCCTTTTCCTTCTTCAGCCTCGCCGGCCCGGACACCTACTACCGGCCGGTCCTCTTCTGGGGAGGGGCCGCGAGGTACTTCGGCCGGTTCCTCAGGCTCGCGCTCCTGATAGTACCCGTCTGTGCGGTGATCCTTTCGCTCCCACTGCTCGAGAAGGTGATCGAGCGGCTGCTCTTCGGCGACGATCCCTATCAGTACGTCGGCTACTGGGGTGGCTGGGTCAGAAATGGACTCCGGTTCGCGGGAATCATCCTCTGCGCCATGCTGTTCGACTATGCCCGCATACACACGGTGCTCGCCGACGAGCGGAAGATGAGAACCGCGGTGGTCGAAAGCGCGAGGTTCATCTTCTCCCATCCCGGGAGCACAGTGGGCCTCGTCCTTTCCATCCTCGTCGTCGGCTTCCTGCTCCTCGGCGGCTACGCCGGCCTGGCTCCGGTGGTTTCCGGCCCGGAGACTGCCGCCGTCATCCTCCTCATCCTGCTGCAGCAGGCCGTCGTCCTCGCACTCACGGGCCTCCGGCTCACCCTGTATGCAAGCCAGCTCCAGCTGTATCGTGAGGAGTCCCGGGGCGACGGTTCATGAAAGCATCATCTTCTGCGCTTCGGATCTTCCCTCCGGCCCAGGTGGCTGTGAGCCGAAGATGAAGAACAGGGATCGGGGTATCGAGGCAGGAGCACGAAGAGCGTCGCAGGAAATTGCCGCTTCTCTCAACGGATGTAGCCCAGTGCCCGGAGGTTCTCGAGAGCCTCGTCGTTCAGCTTGGGCAGGTCTCTTTCCTCCGCCGCGCGCACATCGACGGCGTTCTCCCAGGATTCGATTCGTGAAAGGAGCTCTTCCCCGGATTCCGGGCGGCCCGGGAGGAGATTCACCTCTTCCCGGGGATCGGCCGACAGGTCGAACAGCTGATCCTGTGCATCCACCGACCTGATGTATTTGCTGTTTCCCTCTACGAGGGACGTCATGCGCCGGAAATAGCGGTCGCCGTAGGTGTGGCGGTAGTTCGAGCCTGCGTAGTGCTCCGACACGATGGGATGCGATACCCCGGAGATGAGCGGTTCTCCCTGCACCGCTTCGGGAGAGTCGAGCCCGATCAGAGAGAGCACGGTGGGGAGGATGTCGATGGTCTGGACTGGTGAGCCGACTTCCGGATCGAACGTGAAACCGGATGGGGGTTTCACCATGAGAGGCACCTTCGTCACCGGGTCGTACAGGCCCAGGCTGTGCCCGTACAGGTCGTGCTCGCCCAGGTGCTCACCGTGATCGCTGGTGACGACTATTATGCTCGATTCATAGAGGCCCTCTCTTTTCAACCGCTCGAAGAGCCTGCCGAGCTCTGCGTCGAGGTAGGCGATCTCGCCGTCGTACTGGGAAACGAGGTGCTCTCGCTGGCGGTCGGTCACTGAACCGTGCTCCTCGCCGAACCGGTGGATGTCTGCACGGAAATCCTCGATTCTACCCGGGAAGAGATCCTGGTAGGGAGGAGGTGGGAAGTAGGGGTCGTGGGTGTCCATGTAATTGATGAACAGGAAGAAGGGCTTTTCCGCCGAGTGCTCTCCGTCGAGCCAGTCGAACACCATCCCGTTGATGTTCTCGGCTATCCTGAACCTGACCTGATAGGGGCCGATTCGGTCCGAGAAGAGCTCGAGCTTGCCGAGGATCGTGAGGGGAACGGTGTGGTAGGTGTAGGGCGGCCGGGCGTCGAGGATCTCTAATCCCTGGTCGAGGCCGAAGACCGAGGTGACGCAGGCGTGATTGGAGACGAAACCGGCCGTACGGTAACCGGCGCCTCCCAGAATTTCTGCGAGAGTGGCTTCCACTTCGGGCAACGGAAAGCAGAAGAAGGGGTTCTCGATGGACGAGTCGCCCTCGACGCTTCCGGGCAGCTCCTTGTGGGCGCCGTGTGAAACGACGTAGCGGCCCGTGAAGATGGAGGCGTGTCCCGGAACCGTCCAGTTCGCGGTCGAGTAGCAGTGTTCGAACCTGGCGGCATCCCGGCAGAATGCATCGAGATTCGGGCTCGTCTCGCGTTCGTAGCCGTAGCAGGAGAGGTGGTCCGGCCGGAGCGTGTCGAGGACGATGAGGATGACGTTCGGCGTCGATGCTGTCCGAGGGGACTGCGGGGCGTGCCCGATCTCCGATCCCGTTCCAACCCGGAGAGTACCGCCGGAAGCAAACAGCAGAGCTGCGGGGAAGAGGATGCCGGCGGCGGTCCGGTGGACCTTCGAGGAGCCGAAAGCGCCGCGGAGGAGCTCGACCAGGAAGAACGAGGAGAGAAAACAGGCTGACGATGCACCGAACATGAGCAGGACGTGATTCACGACCTGTCCCTGCTCGATGGTGAACGGCCGTCCGTAGTGCACCGCGAGAAGAGCGTTCGCGGCGGTGGCGGTCAGGAGTCCCAGCGCGAGTTTGCCCCCGAGTAGCGCTGGCTTCCGGCGCGAAAGCCGCGCGAGGAAGACCAGGATGAGAGAACAGAGGAGTGCCCAGGCGGCGTCGAGGATGATGCTGAAAGCCCCGATGATACCCGTCCGGGGCAGAAGCGTGAAGTTGATGATCAGGGCTCCCTGGAGAAACAGCATGAGCACGGCAGTGAGGATAGTCAGGTGCCGCCGGTCGGGTGCGGCATCCCTCCCCGATCCGCGTAGTCGGCGAATGACTGGTGTCACGAGCAGGGAGCCGGCACCGGCAGAGCAGCCCAGGAGCATCGACACGAGAAGCGAAAGCAGAGTGAGGTGGAGAAAGGTCTGGTCGCCGGCGAGAACACTCACGGCGGTCTCACCGAGAAAGAGCGCGAAACCGAAGACGGCTCCGGAGAGAACGGCTCTGGTGGGTGAAGTCATCATCTGGTGCTCTCTTCCTCTCTCGTCCCATCGTGTGAAGCGGGTTCAGATAAGAGTAAGCACGACCGGAGCCCCTGTCAATTTTGAAACGCGGTCCGAGCCGTCCGGTGGCACACAAGTGCTGCGTTCGTCAGCTTCATCGCCCTGATACTTATTGAGGCCCCCTCCCTGACATGCTATCTTCGAATTGGCAAGTTGGGAACGAAGGACAACCTGTTCAACAAAGGAGGCCTCATGAGATTCTACAACTCCCAACATCAGTAATACTGCGGGATAGACCTTCATGCAAGGTCCATGTACGTCTGCATCCTCTCCCAGTCCGGAGAAACCGTCATCCACAATAACCTCCCGGCCGAACCGGATGCATTCCTCTCCGTCATCGCTCCCTATCGTGATGACATCGTCATCTCCGCCGAATTCATCTTCACCTGATACTGGCTGGCTGACCTCTGCTTCATGGAGAAGATCCCAATAGTCCTCGGTCATGCCCTCTCCATGAAGGCGGTCCACGGGGGCAAGACCAAGAACGACAGGATCGATTCCAGGAAAATAGCAGGATTGCTTCGAAGCGGAATGGTCCCCATGGCCTATGTCTATCTGTAACTGACCCCAAGAACCTGCCGCTTTTCGCCCCTGAAATTCCGCACGTCCCCGGGAGTATCATCTGATGGTAATGGGCGCCTCAGCGGGCCCATGGAGGCCAGGGAGGTACTCATGGAATCAGGAAACAAGAAGAGAGGCCGAGCCACCGGCAGGGGAGGCAAAGAGCTTCCGATCAGCCGCTTTTCCCCGGAGGAGAAAGGGCGGGCACTGGCACTGGTGGTGAGCGGCATGAAGCGTGCCGAGGTCGCCCGAGAGATCGGGGCGAGCACGGAGTCCATCCG
>CAZMKB010000342.1:0-3755 GCA_964566685.1 uncultured Gemmatimonadota bacterium | reverse complement strand
GGGCGGAGATCCGCTCCTCTACCAGCACCTGTTCTGGATCTATTCGCATCCGGCCGTCTATATCATGATCCTTCCGGCGATGGGTGTGATCTCCGAGATCATCCCCACGTTCGCCCGCCGGACCATCTTCGGCTACGTCGCCATCGCCTTTTCGAGCCTTGCCATCGCGTTCGTCGGCTACCTGGTCTGGGGTCACCACATGTACACGAGCGGCATGAGCGACACGTCCCGCTGGATCTTCTCCCTGCTCACGTTCCTCGTCGCGGTGCCGAGCGGCATCAAGGTGTTCAACTGGGTGGCGACCCTGTACAAAGGAGCGATCGAGGTACGGCTTCCGCTCATCTATGCCATGTCGTTCATCTTCCTCTTCTCCATCGGGGGCCTGACGGGCCTGGTCGTCGGCTCCCTGGCAACGGACATCCACCTGCACGACACCTACTTCGTCGTGGCCCACTTCCACTACACCATGTTCGGCGGCGTCGCGTTCGCGTTCTTCGGGGCGATTTACTACTGGTTTCCGAAGATGTTCGGCAGGATGTACGACGAGAAAACGGCAACCGTGGCCTGGCTCGGGCTCTTCATCGGGTTCAACCTGCTCTACTTCCCCATGTTCGTCATGGGGTGGCAGGGCATGCCCAGGAGGTACTACGACTACCTGCCTCACTTCCAGACCGGGCACATCCTCTCGACCATCGGCTCCTGGATTCTCGCGGCATCGATCATCCTGATATTCGTGAACCTCCTGAGGTCGCTCAGGCGCGGAGAAAAAGCGATTTCGAACCCGTGGGGCGGGACCACGCTCGAGTGGCAGATCGCCTCGCCGCCGCCTCCGGAGAACTTCGACGAGATTCCCCGCGTGGACCGCGGACCCTACGACCGGGAAGAGTGAGGCCGTATGGAGAGCTCCGCACACACGATCGCCCATGAGCACAGAGACGATGTCGGATCCCGGGTGGGGATGTGGCTCTTCCTCCTCACCGAGATGCTCCTCTTCGGAGCGCTGTTTCTCATCTACTCCGTGTACCGTTCCGAGCACGTCGCTTCCTTTCACCGGGCGGCGGCTGAGCTCGATGTCACCATCGGAACCGTGAACACGCTGGTGCTGCTCACGAGCAGTCTGACGGTGGCCCTCTCGATCGCGGCAATCAGGAGGGGATCGCGGAACCACTCGATTCTCTTCCTGTCGATCACCATCCTTCTGGCAATCGTCTTCCTGGTGAACAAGTACTTCGAGTGGAGCGCGAAGATCCACCACGGCATCTACCCGGGCTCGGAAGAGCTCCTCTCGCGGGAGTCGGGGGAAGTCCTCTTCTACAGCCTCTACTACGTGATGACAGGCCTCCACGGTCTCCACGTCCTGGGAGGTATCATCCTCCTCGGAATCATGCTCGGCTTCGTCGCCGGGGGAAGAGTCAACAGCGGGAAGTACGTGCAGCTCGAGAACTCCGGTCTCTACTGGCACCTCGTCGACATCATCTGGATCTATCTCTTCCCGCTCTACTACCTCATATCCTGAGAGAGGACGGAGATACATGGCCACGGATTCGAAGAACGCCGAACAGCACGCGACAGGCTACATCACTTACATCCTGGTGTGGATCGGACTCCTGATCATGACCGTGGTCACGGTGACAGTCGCCGGCATCGACCTCGGGAAGCTGAACGTTGCGGCCGCTCTCTTCATCGCCTCCATCAAGTCGGCTCTCGTCCTCTACTGGTTCATGCACCTCAAGGACGAAGAAGGACTGTTCCGGGTGATACTCTTCGCCGCGGTCGCGACCATCACCATCATGATCGTCCTCACGTTCTTCGACATCCTCTACAGATAGGAACGACCGATGTTCGACGGTGCCTCCAACACGGCTGAACAGGTAGACATGGCGTTTCTCGTGATCGTCTCCATCTCGGTGGTTCTCCTCGCTCTGATCACATTCCTGATGATCTTTTTCGTGATCAAGTACAACAGGAAGCGACACCCGAAAGCCAGTCAGATCAGGAGCAACATTCCCCTGGAGGTTCTCTGGACGGTCGTTCCCACGATTCTCGTTCTCGTCATGTTCTACTACGGCTGGCGCGGCTTCGACCTCATCCGGCGGGTCCCCGAGGACGCCATGACGGTCAGGGTGACGGGAAGAATGTGGTCCTGGAGCTTCGAGTACGAGAACGGCGTCACGACGGACACTCTCTATGTTCCCCTGGACGAGTCGGTCAGGCTGGCCATCAACTCGACCGACGTCATCCACAGTCTCTACATACCCGCTTTCCGGATCAAGGAAGACGCCGTTCCCGGCATGGAGACGAAACTCTGGTTCAAAGCCACGAAACCGGGGTCCTACGACCTCTACTGCGCAGAGTACTGCGGCGTGCGTCACGCCTTCATGCTCTCGAAGGTCGTGGTTCTTCCCGGCCCGGAGTTCACCGACTGGTACGAGGGCGCCGCCGAAAAGCCGTCCCCGGAGAAGGGTACGGCGGAGCGCGGAAAAGTCCTCATCGAGGACAGGGGGTGCGTGGCCTGTCACAGCCTGGACGGCACCGAGCGGGTGGGCCCCACCTTCAGGGGAATCTTCGGAAGGAAGAAGACCGTTGTCACGGACGGCGAAGAGCGGGAGATCACCGTGGACGAAGAGTATCTGCGCGAATCGATCCTCGAGCCCAACGCCGACATCGTGAAAGGTTTCCCGCCGGCCATGCCGCCGCAGGGGGACCAGCTCACCGACGAAGAGCTCGAGGACATCATCCGCTACCTGAAGAAGCTCGGCCCGGAGGAGTGAGAAGAGAGATGCGGACTCTCAGGGACATACTGAAACTGACCAAGATCGGCATTCCGCTCCTGGTCACCGCATCCACGGCGATGGGCTATCTGACGGCCACGGGAGGCTCCGCCAAAGGAATCCTCGTCCCTCTGCTGGGAATCTTTCTGCTCGCCGCCGGTTCGGCCGCACTCAACCAGTACCAGGACCGCCACCTCGATGCGCTCATGACGCGGACCAGGAACCGGCCGGTGGCGGCGGGACGGATCGGGGGGAAAGCGGCGGGCCTCATCGCAGGGTGTCTCATCCTGGCGGGGAGCACGGCCCTCTTCTTCTCGGGACTGCCCGCCTTCCTGCCCGCCCTCTCCGCCCTCGTCCTCTACAACCTGTTCTACACCTACCTGAAGCGGGCGAGCTCGTTCACGTTCCTCCCGGGGGCGCTGATCGGCGCCATACCCCCGGTCGTCGGATGGACGGCGGCGGGAGGGGGTATCACCGATCCCCGCGCCATCGCCGTCGCACTGTTCCTGTTCCTCTGGCAGGTGCCCCACTTTTTGATCGTGCTGCTTCGCCACGAGGCGGATTACCGGAGGGCCGGCCTCCCCGTCATCACCGACCTCCTCTCACAACGACAGATCAGGCGGATTCTCATCGTGTGGATCACGGCCACCGCAGTGAGCGCGCTGATCCTCGTCCTCTACCTGCCGTTTCACTCGTCTCTCCTCTTCGTCTGCCTCCTTGCGGGAGCCGTCTGGCTCGGCGGCGACGCTCTGCGGCAGATCGGCCGGAGCCCGGAACAGGACAGCTATCGCCGGGCCTTCGTCGAGATCAACGCCTTCGCCCTCCTGGTCTTCGTCCTCTTCTCCCTGAACACTCTTCTTTAGCCTGAGTTATTCATACCGTTTCGATCGTGTCGGCCGCTTTCGGACTGCTTCTTCGGGCTAGGGGCTCACCACCTGCCCCATGCCGATCACGCTGCTGCCGGCCGTGACCTCCTCCCAGACC
>CAZMKB010000341.1:0-3771 GCA_964566685.1 uncultured Gemmatimonadota bacterium | reverse complement strand
CGACAACATCACCTTCCCGCCGGGTTGCAATCGTCCCTCGACCTGTGGTATCATAGGTTTTTCGGGATCGGAAAATTTCATCTATCCGCGGATTGACACGGCGGAATCGGGTGACGATGTTATGGAACCTGTTCGAACGATTCTGTACCGGAGCAACGACATTCACCGGCCGGCGTGACGGCCGCCATCATCAGCAGGGGGTCACATGAAAAAAGCTGTTCTGACGCTTCTCGTTCTCTTCGTTCCCGTTTCACTCGCGTCCGTCACCCTGAATTACAGGAGCACCCTTCCCCCGGAACGCTTCGGCACCTACCAGCTGGGAGACGACACCCTGGCGAACGAGGTCCGCAACGCCGGCCTCTCTTACGTCGTCCGTCAGTACCGCTGGGAGCAGATCGAAACGGAACAGGACGTTTTCAACTTCAACAACGTGGATACCTGGTACGATTCCGTGCTCGAGCCGAACGGCCTGGGCGCGATCATCACGCTCAGAACCGGCCAGAGCTGGGCGACCGACAATTCATACAATCCCGACGTTGGAATTCCTCTTCCGGAGTTCGCCTCCGCGCCGCCGCTCAGCTACGTCGACTACTACGACTACATCTACCAGACCGTCGATCACCTTGAGGGCAGGATCGATCACTTCATCATCGAGAACGATCCCCTGACGAAGTTGCAGTGGTACGGAACGCCGGATCAGTTCAAGCTGCTGACCGGTGTGGCCTACCGGGCTGCGAAAGACGCCAACCCGGACTGCGTCGTGCTCGGGAACAAGTTCCCGGCCGTGGCCTTCGGTCATCTCATCACCCGCGATCTCCTTCGTCAGGGAAAGTATGGAGAGGCGCTCGACTTCTGGAACGGATACAACGAGAGGAGGGAAGGGTTCCAAGTTTCGGATCTGGGCGAGCTCCTCGAACAGCTCGACACGGACTTCAGCTGGTGGCTGGACGACTTCACCACAGCCATCATGACGGCGGGCCAGGCCGGGAACCTGGACGCCATCGCCTACAACTACTACGTCCAGTACGAGTACATCGACGAGGTGATAGACTGGCTGAACGGGAAGATGGCTGCAGGCGGCTTTTCACTCCCGCTGTGGGACCTCGAGCACGGTATAAAGGACGAGCACGGCGAAGTCACGGAAGTCCAGACCGCCGGCGAGCTCGTCAAGGGATACGCCATCACGATGTCGCACGGTATACCCTACATTGCCTGGTATCCCTTCACCATCGACTCGACCGGTCACAACTTCGAGAACCTGAAGCCCATGTACGACTTCGCGAACGGGGAGTTCCTGGCGCCCTACTTCGCCATGCAGGTGTTCTCGAGACACATCACCCCGTCACATCTGCCGCACAGCGCGGTGGAGCTGGACTACAGCCGTTACACCTTCAAGAACGTGTTCTCGGGAAGGAAAGACACGGAGATCGTCTGGTCCGATGCATTCAACGGTACTCTCGACATCCCCTTCAGACCAGGAGCCGGCGCCGCCGTCGTGACCCACTTCCTCGGCGGCCAGGCGGAAACGATTCCCAATGCCGACGACACGCTGGTGGTGGATATCAATACCTCGCCGCGGTTCATCCGCTGGCTCTTCGACTGACCGCCGGCCGCCCTCGCCTCGGTTTGCAGTCCGGACGTTCCGACCTCAAATCGTCGGCCGGATGTTCTGATTGAACCGGAAGAGGTTTTTCGGATCGTACCTGTTCTTGATGTCGACCAGGCGGTGGTAGCCCGCCCCGAACGCGGACTGCACACGATCCTCCTCGTCCGCGCTCATGAAGTTGATGTAAGCCCCGGCCGACGCGTAGGGCTTCGTCGCCTCGAAGAACTCCCGTGCCCAGGCAATGCATTCCGCGTCGTCCTTCGGGTCGTCCCACCGGCTGTGTACGTTCATGACGAATTCCGTGTCGCGGTGGGAATAGGCCATCGCATCGGGAGCCACGCGCTGCGGTTGCCCGCCGATGTGGGCGACGAAGATCTCGCACTGCGGCGAGGGAAACCTTTCGGCGTACCCGATCATCGTGTCGAACAGTCCGTTCTCGAGCCCGGTGAAGTTGTGCGTCTTCCAGTAGTTCCGGGCGCCGGGCGTGAGGAGCGGATCGAACGCCTGCTGCCACGCCGCGTACGGCTGTACACCGACGTGCTCACCGAGGACATCCCCGAAGCCGCGGAGCGGCTCGACCATCTTCTTCCCCTCCTCCGGATCGCCAGCGTGACAGAGGGCGAGCACGGCGACACCCTTGCCGTGGACTTCCGGCGGGAGGAACGGGAGCGGCGGTGCGACGCGCAGGATGCACCAGACGGCCAGCTCCTCGGGAAGATCCTTCACGAATCGGCGATAGCGCTCCAGCACTTTCCCGCCCTGGTCGAGCGGATAGACGATGAGACCGGAGAGCACTTCGGGGCCGAGGCGGTGGAGACCGAACTCGAATCCCGTCACGATGCCGAAGTTCCCGCCGCCTCCGCGGATGCCCCAGAAGAGGTCGGGATTCCGGTTCTCACTGGCACGGAGAAGGCTGCCGTCGGCCGTGACGACATCCGCCGAAACGAGATTGTCCACCGTCATGCCGTATTTCCTGGTGAGCCAGCCGAAGCCGCCACCCAGCGTCAACCCGGAAACGCCGGTCGTCGAATTGATGCCCACCGGCAGGGCGAGACCGAAGGCCTGGGTCTCGTGATCGACGTCGCCCAGGGTCGCCCCCGGCTCCACGTAGGCCCGGCGTGTCTCCAGGTCGACCTGCACCGAGCGCATCGACGAGAGGTCGATCACCATGCCGCCGTCACACACCGCATTGCCGGCGATGTTGTGCCCCACTCCCTTGACCGCGAGGGTGAGGTCGTTCTCCCGGGCGAAGTTCACCGAGCGGATGACGTCGGCCGTCCCCGTGCACCGGGCGATCAGAGCGGGACGCCGGTCGATCATGGCGTTCCAGATCCGTCGCGAATCCTCGTAGCCGTAGTCATCGGGTTTCAGGAGAACACCGCGAAGGCCCACACCGAACTCTTCGACTGCGGCCTCGTCGAGCGTGGAGGGATTACCTTTCGAACTCGTAACGGTGAGGGTCGCCATGACCACACCTCCTTCAGGCTTGTCGATCGGAGAAACGTTCACTCGCAGAAGCGGGCTCACGTCACCGCTTCGATCGAACATGATCATTCAACAAACTGGATGGCGTGGTCACGGGATAAACGGATACCGCGCCTGACAGAGATTCGTCATCAGGCCGGGGATTGTCAATCAATAATTGTATCACCCGCCCGGGTGCAGCGGAGCTCAGTCCGCGTAGCGGCCGAGCCACTGGAGCATCTCGAGCTCGCTCTTGACGCCGGCGACGCCAAGGAGGCCGTTCTCTGTCCGGGCGAGGCCGACCGTCCCCTTGTACGGAACGTTTCGATAGAGGTAGGTCCGGTTGTCCCTCGTGAGCGTCTGCCACTTCCCGGCGTGCTTCCGCCAGGAGTCATCGATCGTCTTCCCGGCGGCCGGCAGCAGGAGAAAGAGAATGCACTCGTGACCCGACGGATCGCGGTAGGTGGCGTAGACGCAGTTCTCGAGGTCCGCGAGGCCGAGAAAGCTCTCCTTCGCGTAGCCCTCGGACCCTTCGACCCTCCCCGCAGAGGGCAGGAGTCCGAGCGCTTCCGGCAGCCGGTCGTCTCCGGGCAGTGCCCGTGCGATCGCCTCGAGGAGCGCTTTTCCCTTCTTCACGTCGATCTCGCCCCGGAATGCCTCGACCTTGACGAAGTGCGGCCCATCGAGCAGGAGCCCCTGGT
>CAZMKB010000340.1:0-3773 GCA_964566685.1 uncultured Gemmatimonadota bacterium | reverse complement strand
TGGACCTCTGGCGGAACGGATGAGGCCGCGAAGCCTCGAGGAGTTCGTCGGACAGGACCACCTTCTCGGAGAAGGGAAGGTCCTCCGGAAGATGATCGAGTCCGATGAAGTTTCCTCGCTCATTTTCTGGGGACCGCCCGGCACGGGAAAGACGACGCTCGCCCGTATCATCGCCGGCAGGACCGGCGGGAATTTCGTCTTCTTCAGCGCCGTCACTTCCGGTGTCAGAGAGGTGCGGGAGATCGTCAAGCAGGCCCAGGGGGCCCGTTCGCTCAGGGGGCAGAAGACAATTCTGTTCTGCGACGAGATCCACCGCTTCAACAAGGCCCAGCAGGACGCCTTCCTCCCCCACGTGGAAAACGGGACCATCATCCTCATCGGCTCGACGACCGAGAACCCCTCGTTCGAAGTGGTCGCCCCGCTCCTGTCCAGGACGACGGTCCTCACACTGAACCCGCTGAGGGCGGATGAGCTGCGACGCATCGCCCGTCGTGCCTGTGAAGACCGTGAGCGCGGCCTGGGAGACAGGCGTCTCGTCCTCGATGACGAGGTGCTCGATCACCTGATTCTTCTCTCGGGCGGAGATGCCCGCCGCCTCCTCAACGGGCTCGAGATGCTCGCGGTTCTCGTCGAACCCGACGCCTCGGGCAGGAGGACACCCGACCGGGACGATGTCGCGGCCGCGGTGCAGCGGAGCGCGTACCGGTATGACCGGGCGGGAGAGGAACACTACAACCTCATCTCGGCCATGATCAAGAGCCTGCGCGGCAGCGACCCGGATGCTGCCCTCTACTGGTGCACCAGGATGCTGGAGAGCGGGGAGGATCCGCTGTTCATCGCCCGCCGTCTCGTCATCTTCGCTTCCGAGGACATCGGGCTCGCTGACTCGAGCGCCCTCACGACAGCGGTTTCCGCGAAGGAAGCGGTACACTTCGTCGGCCTCCCGGAAGCCGAGCTCGTCCTGGCCCACGCGGTGCTCGTCCTCGCACTCGCTCCGAAGAGCAACCTGGTGCTGCGGTCTCTCAGAGAAGCGAAGGAGGCCGCCGACCGCACCTCGTCCTCCCCCGTCCCCCTCCACCTCCGCAACGCCCCGACCGGTCTCATGAAGGAGCTGGGCTACGGCGCCGGATACCGGTATCCGCACGACTATCCGGGCCATGTCGTCCGGGAGGAGTATCTGCCCGAGAGCCTCATCGGCTCGCGTTTCGTCAAACCCGAGCGGTGGGACGCCGAGAAGAGCGTCGCCAGGAGGATCGACGCAATCAGGAAACAGCAGGAACGGCAGGGAAGTGAGTAAGATATCTCTTTACAGCCGGAAAACCGTACGTTATTATAATCGTGAAGCAGTGGGAGGGCACTTCCAGAGGACGGAGAAATGGAGAGTTCGAGACCGCTGTCTCTGATCGAGAAGCTTCTCTGTAACCTTCCCGGAGTGGTCTCCGCGAAGATCCGGACCGCTCCGGACGGCAACATCTCCGAGATCCACGTCCTCACGACGTCCGATCGGCAGCCCAAACAGACCGTTCGTGATGTGGAGTCCGCGCTCCTGTCCGGATTCAACATCAAGATCGATCACAAGAAGATCAGCGTCGCCCAGATCAAGGGACCGGCCGAGGGGCGAACGGTCGAAGACTACCGGGAGTTCACCACCCGGGGGCCCCGGCCGGCCGGCCGCATCTATCCGGAAGCCCGGCCAAGGCTCAAGCTGATCAAGGTAGAGGTGATGCAGATCTCGGAGGTCAAGTCGAGAGCCGAAGTCACACTCTCTCTCGAAGGAAACGTTTACAAAGGCATCGCGGAGGACGCCTCGACGGTCGACAGCAAGCTCAGGATGTGTTCCCGGGCCACGCTCTCGGCTCTCGAAAATTTCCTGGACGGGGAGTACGCTCTCACGCTGGAGACACTGAGGACCGTCGGGGATGCCGCGGAGTCGATCATCGTCGTCACCGTGGGTCTCAGGTCCTCCGATTCTTCCAGGAGCTATGTCGGGGCGTGCTTCATGGGTGAAGACCGTTTCCGGTCCGCGGCTTCCGCCAGCCTCGATGCGCTGAACAGGTTGCTGACGTATGTATGAGGGGTCTCACGGTCTCTGATCCGGAGGTGGAAACGGCAGCACAGAAGGGTGCGGGGTGTTCCATGTTCATACGGAAGTTCACGGCTGACACCCGGTGAGGATGCTGAGAGCGAAGCGAAACAAGCGAGCGGAGTAAACACCGGATTTGAGTGTAGCGGACTCGATCCAGTCCATACACAAAAGGAGGTGATTCTTCGTGCTTGTTAAGCTCATGAAGGTGGTTAGCAAGGCAGTTATGGCAATCTCCGTCCTGGTTCACACCGGCGGGGTTGTCTGGTAGCGACACGGCGGGTGTCAGCCGTTTTATGCTTATGACGAACAACAACAAAGGAATTGTTTCGCTCAGGTTCTGGATCTACCTCGCCTTCCTGGCAGGCAGCTGTACACTCACCCTCTTCCTCCTATTCCGTCAGGGCGTCTCCGTTTCTCTCGACACGAAGAGCCTGGGCGGTCTCATTGCATTCGGCCTTCTGAACATCCTCTCGTTCGTCCTGAGCGTGGAGCTGCCGACGGGCGGAGCTCTCCTCTCCGTGATGACCATGCTCGCCTGGCCCCTGATCATCCTCTTCGGCCCGCTGCCCGCCGTGGCCGTGATCGTCGCCACCTGGCTCCTGATCAATGCGTTCGTCAGGAAGACGGAGCCTCTCCGCATACTCCACAATTTCCTGCAGCTCACGGTGTCGGCGGGACTGGGAGGCTTCGTGTACGTGGAGCTCGGCGGCAGGGTTGGAGTTCTCGACTTTCCCTTCGTCCTCATCCCCGTCACGATCGGGGTGCTCGTGTTCTATTTTCTCAACACCGGTCTCGTCAGCATGGCGGTCGGCTTCTACGAAGGTCTCTCTCCCTACCGCGTCTGGTACCAGAACTGCAAGTGGCAGCTCTTCTATCAGGTCGGTTCCATTCCGTTGATGCTCTTCCTCGCTTACCTCTACCTGGAGCTCTGGATCTGGGGTCTCTTCCTGTTTTTCCTCCCCATGATGCTCGTGCGGCAGGGCTATCACCTCTACCTCGAGCTGAAGAAGACATACAAGGAGACGGTGTATGCCCTGGTCAAGGGGATCGAGGCGAGCGATCCGTACACCTCCGGTCACTCCGAGCGGGTCGCCCGCTACGCGAAAGCTATCACGGAATCGATGGATCTTCCCATGAAGGAAATCGAGAAGATCGAGATCGCCGCGATCCTGCACGACGTGGGAAAGATCGGCAGCATCTACCACGATCTCATCCGGAAACCCTCGAAGCTGACGCCGGAGGAGTACCGTATCATCCAGAAGCATCCGGTGCTGAGTGCGGAGCTCGTTTCCCACGTGAGTTTTCTCAGGGGGGACATCGAGAATATCATCCGTCATCATCACGAGACGTACGCCGGTACGGGGTATCCGGACGGGCTCGAGGGAGACGACATACCCCTGGGGTCGAGGATCATCATGGTGGCCGACGCCTACGATGCGATGACCTCGGACAGACCTTACCGGAAAGCCCTGTCGCACAAGCAGGCCCTCGATGAGCTCGAACGGTTCTCAGGTTACCAGTTCGATCCGACCATCGTCGATTGCGTCGTGAGGAACAATCTTTCACGGGAATCGATCATAGACGAACAGGCAGGGGCCTCCGATGACGATCCCATGAGCGCTGAAGCCAGTTGATGAGATAACGGAAGGAGCCATGCCGGATCTTCTCCTCGTCAATCCCCGATACC
>CAZMKB010000339.1:0-3787 GCA_964566685.1 uncultured Gemmatimonadota bacterium | reverse complement strand
GTGATGTCATCGAACTCGAAGTGATGGATTTCGCCGTGTACGACCTGGAAGGTGTTGCTGCTGTTTCTCACCCCCCCGTAGTCCGCGGTCACCGAGTCGGGGTTCACCGCTTCGGTGATGGTCATGTTCGCCGTCGACCACTGCCCGCCGCTGAATGCCGCCGAAGTGGGGCTCAGCGTCCCCGTGACGTCGGAGAGCGTCGCCGTCTGGTTGAAATCGGTTTTCAGGTTGTCGTATGCGTCGTGGGCGGTGATGGTGACGCCGAAGGCGACACCGGCGGTCTTCGGTGAGGTAATCGTGCTGAAGGAGAAGTAATCGAGCGGGCCTGGACCCACGTCGAATTCATTGGAGGTTCCTGTCGCCGCACCGAGCGTCGCCGTGATGGTGTTGCCGGTGCGGGTCTCCGTCATCGTCACATTCCCGGTCCAGACTCCGGCGGTGAACGAGCCGGTCGAGTCAGGGGTGAGCGTCCCGGTCAGGTCTGACAGGTCGCACTTTCCGTGAAACGTCTCGACGGTGTCGCCGAGGGCATCTTTCGCGATGACGGTGACGGAGAGCGGCTGGCCGGCCGTGGCGTCACCGACGGTGTCGAAATCGAAGTGATCGAGCTGAGCAGAGAGTGGCGAAGAGGATATGAGAATACCCGCAACGATCGCCACCAGGTGTCGTGTCATCACTGTCGTCCGCCGAATCCCTATCGATCATCGATGGAAGTCTGTGTGAATACGTCGGTATCCACGCGTGTCGAAAGCATGAAAAGAGCAATTTCTGTGCCATGGTGAGCCCTGAAATTTTCCCGACGCAGGTGCGTAATACATTCATCGTCATCGGGTTGCGGGAATGCAGGGAGGAGGCCAGGACGCTCGTCTCTGCGGCCGGACGGATACTGGACGCCGGTGTCCCATCCTGAACATCAGGGAGGACGGGAAGGATAGACCGTACATTCGAGTACCGATACTACCTGGCCAGAACCATCTTCCGGGGGGATGTCGTTTCTTTTCCCGCACGGAGATGGTAGAAGTAGATGCCGGAAGAGGCGATTTCTCCCCGCTCTGTTCTCCCATCCCAGCACACGGAATGGGTCCCGGGGGCGAGGACCTCCTCGACCAGGGTCCTGACGTGCCTCCCCCGGGTATCGTAGACGGATATCGTCACGAGCCGTGCGGCCGATTCATCAGGAGACCCGGAAACGTCGAAAGAGATCGTGGTCACGGGATTGAAGGGATTGGGATAGTTCTGGTGCAGCCGTACTGCTCTCGGAAGCCGGGAGGGCGGCGCGTCACTATCGATGCCGACGGTCTCGCCGATCGAGAAGAAATCGAGGCTGACGTCGTAGATGTCCGGGTTCTGGTACTCCTCGATCTTCATGAGACACTGGTCCGAGCTGAAGTCCGGGATCGTCCACAGCCAGTGGCCGTCGTTTTTCGTGTTGCCCTTCACCAGCTCCCAGCTGTCGCCGCCGTCCGTCGACACGAAGATGCGGATCTTCTCGACTCCGGGAATCACCACCCACTCGATGCTGTGACTGCTTCCACCCGGGAGCTTCTCGCCGCCGTTCGGCGTGATGAGATCGAGATCATCGTCGCCGGCATCCTGGACCACGTGAGAGATCTCGTCCGACAGCTCGCTCGTGTTGCCCGTCCGGTCGTACGCCTGGAGGGCGAAGAAATATTCCGTCCCTTCCTCGAGGCCGCCGACCGAGATCCTCGTCTGCTGCCCCATCAGTATCGTCTCGGTGTACTCGCCGGACTCCAAGCCGTAGGAGAGAATGTAGCCCTTGAGGTCCGGTTCCGTGTTCTCCTCCCACTCGAGGGTCACCACGGCGCACGCCAGCACGACCGGCAGGGAAAACGACATCAGTATGGTGAGAAAAATCGATCTGGCGCTGAACTGAAGCATCACAGGACCTCCCTGATCCTTCAATCCATCGCCCATGGCCCGGCAAGCTACGTAACCGGATAAATGCAAAGGACATGCCAGCTGCTACAGAATGTAACGGCTGCCGTGGATTCTTCCTAACTGATTGATAGAAAACGATCCCGGACTCCCGGTGTGGAGAGTTCGGGCTCGTACCCTGCGAAGAATTCGATACGATTTTCATATGGGAAACGGAAAATGTGCAATCGCTGCGGGAGGGACCCTGATGGCCGTCACTGGAGATAGCCGAGCTCTCTCAGCCGTTCATTGAGATCGTTGCGCTCTTTTCGCTCCTCTTCACCCAGGTCGCCCGGCAGCGTGCTCCCTTCCGGAACGAACAGGATGCCGATGAGGTAGGTCCAGAACCCGTCTTCCGTGGTGATGTCGCAGTCGAAGGACTCATCCTGAACCGTGTAACACCCCGCGCGGACGAAGGACGTGCTTCTCCGCTTCAGATCCGGGGCCGCTTCGAGGAGAGACGACAGGTCCACTTTCTCCCGGCTGTCGGCCCGTCTCCACTCCGTTTCGTCCTCGGCACGGTACCCGAACACGGTCGGAACACCCTCAGGGTTGTCGTGGGAGACTTCTCCGATGTAGAAGGAAACCTCATATCTTCCGTCAGGCACCCGGCATTTCAGCGTGATCGGCGCCGGTTTTTCGCTTCTCCCGTCGGCGGACACCCCCCACCGGGTCACGAACCACCTGCCGTCTCCGCCGAATCCCTGCTCGATGTAGTCCGGGCCCCGGGAAGGAGGCCTCGTGTACGGAGCCCAGAAGAGGCACGCATCGGTCGGCGACACCTCGATGTTTTCTCCGAAATACACGTTCATGAAGGGCCCGCCCGGCTTCTCCAGCGGTTTGGACAGGTATCTCCGCCGCAGCGGCTCGATTCTCTCTTCGAGGAGATCGGCGAGCTCGCGCTCGAGCTCGTCGTTCCCCATTCCGTCCCGCTCCTCGAACCGGAGAAAGATTGTGTCGTGGAGGAACTCTCTCCTCAGAAGGAGCGCGAACCTGTTTCTGGCCCCGATCGTGTGGTACGTTGTGTAGAAGACGACGTCGTTCTCTTTCGCCCCGGTCTCTCCCCGCAGGAGCGGGAGAAGATCCATCCCGTCGAGACCCTGTCCCGGCAGCGGTTCAAGCCCGCAGAGCGACATCAGTGTCGGCAGCACATCGACGTGCTGGGTGAACTCGTCTATCTCCCGCCGGTTCGGATCGAGACCCGGTCCGCTCACGATGAGCGGCACGTGCTGATTCGGGTCGCAGAATATCGCCGAGTGGCTCCACATGCCCCATTCGCCGAGACAGTCGCCGTGATCCGCCGTGATGATCCAGGTCGTCCGGGAGGAAACGCCCTTCCTTTCGAGCCAGTCGTGAAAGCGCCCGATCTGGCCGTCCGCGAAGAGCAGATCGTTGTCGTAGAGATCGTTCATCAGCCGGAGGTATTCGGGAGAAACTTCTCCCAGGTAGAACGTGTTCTGGCCGATCATGGTCTGTACCCTGCGGGGCTGTCCGCGTTCGAGGAGCTGATTTCCCTCGAACCTGTCGTACTCACCGGTGAAGTACCGGCGCCCGGATCTTCTGAAGTGGGGGAAGTGCGTGTCCATCAGGTGAAGGTAGACGAACATCCGGTCCGGTGCGCCGGGACCGGATCGAACCCTCTCCATGAGGTCCATGGCTTCATCGATGACTTCATCGGCGGTTGCGTAAGGGCGCTCCGAGGCGCCGCACTCGACGATCGTAACCTCGTCGAAGCCCGTGAGGAGCCCGGTCTCGCTCGTGAACCACGCGTGGGCGCTGATCGCCGCCGTGTGAAAGCCGGCGTTTTTGAACACCTCCCCGATCAGGCGGGTCCGGGGCTCCTTTGCCACGA
>CAZMKB010000338.1:0-3814 GCA_964566685.1 uncultured Gemmatimonadota bacterium | reverse complement strand
GAGCGCTTCGACCGGGACCATGCCGAAATCCTCCTCACCGGGGAAGATGAGCGCACGTGCGCGGGCAAGCCGGAGCGCGACCTCGCCGTCGTCGAGCCCGCCCAGGAAGCGGATCGACGGATTGCCGCCGGCCAGGCGCCTGAGCCGCTTCTCGTCCTGCCCCGACCCGACGAGGTAGAGCCTGCGGCCGCTCCTCCTGCAGGCCTCGATGGCCAGGTCCGCCCGCTTGTACGGCGCGAAGGAGCCCAGGTAGAGGTAGTAGTCCTCCCGCTCCTCGCCGGGCGAAAATCGATCTATGTCGACCGGCGGGTAGACGACGGTCCCTTTCCTCCGGTAGAACTTCGCCACGCGCCTTTTCACGTGTTCCGAATCGGTGAGAAAGTGATCGACCCGGTCGGATGCCGTCCTGTCCCAGACCCGAAGCCAGGAGAGCACCGGCCCGAGCAGCGCACGGAAGGGGCGGGGAACCCTCCCTCCCCCGAAGTACTCGTCCTCCAGCACCCAGGCATATCGCATCGGTGTCAGGACGTAGGAGACGTGAACGCTCTCCGGCGTGGTGATGACCCCCTTCGCCACGCAGTGGCTGATGGAGATGACGAGATCGTATCCGGTGAGATCGAAGGCCTCCACGGCGAAGGGAAAGAGCGGGAGATAGTACCGGTAGAGGCCGCGACCCCGGGGGAGCCTGTCGAGGAACGATGTGGCGGCCACGCGACGCTCGATTTCGGGATCGACCGAGCCCCGCTTCCAGAAGAGCGTGAACACGTCGGCGCCGGGGTAGAGTCCGAGAACGTGCCTCAGGACTTTCTCCCCGCCCCGCATGCCGGTCAGCCAGTCGTGGACGATCGCGATCCTCATGGTGGAGAGCCCGCCCCCCGTTCATGCTCCCGGGCGAGCTCGCGATAAACCGTTTCCGTCTCCCGTGCCATGTTCTCCGCGGAGTAATCGCGTTCCACGAGCCGTGCGGCGGCCTCTTTCATCGACTCGAGGTCCACCGAGCCCGAGAGGACGGCGCAGACGGCATCGGCGATCGCTTCCTCGTCCCCCGGTGGGACCATGAGAGCGTGCTCCCCGTGCCGGAGCACTTCCTCCATGCCTTCGACCGCCGACACGACCATGGGAATCCTGAGGAAGGCGGCCTCGAGCACCGAGAGCGGCATTCCCTCCCAGAGCGAGGGAAGGAGAAAGAGATCCGACATCGAGAGGAGCGTGGGGACATCTTCGCGTTCACCCAGGAAAGAGATCTGGTCCTGGATGCCGAGGCGGTTCGCGAGAACCTTCAGGTTGGCCTTCTCCGGACCGTCACCGACCAGGAGGAACGTCGTCTGGGGAAATTCCTCCAGGACCTTCACGGCGGCCCGCAGGAGGAACTCGTGGCCTTTCTGCCGGTGGAGCCGGGCCACGGTGATGACGATACGCTCTGCTTCGGGAAATTCGAGCCGGCTCTCTTTCCATTCGGGACCGCTCTCCGTCACCTCCCGGAAATCGATGCCGTTTCTCACGACCCGGACGTTCTCCGGTCCGGCCAGGCCGGACTGCTCGACGAGCCCGCGGTCGGACTCCGAGACGCAGATCACCCGGTCCGCGCGGCCGGAGAGCACGCGGTCGACGAGGTAGAACAGCTGCGTCCGCGGGAACCGCTGTTCCCTGAGGTAGTGGACGCCGTGGTAGGTGTACACGACCGACACGTCCCCGGAGAACATCCCTGCCAGGCGGCCCCACACAGCCGCGAGGCTGCCGTGCAGGTGGAGAATGTCCGGCTCGATACTTTTCACGAGATCGACCAGCACGGAGACGTTCCGGGGCCGGGGAAATCCGGTCATGGGAATGTCGTGCAGGACGACCCCCCGGCGGTCGAGTCCGGCGAAGCTGTCTCCGTCGGCGGGAGCCGCCAGGTGGAGCTCGTGACCGCGATCCGCGAGGGCCGAGAGGAGGCTCCTGACATGGATCTGCCCGCCCCCGCGCTTCGAGTTGTCGATGACGTGAAGCACCTTCATGTGCAATCACCAATTCCTTTCGGCATCCGGTTTTCCGGCGGTTCCGCTCCCCTCCCGTTTCGCCGCCCCGTACAGGAACCCCGTGACCTGTGCGAGCAGGTGCAGGAGGAAAACCGGCAGGAGGAGAAGGTGCACACCGGCACCGCCGAGCTCCGGCGGCACTCTCCGTGCGAGCACGGCGAAGGCCGCCGCGGCGCAGGCACCCGGCAGGACCGCAAGGAGCGGCACCACCGGCACGAGAAGGAGGAGAAACACCAGCACCGTGAACATCGTGATTTTCTTCAGGTAGTAGCCCCGCATGACGCCGGCTGTTCCGTCACCGGCGGAGTAGCGGAAGATCTGCCGGAAGAAGGAGACCGGGCCGGGACGGGGCCGCCACCTGACCAGGGCGTCCCCGGCGAATTCGATCCGGAGTCCGGCATCCTGCATCCTGAGGGCGAAGACGGTGTCCTCCCCGTGCGCGAGCTCTTCCGGGAATCCCTCCACGGCCTTCCAGGCCCTCTTCCGGTAGGCGAGGGAGCGGGCCGAGGGAAGCCTACGCGCCGTTCGGTCGGGGTCGGGCATGAGGAACGCCGCCGAGGCCTTCTCCCAGAGAGACCCGGGAACCGGCCGGTAGGTGCCGGCGACGGCGTCCACTTCCGGATTCTCGAAGGGAGCCGTGATCGCCCGCAGCCAGTCCTCCTCCAGGATGCACCCGGCGTCGGAGGAAGCCACGATGTCGTGCACCGCCCTCCCGGTTGCGCTGTTGCGGCCGGCCGCAATGCGGCAACCCGGCCGCTCGAGAACGATCACCCGGATTCCGCGGCGCCGGGCTTCTTCCGTGAAAGCCGTCACGTCGCCGTGAACCCGGCCCGCCGGACCTCCGTCGACCAGGACGACTTCCCGCGGCAGCGACGTCTGCCGGAGGAGGGATTCGAGCAGGACCCCGAGGTCCGGCTCCCTTCCTGCGTAGGTGGCGATGAAGGTGACATCACGCATCTTCACCGCGGTGTGTACCTGTTCGTGATCCGGTGTTCCGTCCATCGCCGTCGGGCTCTCTTCCAGTGAACAGAAGCTTCCTGAGGCTGAAGAGTATATATACACTGCCGAACACCCTCACTGCAAGCGAACTCAGCGAGGCTCCGAGCCCGCCCATGACCGGAATGAGCAGGAGGTTCCCTGCGAAGTTGATGCCGAGCTGGGTGAGGTTCATGAAGGCGAGCAGGTCGGCCCGATCGAGGGAGTAGAGAGCCAGGCTGGCGGGATTCATGACGACGCTGAGGAGGAAGCTCACCAGGAGCACCCTGAATATGGGAACTGCTTCCAGGTACCCGGTTCCGAAGAGGAATCCCACCAGGGGCCCGGCGAAGAGGAGAAGCGGCAGGGCCACGAGGCCGGCGAGGGGGGTGACGCGGAACGTGCTCATCACGTAGCTCCTGAGCTCCCCGGGGGCGGTGATGCCGGTGGCACGGGGCAGGAGCGCCGTGGTGACGGCACCCGTCAGGAGCGGAAACAGTGAGGCCAGCTGGTTCGCACCGGCGTACTTTCCCACTTCGGCCGTGCCGGACATGGAGGCGAGCATGAGGATATCGAGCCGCATGATGAACATGGTCGCGAAGGTGGACACCATGACCCACTTCCCGAAGCCGAGGAGTTCCCGGACGACTCCTCCCGCTTCGCCGCGCACGCGGAGGAACGTCCGCGGCGCGAGCAGGAGGCCGGCGACGAACGCCGCGAGCGGTGCCGCCGCGAAGGCCATGACGTAGACGGTGGGCTCCAGGACCCCCATCACGGCGAGGACGGCGACGAGACCGAGCTGCACCGCGCCCTGCAGGACC
>CAZMKB010000337.1:0-3822 GCA_964566685.1 uncultured Gemmatimonadota bacterium | reverse complement strand
AGTTTCCTCCGCAGCCGGCTCCGCCCTGTTGTCGGCACGCAGATTCACGGTGAACAGATTCTTATCCTTCATCCGCGAGGCCAGCCACTGCAGCGCGCCTGTCAGTCCGGCCTCCCGGAGCATGGGCGGGCTGAGGTCGAGGGTCAGGTTGCGCGAGGCCTCGAGAGCATCGTTGAGGATGGCGTCGACTCCCTGGATGATCGCCTGAACGCGCTCGGGATCCGGGGTGGTGTCGAACTTCAGCCATGTCAGCTGCAGCCGTGCCCCCACGATGAGCTGCTGGATGTGATCGTGGAGTATTCTCGCGAGCCGTCTGCGTTCCCGCTGCTCGGCGCTGCTGAGCTGGCTGGCGAGCGCCCTCAGCTGGTCGGCCTGCTGCTGGACTTCCGCGGTGCGCTCGGCGATCCTCTGCTCGAGGGTCTCGTTCAGCGTTTTCAGCTCCTCTTCGGCCCACCTGCGGTCCGTGATGTCCTGCGTGATCCCGAAACCGCCCAGCAGCACGCCGGCATGGTCGAATTCGAGGTAGGCCTTCTCGCGAACCCACTTGACCTCTCCGGCCACGATGATACGATGCTCGATGTCGTACGGCTCGCCGCGGAGGCCAGCTTTCCACCTGGCATCGACGTAATCACGGTCGTCGGGGTGGACGGTGTCGAGGAACGCCTCGTAGGTCATCGGTGTTCCCCGGGGGATGCCGAAAATGCGGTGAGTCTCGTCGGACCAGGTCAGGACATTCCGCTGCGTGTCGAGGCGCCAGCTGCCGATCTGGCCCACCGCCTGCGCCCGGTTGAGGTCCTCCCTGCTCAGGCGGAGTTCTTCTTCGACCCGCCTGCGTTCGGTGATGTCGGTGAAGATCACGGCGAACCGGCGGGGTGCCGGCCGGTAAGCGATGACGTCGTACCAGCGACCCGGGACGGAGCTGTAATTTTCGAAGTGCACGGATTCGCCGGTCAGCGAGACCCGTCCGAAGTTCTCGATCCAGTGCGGCTCGGTTCCGGGCAGCACCTCCAGAACACGCCTTCCGATCAGATCCTCCCGTTTGAGGCCCGTCAGCCGTTCGAACGCCTGATTGACCTCGAGGAACCGGTAGTCGCACGGCCGGTTCTCCTCATCGGTAATGATCTCATGGAGGGCGAATCCTTCAGTCATGTTCTCGAAGAGCAGCCGGTACCGTTCTCCGATCTCCTCGATTTCACCGCCGGTGTCATGGTGATAGAGCTCCGACGTGTCCGCGAAGACGAGGTATTCGGTGATCAGGGAATCGTCGCGGACACCGAGGATGACGGCGAACGGTACGCTCAACGTGCTCCCGTCGTGGCGTGTGTAGGTCACGGTCCCGTGGCTGATCACCGCCCCCTCTTCGTGCCAGACCCTCTCCACAACGTGGCGAAGGCCCCGTATGCTGTCGAAGAATCTCTCGACGTACTTTCTGACCGCGGCCTTCCCCTTCACGGTATCGGCGTTCCCGAAACGGAACACGGCGTCTTCGGCCAGGAAGGAAGCGAACCGTTCAGCATCCCTCTCGTCCACCACCTCGAACAGCCGCTTAACCCAGCCCTTTCTGTCGCGTGTTTCCGGCAGTGAAGAGTTCTCCGGGCGGGACATTAGTGACCTGCTGTCTCCTGCTTCGGAGTGCTGGCGTTCCAGATGTCTCTGTGGATCGGCCATCCGCCGTCTCCCCGCACACGGATTTCCATGTACTTACCCTGTTCGACGCGTTTGCCCTCCCCGTCGAACACGTCGTACGTGCCCACCACGTACGCGAGGTAACCCTGTATTTTGATTTCCTGTATGTTGAGGTCTCCCGTGACGCCTTCCATGGCTTCGCTCCAGAACCGCTCGATCGCGTCACGACCCTTGACCGTTTCCCCGCCGGGAGGAAGCAGCATTGCATCGTGAGTGTAGAGCACCGCCAGCCCTTGTGCATTGGAAGCGTCGAACGCCTCATCCCAGAGCCTGGTCGATTGCCGGATCCGCTCTTCATCTTCTCCTGCCGTACCGGTGCCCGCAATGAGCAGGATCATCATCGTTGCCGTGAACAGGTGCCTTTTCATGTTCCGCCTCCCTCGTCGTGTGTCAGGTTCGTGCCGGGGACTGACGGAGCCGTGTCTTCGTTGGAAATCTCCACGTGCACATCCTTCCCCCGGCGGAGTCATACGTCCAGCCGGGCTCGAAAGCCCGGAGCCGTATTACTTTTTAGTCACGACAACACGACCCTGCAAGGGCAGCCCAAAGCGGCGGCTCCTCCCGGTTGTTCCGGCGCTCAATTGTCCCTGATCGCCCACAGCACCCTCTGGAGGCTCCGGCGTGCCGGGGTGAATGCGGGCCTGAGCTCGAGCGCCCGACGGTATTCCTCCCCGGCTTCCTCCAGCCTGCCGCTCTGCTCGAGAGCGAGGCCCAGGTTGAACCGCGCCTCGACCGAGGCGGGATCTGTCGCCAGTGCACGCTCGTAGACGCCGATCGCCTCCTCGAGGTTCCCCTGTCGTGCGAGCACCGCGCCGAGGTTGATGAGGGAGGGGAGGTGGCCGGGTTGCAGGTCGAGCACCCGCCGGTACGTGCTGACCGCCTCCGTCGTGTCGCCGGTCGCGGCGAGGAGGTTCGCCGTCTCGAAACGCGCGTCCGGGAAGTCCGGGCTGAGACGGACCGATTCACGGAACTCCTCGAGTGCGGCTGTCATGTCTCCGGCGAGCCGGAATGCCCGCCCGCGGTCCATGTGCCACTTCGTCCGGTCCTGCTCGTACGCGTAGGGATTCGATGCCGCAATGAGGCCGACGATCACGGCGAAGGCCACGGCGAGTGCTGCACGAAAAAACCGTCTTTCGTAGAGCTGCCTCACGAAGCCGCCCGCTCCGGCTCCGGCCAGGAGCATGAGAGCCGGGAGAACGGGTACGCGGTAGCGCGAGGCGGCGAAGAAGGGGAGCACGGACAGGAACCAGGTCATGATGAAAAGGAGAAGGAGAACGGCCATGATCCGGGTCATCCCCGGTGGTCCGGAAGGGACCTGCTCCCGCGCTCTCCACACCCCCGGGAGGAGAAAGAGCCCCGTCACGGCCAGTGCGAGGAGAACCGGAAAGGGGAGGGGAAGCAGCCGGAGCACCGTCGAGTGTTTGCGTTCGAGCGCCACCACCTTGTTGTGGGCGATCTCCTCGGGACCCCAGAAGAGTGCCGCCTTCTTCAGGGTGAGCTCGAGGAATTTCTCCGGTTCGGATTCTATCCAGCGGAGCGCCTCTCTCGTGAACCACGAAGAGACCTCCGCCGGTGCGAACCTCCTCTTTTCCCTTCTTTCGAGTTCACGGATGACGGCCGGATAGTCGAAGCAGGTTTCGAACTTCCCGAGACCAGGAAGGTATCCTGCTACCAGTCCTGTGGCCTGCGGGTTGTTCCCGATGAAGAGGTTGATGCCGCCGTTCGTCGACACGGGGATGAAGTCGCCGCTCGCCCGGTAGTTGTGGATTGTGGCCGGAGCGATGGGAAGGATCAGAGAGAGGAACGCCGTCGCGATGAGAGGTGCGAGTCTCCGGTCCCCCGGATTCCAGCGCCGGTGCACCCATGCCCTCCAGGCGAGTACGGCCGGGAAGAACAGGAGGATGTTCGGGCGGACGAGCGCAGCGAGGCCCAGGAGGATGCAGCCCGCAGCAGCTTTCGGAAGGCGCGGCTCTTCGACCCAGCGACCCAGGGTATACAGCGATGCGAGCACCAGGAAGACGAGGAGTGCCGGGGCGTGGAATTCGGCTTCGTAATAGATGAGGAGCCAGTGGCTCGCCATGAGGAAAGCTGCGCAGAGTCCCGCGACGGATCCGAACCAGCGGCGGCCGGCGGCGA
>CAZMKB010000336.1:0-3832 GCA_964566685.1 uncultured Gemmatimonadota bacterium | reverse complement strand
ATACGAGCGTATTTATGTCCAGGGCCACTAAACCCCGGGGAACCGGTGCGCCCGAACCTGCTCGAGAAAAGCGACTTCCGGGATTCTCCCCCCGGAATCCTCCCGCGGAATGTAACGTTTTCGGCGAATCGGTGTCTCTCCTGATAGACTCGTAGCAGATGGAGCGCTTCACTTCATTCAG
Organism: uncultured Gemmatimonadota bacterium; assembly: GCA_964566685.1. Lineage (GTDB taxonomy): Bacteria > Gemmatimonadota > CAZMKB01 > CAZMKB01 > CAZMKB01 > CAZMKB01. The sequence goes on along the minus strand of CAZMKB010000336.1, from coordinate 3,651 downwards.
CACCGCCAGCAGGGAGGTACCGATGACTCTCAGAAACGTCGCGATCGTCCTGACCCTCGTCTTCACCGCAGCGCTGCCCGTGGTCGCCGCCGAATCGTCGCTCGATCCGCCGCATCCCATCGAGATGATGCTCTTCGCCAACCCTCCTGAAGTTCCGCCGGGAGCGATCCTCTTCGTCGAGACGGCCGTCATCAACAATCAGCCTGTACCGCTCGACTTCACCCTGTGGGGAGAGATCCTCCGTGACGGCGAGACGGTGCTCGACATCGAGCCACTGCCGGGACAGCTCTACGAGTGGGAGGATCACCTGTTCGTGCAGCCGGTTGCCATTCCCGGTGATCTGGAGCTCGGGCCCTGCCTCCTGGTCATGCATCTCAGCACCGGAGACAGCGGAGAGGTCCTGACCAGGGAGCGGCCGATCGAAGTCAAGTTTCCCCCGCCGGTTCGAGCCACCATGGAAGTCACCCCCCGCATCATCCATCCCTGGATCGACATCTATGCGAACCTCCTCGTCGCGAACATGGCACCGGAACCCATCGAGCTCGGCTACCAGGCCTTCGTCACGCACCACGGCCGTCCCGTCACCGGGACGGAAGAGGAGTACGTGACCCTCGATGTCGGTGGACATGAAATTATCCCGATCTTCATCGATCTCCCCGAAGGCCTGCTGCCGGGGTCCTACGGCGTCCATGTGACGACCGGGGTGGACAGCCTGCGGTGGCGCACGGCAATGGATGTCTTCGAAGTCGTCCTGCCGTCACCGGTTCACATGATGCTGTTCGTCAATCCCCACCGGGTCGAACCCGGGCAGACGGCTTATGTCAGTGCGCTCCTTCGCAACGAGAGCGAGGAGAGCACCGTATTCCAGCTCTGGGGATCGGTGATGCACCGTGAGATCCTCTATCAGGAGTTCGCCCCGGTGCCGGTCGCGCTCGAACCGGGTGAGGAGCGGCTGGTCGCGCTCCCGGTGCCGGTGATCGAGGCTGCGCCGTTCGGCAGGTACAAGGTGAGGATGTCGATCGGGCCCGAGGTCGGACGCGAGTGGATGGCGGCGGAGGCGTTCTTCTCGGTGAAAGAAGCCCCCGGCGGCCCTCAGCAGACAGAGTGACGATCCACCATACCCCGCCCCGCCAGGGATCTCCCGTCCGTCGACGGGGGGTCCCTTCGCGGTTCCGGAAGCATGCTTCCGGCGTTCCTGGTTCGAGTCGAGGATTGCGAGCGCCGGGAACGAACATGCAATCCAAACGCGTCCGCCGGAATCCACAGCGCATGAACAATCCGGGCTCGTATCCGCGGGGACGAGGGGAGCACTCAGCCGGTGAACCTGCGGCACCACTTCCGGAAATTGCACCAGCGGCAGGTCAGCTCGTTGTCGGTGAACGGGAAATCCTCTTCGACGGCGATATTTCTCTTCGTGTCGACCAGGAGATCTTTCATGGCGGCGATGCTCGCCCGTATGTAGTGCTTGATCCAGTCGATATCCGCCGGCAGGAGAAGGCGGCGGTTCTCCGCCCGCGTCGCGAGGTTGTACACGACGGTCTCGACCTCGTTCGGCGCCGTGTCCCAGACCGTGACCGCATAGAGGCCGTAGCAGCTGAGCTGGACGTTCGAGTCGACGTCCGGCTTTTCGCCCGTCTTCCAGTCGACGATCACGACGCCGGCTGCCGTCCGCGCCGCATAGTCCATCTTGAGATACACCGTGTCGCCCTCGAAAGTGATGTCGGCGAGCGTTTCGATTCCGAGCCAGTTCTCGGGGGGAATCGCCGCTATCGTGCGGAGAATGTCTGATTCGAGGAAATGAAGAATGCAGCTTCGCGCCTTCTCGTGGAGATTGAACCAGATCTCGTCGTCGAGGGGAACCGCATACTCGTGCTCGAACAGGCCGAGGTGGCGTTTCGGGTGCTCGCGGTAGCGGCCGTCACGGGATTCCCTGAACTCTCTCCTCATCCGGCCGGTGAGCCGGGCGAGAGCACGTTCTCCCCCGACCCTGCTTCCGGTGCGGAGAGCAGTCAGGATCTCCTCGACCGTCGCGTGGACGACTTCTCCCAGCCACATGTGCCGGCTCTTGAGATTCTTCGCAACATACAGAGCCCGCGTTCTCCCGTCGGCTCCGCGCTCCCAGCCTCCCCAGGAACCGTACTTGTCGTAGTAATACTTCCTGCGACATTCGCGAAACAGTTCATCCCGGGACTTGGACCAGGAGAACTCATTTTCCAGTCGCCCCACCGCTGCCTCAGACCAGGCCGTCGAGATCTCCATCAGCCGCGAAATCCATCATCATCAGGTCATCGAAATCATCGGTCGTGAACTCGTCTCCCCTGCGGAAGTTGTATCCGCAGCTGGGACACTTGAACATGTGCCTGACGATGGCTTTCCGGTCGATTTTCTCCATACAGCCGGGACACCAGACTTTCATGATCCCTCCTGTACGAGAAACGCGTGTTCGAGAAGAAACTTGAACGCCTACGAAAATAAGTTAAGTTTGGATGAAAATCCTGTCAACGACAGCTTTCACTCCCGGAGTGGAGTCCGCTCGAAAGTCGTTCCGCCCGGAAACGGAGGTACCCGTGAAGCTTCGATCGTTCGCGAAAACCGTGCTTGCTGTTCTCTTTTCTTCGACCGTCGTCCTTCTTTCCGGATCCGACCTTCCGGGAAAAACCGGTGCGGAACGGAAGCTGGTCCGGATAGAGCTCGAGTCTCCGGACCGATACGCGGCCCTCGCGGATCTCCATCTCGACCTTGCGAGCCTCGATCTCCGGGAGGGAGCACACGTCATCGTCACCGCCGCCGAGCTGAGCGAGATCGAGCGGCGCGGGTTTTCGTACGAGATCCTGGTCGACGACCCTTCTGCGATCGTGATCGATCCCGAGTACCGGGATTACGAGGAGACCCTCGCCTTCATCGACTCGCTCGCGGCGGAGTACCCCGGGCTCGTCCACACCGAGGTCGTCGGCGCCAGCCAGGAAATGTCGATCCCCATATGGGCCCTCAAGATCTCGGACAACCCCGATGTGGAGGAGGACGAACCGGAAATACTCTTTCACGGCGTCACGCACGCCCGCGAGCCGCTCGGCAACGAGATCTGCCTGGGCATCGCCGTGACGCTCCTGGAAGGATACGGAACCGACCCCGACATCACGAACTGGGTCGACAGCGAGGAGATCTGGATCGTCCCCATCCTCAACACCGAGGGATTCAAGTACATGATGGACAACGACCTCAGCGATCCCTGGTGGAGGAAGAACCAGCGGGACAACAACGGGAACGGCGTCTTCGACGAAGACTTCGACGGAGTCGACCTCAACAGGAACTACGATTTCAACTGGATATCGGGAGGAAGCTCCGACCCGTCGAGCTGGATCTACCGCGGGCCGGCGGCCTTCTCGGAGTCGGAGACCCGGGCGATCAGAGACCTCGTGTGGGTCGGCGGGCACCGGTTCGTGTTCGGGATCAGCTACCACTCATACGGTGAAGACGTTTTCTACCCCTGGTCCTGGAGCGGTCATCCTCCCCCCGACCTCGACGTGATAACCGACGTCGCCTTCGAAGTGGCGTCTCGCATCGCACAGCGCGACGGCACCGGGACCTACGATGACTCGCCGATCGATGGCACGACCGGGTACAGCACGAACTGGCTCTACGGCGCCGCGG
>CAZMKB010000335.1:3201-3849 GCA_964566685.1 uncultured Gemmatimonadota bacterium | reverse complement strand
CCGCCGCTCCTGTTCCGACCGAAGCTTCGTACCCGTACACGCCGTAGTGGGTGCCGGTGCCGGAGGAGGAGGCCGAGAAGTAGCCTCCGTAGGCGTTGCCCGACGAGGTGTTCGACCCGGTAACGAGCTTCTTCATTGCCGTCCCTCTCAAGAGAACGTGGATTCGTCGCAGGTCGGTGAACTCCGGTTCGATTCCTCCTTCCCCGTTCAGTGAATTCTCACCTGATCGTGTGCAATCCGGTGACAGGATACTCGAAATCGTATGAATAACTCGGGATATCAGGCGAGTCTGATCGAGTTTCACCGCTGGATTCGGCTGACCGGTCATCGATAACACTATCTTCGCCAGCACCGGGCGTGGTGAACCTGTCAAGAGCTCTTCGTGGTACACCGGTGTGCAGCAGAGCCGGATGTGATGAGAACAGTACCGGTAACGGTCAGTGTCACGACAGGATGGTGCCCTCCGAAGCCGTGAACGAATCGATTATACCGGAGTTTGGAAATTCTGTCAATAAAAAAATGATTCTCACTCGACCGGGCGGCTCACCGGTGCGTCTTCATTGACATGCCCGCCGTATCATATTAATGTAAATCAACTTGTCCTTCCCCGGCCCGAAGCACGCGCACGCGGGCGGACCCGCGCAATTC
>CAZMKB010000335.1:2559-3191 GCA_964566685.1 uncultured Gemmatimonadota bacterium | reverse complement strand
GATCGAATACGACGGCACCCATTTCAGGGGCTGGCAGGTTCAGCCCGATCAGAGAACCGTCCAGGGAGAGCTGGAAAAGGCGCTGAAAACAATTATTCGAAGAAGCGTAACCCTTCACGGTTCAGGGCGGACAGATGCAGGAGTTCATGCTGTTTCTCAGGTGGCGAACTTCAGGATTTCCGGGGAAATCCCGTTCGAGCCGCTCAAGCGGAGCATGAACGCCCTCACCGGCGACGATGTGCGGGTGCGAAGCCTCGCCTGCGTCCCGCCGGATTTCCATGCCCGCCACTCCGCCCGCTCCCGCACCTACCGCTATCTCCTCGGCACCGATGACCGGGCTTGTTCACCCTTCCTCGGGAAGTACATCTGGAACATCGGCGGCCCTGTTTCGTATGAAGCCATGTCGGCTGCGTGCAGCCGCTTCGTCGGCGTGCGGGACTTCAGGAACTATGCGAAACGAGATCCCGGGCGGGAAGACTACCGCGCCGTCGTCGATCACGTGAGCATCACGGAATGGGATCCGGGATTCGTGGTCGAAATCCGTGCCAATCGCTTCCTGCCGCAGATGGCAAGGCGCATCGTCGGCCAGATCGTCGCGGCGGGCCGAGGGGAGATCGACACGGAATCCATCG
>CAZMKB010000335.1:0-2549 GCA_964566685.1 uncultured Gemmatimonadota bacterium | reverse complement strand
GATAGCTCCGCCTCACGGGCTGTTCCTCTGGCGGGTGGACTTCGGCCGGGAGTACGAGGACACCGATCACGATTACACGACAGGCACCTGGAGGTACTTGCATGAAGTTCTTCATTGACACCGCCGACATAGACGAAATCAGAGAGGTGAACTCCATCGGAATACTCGACGGCGTCACCACGAACCCGTCGCTCGTCTCGAAAATGGGGAAGAAGGGAAGCTTCGAAGACATCATCTCGGAAATCTGCAGCGAGGTCGATGGTCCGGTCAGCGTCGAGGTCGTCAGCCAGGGCGCCGACGACATGGTGGCCGAGGCGAAGAAGCTGCGGACATTCGGCGACAACGTCGCCGTGAAGATTCCCATGACCATCGAAGGGCTCAAGGCCGTCCGCCGCTGCAGCGAGGAGGGCATTCCGACAAACGTCACCCTGGTCTTCTCGCCGTCCCAGGCGCTCCTCGCGGCGAAGGCGGGCGCGACGTTCGTGAGCCCCTTCATCGGCCGACTCGACGACATCAGCCACACCGGGATGGACATCGTACAGGACATCAGCACGATCTACTTCAACTACGACTTCGAGACCGAGATCATCGTCGCCAGCGTCAGGCATCCCCTGCACGTCGTCGAGGCCGCCCTGATCGGTGCGGACATCGTCACGATACCCTACAGCGTGATCAGGAAGCTCGCCAACCACCCGCTGACGGACATCGGGCTCGAGCGCTTTCTCGAGGACTGGAAAAAAGTGACCACGGCATGAGCGACCACGGAATCGCCCGCTTTCTCGCGGTATTTCTCATCGTCCTGGCCTCCCTGGTGATCGGATCCCTCGCCGGGTGGCAGCTCGGCCGCGACACACCCCCCGACCCGCCTTTCCCGGAAGGGACGGCGGAGAGAGAGGATGTCCGCGCGGAGACCGGAGAAGAGATCACTCCTGACCCGGAGGAGACCGGTGGAACGCGGCCGGCCGGCGGGGAAGAAGATCCGCCGGCGGGAGAAGAGGTCACGGCGGCGTCGATCACCGAAGATAGATCGAATGCCATCGTCAGAGCCGCCCGTGTCGTGGGACCCTGCGTGGTCAGCATCAACGTGGTCCAGACGCAGATCGTGGAGAGAGGATTCGCATTCGACGACTTCTGGAGCGATTTCTTCTTCCCCCACCGGTACCGGCGGGAGGTGCAAAGTCTCGGAAGCGGATTCATCGTCTCCGGCAAGGGCCACATTCTGACGAACGAGCACGTCGTCCACGCCGCCACCAGGATCCTCGTCACGCTCGAGGACGGCAGGCAGTACGAGGCGGAGGTCGTCGGCACCGACACCAGGACCGACCTGGCGCTGCTGCGCATCGAGGCGGGGGACCTCCCCGTCGCTCCGCTCGGCGACTCGGACGACCTGGTCCCCGGTGAGTGGGTCATCGCCATCGGAAATCCCTTCGGGTATCTCCTCGATGACCCGCAGCCTTCCGTGACGGTGGGTGTCGTAAGCGCGCTGCAGCGGGACGTGAAACCGGAGCGCGGACGGACGGCGGTTTTCGTGAACATGATCCAGACAGACGCATCCATCAATCCCGGAAACAGCGGCGGACCGCTCTCCGACTCGAGGGGAATGATAGTCGGTGTGAACACCTTCATCTTCACAAAAAGCGGCGGATCCCTGGGGATGGGTTTCGCGGTTCCCATCAACCGGGCCAAGAGGGTCGTGAAGGACCTGGTCAAGTACGGGCAGGTGCGGTGGCCGTGGATCGGCATCCAGCCCCAGGAGCTCACGAAGGACCTGAGGGACGGGCTCAAGATCGAAGAGGGACGGCACGTTTCCGGCATCATCGTCGCCGACATCGACGGCCTGAGCCCCGCGGAAGAAGCCGGTCTCACCAGGGGAGACATCATCACCGATCTCGACGGCAGCGAGATCCGGTCCGTCCTCGACTGGGAGGGCGAGATCCTGGACGTTCCGGTCGGCGAGGTCATCCGGATCGGCGTGCTCCGGAAAGGAGAGTACCGGACATTCCGGCTCGAGACCCGGTTCCTGCCGACGGACGTGGCGAAAAAACAGGACAGCGGGATCGGCGTGGTTCTGACCGACCTCACCCCCACCGTGAAGAGCCAGCTGGGAGTCGTCCACGAAGAAGGCGCCGTGGTTCTCCGGGTCAAGGACAGGCAGCTCGAGGAGGACGGCGGCATCCTTCCCTTCGACGTCATTCTCAAGGTCAACAACACGAACATCCGCTCCGCGGAAGAAGCCGTGGATGCTCTCGACAACCTCCAGAGGGCGAACAGGAACCTCCTCGTCATCGAGCGGGGAGGAAAGCTGATCTACCGCTCTCTGATAACGAGATGAGGCCGCAGACAATGATCAGACGATACACCCTCCCCCCGTTCGACAGGATATGGAGCGACGACTGCAAGTTCTCACTGTGGCTGCGCATCGAGATAGCCGTGTGCAGGAGCCTCGCAGCCAGGGGAATGATTCCCGGGGAAGCCGTGCAGCGGATCGAGCGGAAAGCGGCGTTCGAGGTCGAGGGGCAGGGATGGAGCTGAGGGACTGCTGGAGATGA
>CAZMKB010000334.1:0-3856 GCA_964566685.1 uncultured Gemmatimonadota bacterium | reverse complement strand
AGGCGCCGTTCGAGGGATCCGACCGGCAGGTGCGCGGCCGCGTGCTGAGAGCGCTCCTCGACGCCGGACCGATGACCGGGGAAGAGCTGGCACGGCGGGTCGGGTCGGGCGACGAGGCCTTCCGGAGAGTGATCTCCGATCTCGTGGACGAAGGCATGGTCAGGAGGCGGGGCGGGCGGCTCGGAATTCCGTGAGGGCGGGTCCCTTTCCTCGATTCCCCGGAAACCTTGACCGGCCCCGCCGGATGGAGTAGAATGCACGACGGGTGGAGACGGCCGGCTGAAAGCGAAGGGTGAGGGCGGTTGAGCCGCCGGAAGATCACAGGGAAGCGGCGGAAATGCCGTTTCACACACATGGGAGGAACATGGCTCGCACGGGGATATTCGCGCTCGCGGTGATCACCGCGCTCGTCGCTTCGGACTGCGGGACGGAGCCCGCGAACGTCGTCCTCATCATGGTCGACACGCTCAGGGCCGACCACCTGTCATGCTACGGCGGGGAGGGACTGAGGACTCCAGCCGTCGACGCCATTGCCGGTGAAGGATGCCTCTTCACATCCGTTCACTCCGCGGCCCCCACCACGCTCGCTTCGACCAGCTCCATCATGACGTCGGTCTATCCGCGCATTCACGGGGCGCTTCGCAACGACTTCTCGCTCCACGAAACGAACCTGACGCTCGCCGAAGTGCTGCGTGACGCAGGCTGGCACACGGCGGGCTTCGCCGGCTCCTTCGCGCTCACCGCGGGCTCCGGTATCGCGCAGGGATTTCTCTCCTACGACGAGGGCTTCAGCGGCCGGCAGGGGAGCTACGTGCCGCAGCGAAAGGCGGGAGAGGTGAACGCCGCCGTGGCCCGCTGGCTCGAGGCGGGGCCGCCCGAGCCATTCTTCCTCTTCGTCCACTACTTCGACCCCCACGTCCCCTACACACCGCCGCCTCCCTGGGACGGCGGGACGGGAGAAGCTGCCGGCACGGCCGGGATCACGGGGTCGATGGAGGACGTGAAGCTCATCAAGGAACACCTGGATGAGGGCGGAGAGATCGATCCGCGGGTGAGGCGGATGCGCGACCTCTACCGGGGCGAGGTGGAGTACACGGACCACGAGATCGGCAGCCTCACGGCCCTCCTCGAAGAGAAAGGCCTCCTCCGGAACACCCTGGTCGTCTTCACTGCGGATCACGGGGAGACCTTCTGGGAGCATCGCGAGATGGGGGAGTACTTCGACCACGGCTACATGGTGTACGAGACGACCACCCACGTGCCCCTCATCTTCCGCCTGCCCGGCGATGTCCCGGCGGGCTCGACCTCCGGCGCCCCGGCGAGCAGCATCGACATCGCAGTGACCGTTCTCGACCTTCTCGACGTCGAAATTCCCGGGGACTTCGGCGGCGTGAGCCTGGTTCCCGCCATGCACGGAGAGAGCATTCCCGGCCGCCCCCTCTTCTGCGAGGCGACGAAGCCCTACGGGCGGATCGAGTACGGCGCCGCGTTCAAGAACGATTTCAAGCCCAAGTGCGTCTGGATGGATGACCTGAAGTTCATCTGGATGCCCTTTCACGGGGACCGGGAAGAGCTGTACGACCTCGCGAGAGATCCCCGGGAACGGGTCGACCTCACCCGGGAGGACGGCACGGGCGACAGGGCGCACGAGATGCGGACCGTCCTCAGGAGATGGTCCCGGGAGGGATCGCTCCTTGCACGCAACAGCCGCTCACGCGTCGACCCCCGGACGCAGAGCATGCTGAAGGCCTTGGGCTACCTCCAGGAGGAGGATGCGGGTCCGGGAAACGACATCGACTGATCGCGCTGGCCCGCTTTCTCATCGATCCGCTTTTCATTGACAAGAGCCCGGCCCCGGGATAAAATCAATTCGAATCCGGTCCACGTGAAGATCCGCGGGAACCATCCACGGGAACGATGAGGTTTCACGCCGTTTCCCGAACGGCAGGAGGCAGGCAGTGAGCAGGAAATCACGACCACCTGATGAGAACAATCCCATCTCGAGGCGGAGCTTCCTCCTTCTCGGCGGAGCGGCGGTCGCCGGCGGAGCGCTCTCGATGTGCTCCGGAAGAGTGGGCGAGGAGGTGCCGGACGGGGCGCCCGTCGAGCCGGCGGAGCAGGCGAACATCAGGAGCCACCGGAGGCTGGGCCGAACCGGGTTCATGGTGTCTGACATCTCCATCGGCGGCGACCAGGAAGACGCCGATGTCATCCGCTATGCGTACGACCGAGGCGTCAACTACATCGACACTGCCGAAGGGTACGGGAACGGCCAGGCCGAGATGCTGGTCGGTCAGGCTCTTGCCCACATGGAGCGGAAGAAAGTCTTCATCACCACAAAGCTCATCATCCGCGACGATGACACGGAGGAGACGCTTCTCGACCGCTTCGGCAAGTGCCAGGAACGGCTGAAGACAGACTACATCGACGCCCTCTTCATACACGCGGTTCTCCGGAAGGACAGGGTCAGGCACTCCGGCTTCCACGCCGTCGCCGAGAGACTCCGGTCCGACGGGCGGCTGCGATTCGTCGGACTCTCCTGCCACGGACCGAGGAGCGAAGAGCACGACAGCATGGAAGACGTTCTGATGGCGGCGGTCGAGGACGGCAGATACGACCTCATGCTCATGACGTACAGTTTCATGAACAAAGAGGTTGCCGAGAGGGTGATCGCCGCCTGCAGAGAGAAGGACCTCGGGACCACGGTCATGAAGACCTGCCCGGGCGTTCTGACCATCGAGGAGTGGGATCCCGAGAATCCGCACGAGGACTACGTGGAGTACATCGAGGCGATGGCGGAGCGGGGGATGTCGCGGGAGGAGGCGATCGAGCGCATCGTGGCCTGGATCGAGCGGGAGAAGGAGGCCACGAAGGAGATCAGGCCGTTCGCCGAGAAGCACGGTGCGACCACGAACGAGGAGCTCCGGGAGGTCTGTCTGCAATGGGTGCTCGCGAACCCCGACATGCACACCGCCTGCATGTCGCTCAACACGTTCGAACACGTCGACCGGTTCGTGCCGCTTTCCGGCACCAGGCTCTCGGCGGCCGGATCCGAGTTCCTGCACGACTTCGAGACGGCCTACGGCCGGCAGTACTGCCGTCACGGCTGCAGCGCCTGCATGGAGCACTGCATCAACCGTCTCCCGGTGAGCGCCATCATGCGCTACGCGTACTACTTCAGGCACCAGCACCGCGAGAAGTACGCCATGAAGAAGTACGCCTCTCTCGACGGGCGGGACGCGTCACTCTGCAGATTTTGCGAATCGACCTCATGCGACCGGGCCTGTCCCTACGGGGTGAACATACGGACGAGCCTCTTCAAGGCGCACGCCATGCTGACGCTGGCGTAGCGGCTGTCCTGTCCCGGCCCGGACGCCTCGACGTTCCCGGTGCTCCACCCGGGGTGTGATCCGGATCCATGGGTGGCCCGGTTCATGCAGCGGCGGGTATGTGTTCATCGACACACCGGCAGAGCATCCAGAGGGAGGATACGATGAGAACACTGACTGTTTTTCTCGTCCTGACCGTGTGCACGACGTCGCTTTCCCTCGCAGCCGGATTTCCCGAAGTCGAGGGATGGGAGCCCGCGGGCGAAGTGCAGACCTACGGCCCGGGCAACCTCTGGGAGCTCATCGACGGCGCCGCCGAGCAGTTCCTCGCCTATGGCTGCCGGGAGCTCATCCTCCGGGACCTCACCGCGGACGACCTCACGGTGACGGTACACATCTACGACATGGGCACGCCGCTCAACGCCTTCGGAATCTACACCGAGCAGCGCCCCGACGACGAGCGGAAGCGGTTCGACATCGGCGTCGAAGCCGCTCTCGATCCCCCCTACCAGGGGCTCCTGCTCGAT
>CAZMKB010000333.1:0-3875 GCA_964566685.1 uncultured Gemmatimonadota bacterium | reverse complement strand
GCGCCAAACTCACCGGCGGTGGAGGCGGCGGTTCCGTTGTCGCTCTCTGTCCCGGAAGCCAGGAGAAGGTGGCGTCGGCGATTCGCGGCGCGGGGTACAGGGCCATCACCACACGGATCGGTTGGAACACCGGTTGACGGAAAGCGTACAGTGCAGAAAGAAGAGCTCATTCTCGTAGACGGCAAAGACAACATCATAGGATACCGGGAGAAAAAGGAGTGCCACCACGGAAACGGGGTACTGCACAGAGCCTTCTCCGCCTACCTCATGGCCTGGGACCGCCGGCGTTTCTCACGCTTCATCGAATGATGACGCGAACGCCGAAGTGCAGCAGAAAAAGCGGCCCTGTTCATAAATACGGCGTCGCACCGAGGACGTCGAGGCGCCCGATCCACGAGGCGCGAGAAGGGCGCATAGCCGGAGGCTATGTAACCGACGAGCAACGACGCGGATCGGGATGCATCGACGTACGAATGCAGCCGTATTTGTGAATAGGGCCGCTAAAACGCAATCTTCATGGTCAGGTGCTGGCTCTGCGTCAGCCGGCCCATGTTCCGGTACGCGTAGTCGATCGTCGCGGCAAAGGCCGTGAAGTCGTACGTGAATCCGCCGCCCAGCGACATCCCGCGGAATGCCGCAAAATCGTCCGGCGCATCACTCAGATCCTCCTCGTCCTGCTGCCAGTAGTAGCCGCCGCGCAGCGACACCGCCGAGGTCGATCCCTCTCCCCCCACTCTCCTCGTGTACTCCGTCCCTCCGCTCACCGTCGCATCCTGGTTGTTCGGCTGCCAGAACTCCCCCGCCAACACCCACGATGCCTCCGTCTCGCTGCCGCCGCTCAACAGATCGTACGCCACTCCCGCCTTGAACGTCGTCGGCAGGTCGAACGCCGTCGTCAACAGCGTCGCCTCTCGCGGGTTCGTCGGCGGCACCTCCGGCTCATCCCCCTCCGGCGGGTCGATCAGCACGTTCAGCTGAGACCCCCGGAACGTCATCCGCCCACCCAGATTCTGCACCGCAAACGCCAGGCGCACCGTCTTGCCACCGATCGTCGTGTGATAGTTCGATCCGAAGTCCAGCGCAAACGTGGCCGCCGACTGGTTCGCAATGTCCTCGTGTATCCCCTTCACCGACATACCCGCCGCAAACCGGTCGCTGAAGTTGTGCGCGTAACTCACTCCTCCCGCAAAACTGTACGAACCCCACATGATCCCCGTACCGTTCGGGCTCGTCACCGTCGTCTGCTCCAGCTCACCCATGTTCAACACCTGGATGAACCCCGCAAACACCCCACGCCCGTCCAGCACCGGTGACCCTCCTCCCGCGTACGTCAGGTTCACGTCCAACGGCATGTCCACGTACGTGAAAAACGTCTCCGTTCGGTCCATGAACGCCAGACCAGCAGGGTTCCAGTACACCGCCGTGATGTCGTCCGCCAGCGCCGTGTACGCGTTACCCATCGCCACTGCCCGGGAACCGACCGGTATCGTCAGAAACTCCGCCGCACGGTTGCCCACGTTGTTGAAATCGCCCCTGCCCTGGATCAGGTCATCAGCATCCTGGCCTCTCGCCGGTGACAGCACGAGCAAGACCAGAAGACCACAGGACAAGACCGCGTAGATACGCTTCCTCATATCGGCCTCCTTCCTACTGTATCACCGCGAATCGACCCAGATGCGTCCTGCCGTCCGGCGTCGTCACGTGATAGTAGTAGTTCCCGCTCGCCAGCTCCAGGTCATAGCGCGTCCGCAGATCGTAATCCTCCGTACCACCCTCGTCCGGTGTGTGATCCAGTATCCTCACCAGGTTGCCGCTGATCGTGTAGATACGAATCGTGCACTCCGGCGGCAGGTTGATGAACTGCATCAGCCGGTTGTTCGGGCCAAACTCGAACCGCGCCGTCGCCAGGTATGGGTTCGGAACCACCCTGATCCTCGTCAGGTCGATCTCCCCCGCATCCTGACCCCCGGGCGTCAGATCCACTCGGTACCGGCTCCCCGGCACCAGTGGACGGCTCGCGGGTATCGTGTCCGGGTTCTCCGGATCCGTCGCGTCCACGTAATAATGACGCTGCCTCAACGTCCACACGTCCCCGTCCTGGGGCCAACGCGCTGGACCGATGATGTCGATTACCGTCCCCGACACATACAGCTCGAACAACGGCGTCTGACCAACGAGATACCGGCCACCCGGCTGAACACCCTGCTTCGTGAAGAACCAGTCCATCTGACCCTTGTACGCAGCATCCTGTTGGATCGAGTCCGATGCCGGTATCTCTACCTGGTTTCCGGTGTCGAATACCGCGAGCGTCAGTGAGTTGTCATTTACCTCCATCCACGTGATCTCGATGTCCGTACCACGGGAACCCGGATCGTTGAATTTACCGGGAGGCACCGTGATATTCCCGAGAGTCTCGAGCAGGTCGTTACCGGCGGCATCCTCGGCCGTCAACGCGCTCAACGGCGGGACAACCGCTCCACCGGCGTGCGCAAAAAAGCCCATCGACAGCTCATACAGCGGCACCGTCGTGTCGGCCGGGTTGAACACCGTCACCATCATCTCGCTCGTCGTCGAGTCCATGGCATAGTTGAACATCGACAGCTGATCCCCGCCGATGTACAGATCCCTCCCGCCGGCGTCTTCCATGTGGAAACGCACTACCCCCGTTTCGGTGCCAAGATCGAGATCTATATCGTCCATCACCAGCGTGTGGTGCGTGTCCTCGACCTCCGCGTCCACCAGCGTCGACACCGTGTACGACCGAAGCGCATCGGTCGCGTTCGGCGGATCGGCGTAGTCGAAGTCCCCGGGCATGCTGTCCTCCAGCTCGTCACCCTGGGCGTCCACGTGCACCACCACTCCCGATGCACCGACGAAACTCGACGCGTTCGAGCGCGGTATCACCGAGTTCTCCGGCGGAAACGAAATTCCGTTCGCCAGGCTCACCGATGAAACCGGCAACGACGGCGAGTTGTAGTCGTACGACTCGATCGAGTAGTACAGACGAAATCCGTTCACCAGCGGCGCTCCCGCCTCACCACGGTCCACGTAGCTGAACCGGAGGCCCGTGTCCGTGCCCAGGTCGAACGTGTCGGCCGATATCACCACCGTGTTGCCCGCCTGGTCGATGATACTGTCGGTCACGTGGATCCCGTCCGGTATCGTCGTGATCCCGTTCGCCAGGTCCCACTGGCCCAGAAGCGACAGGTCCAGGTTCTCGTCCGCCTCGTTCTCCTTCACCGCAAGCGGGTTCAAAGGATCCGTCGCGTCTCCCGCCGTGGAAAAGTTCCCCGTGCGCGAACGCCACAGACGGAATCCCTCGAAGTCGAACTTCCGGTACTCGGGGTCCAGCTCCACGAACTCCTCGTAGTTCTTGTCCGCTACCGTCACCGGTGAGTCGTCCCACAGGCACGTCACCTGGTTCGACCCCGGAATGAGCGTCAGGTCCGGCCGCTGCGGGGGACCCGCCGCGATGAAGCCGAGGTCGTAAATCCCCTGCAACGTCTGCTTGACGGCCAGAAAATCCTCGAAAGCCTCGTCGTTCGGATCGGGTCGCGGCGGATCGCCGTAGACCGGAATGCTCGAGGGATTGCCCACCGCTCCGGCGAACACGAAAGCCAGCACGATGACGTGCGTCTCGCCGGGTCTGATCTGGAACGGTCCCGAGCTGATCATGAAGCGGGTGTCCACGGCGTCGGTCGTTTCGACACACTCATCGATGGGATCGCACTTCATCATGCGATACCCCTCCGAGTCCGTTCGGGGATCCCGTCTTATCTCGCAGGGACTGTTGCAGTGCCATGAGTAATTGACCAGTCCGAGCTGGTCGACCTCGTCGGGCATCTCGTCGATCAGGCCGTTGCCGTTGTCGTCGA
>CAZMKB010000332.1:0-3889 GCA_964566685.1 uncultured Gemmatimonadota bacterium | reverse complement strand
CGGTCACCTCATGAAACGTACACTCTGCCGGAGTCTCCGTCAAGTTGACAGGAGACCGGCCGGGGGCATGCACAACAAAGCGCCGGTTTTCTCGTATACCGGAAGAGGAACCGGGAGGTTCCGCCTTCGCTTCAGGTCCGCAGACCGGACTCCTCCGGAGGGATGGGGCGACGGACGGTTGCACGGCGAACCTTCAGAGTTTATATTATGATAAGGACAACCGTTGGAGGGGGTGGCCTTTTTGCGCCGCACAGCGTTTTTCCTGATTCTTCTCGCAGTTCTGCCCTCGCTGGTCCAGGCACAGCTGGCAGGGTTCAGGACGAAGTACAGCTATGTCGGGAATCGGCAGAGCAAGCTCGTCCATCTCGCATACTACCATCACCTGCCGGACGACTATCTCCGGGAAAATTTCGAAGACCTCGAGGAGGCGCTCGAACACGGATACTCCCGCTGCCCGATCTGCTTCCCCGATCATCCCATGGTTCCCGGCTACGACTTCGAGCGTCAGCTGGGGATCGCCGCGGCGGCGCTGGTGAACTACTACTATCCCTCCCCGGCCCCCGACGAGGTCATGAAGCGGGTGGAAGAGGCCGGCGGACGCGTGCTCGCAAACTGGCCGTTTCCGCTGAAGGGGTACCCGTACGAATTCACCGCGGTCGAGAGCGACATGTTCAAGGCGTTTTCCTGCCCGACCGGTTTCGTCTACCTGACCACGGGGCTCATCGGCATCCTCGAGTCGGAGGAGGAGCTCGAGATCGTCCTCGCTCACGAGATATCACACATCGAGAACCGCCACGCCTTCGCCCAGTTCCAGTCCCGGTTCTCATCCCCGCAGGTGTCGCAGGACGCCGTCGCGCTCTCCAGGCAGATCGACGAGCTCGCTCGTTCGCTGGTCCTCGTCGGCTATGACGAGGCCGCCGAGGAAGAATCGGACCTCTATGCCCACACGTACGGCATTTCCCGGTACAAGGAGGATCGCGGTACGCTGGTTCTCCTCCTCAACAAGCTCCGCGACATCTCCTGGCAGGAAGCACGGACCAGCGGTGGGCTCTTCTCGATCAAATCCGATCTCGAACAGCGGATCGCAGAGATACAGAGCACGCGCATACATCTGTTTCCACGCAACCAGAGTTACCGGCAGCGTGACGGCGACGGTGCCGTGAAGGCGCGCGCCCGCCTCATCATGCAGACACTGGAGGAAGGTGCGCTGTCTCTCTACGCTTCGATCCAGACGAAGGAGACGATTCCGCTCGGCGGGGCGGGAACCGGGATGCTGCGCATCCGGACTCCGGAGACGGAGCATGTCCTTTCGCAGGAAGAGGTGACCTTCCTCAGAAAGCAGCCCGAGGACGAAGCCGGCTTCCACACCTACCTGTTCACCTTCACGTCCGGCGGAGAAGCCGCGGACGGCCTGTTCGGCCTCGATCTCGGCTCCGTGACCGGCATAAGCTTCGACAAGCAGCAGGGTCTGAGAAACACCCGGACCGTCCTCTCCTTCACCCGCTGACAGATCCGGCGAAGGGCTGGCCGTCGGCAACGGCCGGGCGGCGCCCATCTCCTCAAGGGTTCAACCGCTCCTCGATCACCACAGGACACAGGCGACGAAACGGTCCCGGTCCGTTTCGCGAAGATCTGGCATGCGTTCCCGGCAGCGCTCCATGGCATGGGGACAGCGGGGCTCGAAGACGCAGCCCGGCGGGGGTCCGGCGGGATCTCCCGGTTCCCCGGACCGGCGCTCCCGGCCGGACGTGCCCGTTTCATCCACCCCTGCGTGCCTGACGGAGGCGAACAGGGCCCGGGTGTACGGATGCAGGGGATTGTCGTAGAGACGGTCGGCGGGGGCGATCTCGACGATCCTTCCGAGATACATGACCATGACGCGGTTCGACACGCTCGTGACGAGACAGATGTCGTGGGCGATGAGGAGATAGGTCAGGCCGAGCTTCTTCTGGAGATCGACGAGGAGGTTCACGATCTGCCCCTGGACCGAGACGTCGAGCGCCGTCACCGGCTCGTCGGCGACGATGAACCGTGGTCCGAGAGTCAGCGCCCGGGCGATTCCGATTCTCTGGCGCTCGCCGCCGCTGAACTCGTGAGGATACCGGGGCAGCGCATCGGCCTGCAGGCCGACGAGCTCGAGGAGACGACCGGCTTCCTCCCGCACCCGCTCGCGCGGCGTCGTCCGATGGACGAGCATCGGCTCGGTGAGTATCGTCCCGATGTCCAGGCGGGGGTTGAACGAGCCCTTCGGATCCTGAAAGACGATCTGCGCCTGTCTTCTGAAAGCGGCGAGGTCCTTCCCCTTCAAAGCGAAGACGTCTCTTCCGTCGAGTGTCACGGTGCCCGACGAGGGCTCCTCGAGCCTCACCAGGAGCCGGCCGAGCGTCGACTTCCCGCTTCCACTCTCGCCCACGAGCCCCACTGTCTCCCCTTCCCGGATGTCGAAGCTCACGCCGTCGACGGCGTGGATCAGCTCCTTCGACCGGGAGAATAACGTATCTCCGACCGGGTACCGCTTCGACAGATTCCTGGCCTCGATCACGGCCATGTCCTGACCCGAATCATTCATACGCCTCCGTCAGGAGAGCCAGCACCTCACGTTCCTGCCCGGTTCACGATCCACCGGCGGCGGCAGGGCATCCCTGCACCGGTCCATCGCGTGCCGGCATCTCGGATGGAAGGGGCATCCCGGCGGGTGGTTCCCGGGCTTCGGGACGGTGCCGGGAATGGTCCCGAGCGGTCTCCCCCTCGATCCCGGCACCGGCATGATGCCGATGAGCGCTCGCGTGTAGGGATGCATCGGCTCCCGGAAGAGAGCCTCGGTTCCGCCACTTTCGACGATCAGCCCCGCATACATGACGATCGTCCGTCGGGCCAGGCCGTGGACGAGCCCCAGGTCGTGCGTGATGAAGAGGATCGCCATTCCCATCTCGCGGTTCAGCCGTTCGATCAGCCTCAGAATCCGGGCCTGGATGGTCGGATCGAGCGCCGTCGTCGGCTCATCGGCGATCAGCAGGCTCGGCCTGAGGACGAGGGCCATGGCGATCATCGCCCGCTGCTTCAGACCTCCGGAGAGCTGATGCGGATACTGCCTCGCTCTGTCCGCGGCCCCGGGCACGCCCGCTTCCGCGAGCGCTTCGACCGCCCTCGTGCGGGCTTCCTGCCGCGTCACGCCGAGGTGGGAAACCAGCACCTCTTCCACCTGGCGTCCGACCGTGTAGTAGGGATTGAGCGAGGTCATCGGCTCCTGGAGGATGGCGGCGATCTCCTTTCCCCGCAGCTTCCTCATGGGTTCCGCGTCGAGCTCGTACAGGTCGGCACCGTCGAAAAACACGGTACCCCGGTCCCGCATCCAGGGCGGGCTCGGCAGCAGCCGCTGTATGCTCTGCGCCGTGACGCTCTTGCCGCTGCCCGATTCTCCCACCAGGCCGACGATCTCCCGCTTCCGGATGTCGAAGGAGACGTCCTCGAGAACGGGGATCCGCCCCCGGGCCGCCTCGAGCGAGAGCGTGAGACGGTCGACACGAAGGAGCTGTCCGTTGTCGTTCTGCTGCATGGATGTGCTCCGGTCATCACCTTCCGGTTTCACGATGCCCCGATACTTCCCCGCAGGGAACCGGAGCGGGCACTCATTCGAGCAGGGTCATCTTGATGCGCCTGACCTCCGTTCCGACCCTGATCCTCGCAATGTACACCCCCGAGGCAACTTTCATGCCCCCGGCGTCCCGTCCGTTCCAGGTCGTCCGGTGGACTCCGGCCGGGAGCACACCCGCGACCAGGGTGCCCACCAGCCGACCCTTCACGTCGAAGACGTCGAGCACCACCCTGCTCTTCGATCCCTCCGTGCCGGGGACCTCGAACCTGATGGTGGTCTGCGGGTTGAACGGAT
>CAZMKB010000331.1:0-3892 GCA_964566685.1 uncultured Gemmatimonadota bacterium | reverse complement strand
CGTGCGCAGGAACGGCACGGTACCCTTTCTGCGGCCCGACGGCAAGTCCCAGGTCACCATGGAATATCTCAACGGTGAGCCGTCCAGGATCACGGCCGTCGTGGTGTCGACCCAGCACGCGGCAGAGGCGACGCTCGACGAGGTGACGGAGGCGGTCAGGGAGAAGGTTCTGAAGCCGGTCCTTCCGGCGCAGTTCGTCGAGGACTTCGATGCGCTCACGATCTACGTCAATCCCACCGGCAGGTTCGTGATCGGCGGTCCCCAGGGGGACTGCGGCCTCACCGGCAGGAAAATCATCGTCGACACCTACGGCGGTGTCGGGAGCCACGGAGGCGGGTGCTTCTCGGGGAAGGATCCGACGAAGGTCGACCGCTCCGCGTCCTACGCCGCGCGCTGGATCGCGAAGAACGTCGTGGCGAGCGGACTCGCCCGGAAGTGCGAGCTCCAGGTCGCCTACGCCATCGGCGTGAAAGATCCTGTCTCCGTCATGGTGAACACCTTCGGCACCGGACAGGTCCCCGACAACCGGATCGTGGAGATCGTCCGGGAGGTGTTCGACCTCTCGCCGCTGGGCATCATCGAAGCGCTCGATCTCCGGCGGCCCGTCTACCGGAAGACCGCCACTTTCGGCCACTTCGGACGCACCGAAGACGGCTTCACGTGGGAGGAAACGAACCGGGTGGAGGACCTGAGGAGCGCTCTGAAGAGCACCGCGTAGCGGCTGGTGGCCGGCCGGGTCCACTTGATTTGACCGGTATCTCTTATTACCTTTCAAAAACAGCTTACCTTTCAAAAACAGGAGGAAGGTTGGATTATCACATACGGGATGAGAGCCTCGCGGAGAAGGGGAAACTGAGGACGGAGTGGGCCGAGAGGAAGATGCCGGTCCTCCGACTGATCAGGGAGCGGTTCAGGAAGGAGAAGCCGCTCGCGGGTGTGAGGCTGTCAGCCTGCCTGCACGTCACGACAGAGACGGGCAACCTGGCGTGGACCCTCAAGGAGGGCGGCGCGGAGGTGGCTCTCTGCGCGTCGAATCCGCTTTCCACCCAGGACGATGTCGCGGCGCACCTCGTGGTCGACCGCGGGATTTCGGTGTTCGCGATCAAGGGCGAGGACGACGCCACCTACTATGACCACATCCGGAAGTGCCTCGAGCACCGGCCGGTCATCACCATGGACGACGGTGCCGACCTGGTGTCCTCCGTTCACTTCATCGCGCTCGAGAAGCTGGACGAGCTCCACCCGTCGGTCGGCGAATGGGCGGGAAACGAGCTCGACGCGAAGGCCCGGAAAGCCCTGGTCGAGGGCGTGATCGGCAGCACCGAGGAGACCACAACCGGCGTCAGCCGCCTGAAGGGCATGGCACTGGACGGGGTGCTCCAGTTCCCGGTGATCGCGGTCAACGACTCCCAGACCAAGCACCTCTTCGACAACCGCTACGGCACCGGCCAGAGCACGATCGACGGCATTCTGCGGGCCACCAATCACCTGTTCGCCGGCTCGAACGTGGTCATCGCGGGGTACGGGTGGTGCGGCAAGGGCACCGCCATGCGGGCGAAGGGTATGGGGGCGAACGTCATCATCACCGAGGTCGACCCGCTGCGAGCGATCGAAGCCGTGATGGACGGATACCGGATCATGAGAATGGAAGAAGCGGCCCCCATCGGCGACGTGTTCGTGACCGTCACCGGTGACATCAGGGTCATCGCGAAAGAGCACTTCGAGCTGATGAAAGACGGCGCCATCGTGGCCAACTCAGGCCATTTCAACGTGGAGCTCGACGTCGAGGGGCTCGAGAGCATGGCCTCGTCAATTCGCGAGGTGCGGGAGTTCGTGAAGGAATACAGCGTTGACGGCGGGAAGAAGAAGATCTATCTGCTCGGCGACGGGCGCCTGGTCAACCTGACGGCGGCCGAGGGGCATCCCGCCAGCGTCATGGACATGAGTTTCGCCAACCAGGCACTCGCTGCGGAGTACCTGCTCGAGCACGGGAAGACACTCGACAAATCGGTCCACCGTGTCCCCGTCGAAGTCGACAACGAGATTGCCCGTCTCAAACTCGAGTCGATGGGCGTCCGGATCGACACGCTGACCGATGAACAACAGCACTATCTGAGTTCCTGGGAAATGGGCACCTGACGTTCCCGGTTCACAGATCCAGGAAAGGAGGTGGAGGAGTTTGGCCGACAAGGAACCGCAACTGATAGAAGTGACGGTCTCGGGCCTGGGGATAAACGGATCGAGCAACTCCCCGGTGGTCATACTCAAGGAGAAGGAAGGAACGCGCGTCCTCCCGATCTGGATCGGCCACAATGAAGCCAGCGCCATCGCCATGGAACTGGCAGGGGTGAAGTTCAAGCGTCCCCTGACGCACGATCTCCTCAAGATGATGCTCGTCGCCCTGGATGCAGAGCTCGGGAAAGTCGTCATCAGCGAGCTGAAGGACAACACCTACTACGCCCACCTCTATATCAGGCAGGGAAAGAACACGATGTCGATCGATGCGCGCCCCAGCGATTCGATCGCTCTCGCGCTCAGAATGCAGGCGCCGATATTCACCGTCGACGGCCTTCTCACGGACACGCCCGTCGAGATGTCCAAGCAGAAGGAGTACGACCCCGAACAGCTCCGGGAGCAGCTCAAGAACATGAGCCCCGAGGACTTCGGGAAATTCAGCATCTGACGACCCCACTCGATTCGCACCTCAAGGAGGTCCACGTATGAGGGGAAAAACGCTTTCCGTCCGCTCGGTCCTTCTCGTTGCCGGAATCTTCGCCGTCACGGCGGGGACCGCGTCGGCGGGGAGCATCGAACCCGGTTTCCTGTCGAAGGTGACCGCAAGTCCGCCCGACGCCTACCTGCCGGCGATCGTGATGATGGACGAGCAGGTCGACCTGGAACAGATAGACGCGGAGCTCACCGCCCGCAGGGCGACCCGGCAGGAACGGCACGAAACAGTCGTGAGAGAGCTCATGAAGACCGCATCGCGCACCCAGACGCAGGTGGAACGCCTGCTCGAGATGGCGCGTGCCCGCGGGGACGTGGCCTCCTACCGGATGCACTGGGTTGCCAACCTCTTCACGGTCGACGCGAAACCCGGCTTCATCATCGCTCTTTCCGAGCGGTTCGACGTCGGCGTCATCTACGAAGACGCGCCGCTCTACCTGGTGCAGTCCGCCGGCGAGGACGACGATCCCGGGCCGTCGGCCGTCGGCTGGAACCTCCGTCAGATCTTCGCCGACTCACTCTGGGCGACCGGCGTCACCGGTGCGGGCCGGCTCGTCTGCAACCTGGACACCGGCGTCGACGGCAGCCACCAGGCGTTCTCGGGCCGCTGGAGAGGGTCCGACCCCGGCGTGACGCCGGAGGAGGCCTGGTTCGACCCGTACAACGGTTCTACCTTTCCGGTCGACGACGACGCGCACGGCACCCACACCATGGGGACCATCACCGGCGCCGACCACGTGGCCGGCGACACCATCGGGGTTGCGTTCGGTGCAAAGTGGATCGCGGCGAACATCTTCGAGGGTTCCCAGACCACGAACTCCGCCTTCATCGAGGCCTTCGAGTGGACCATCGATCCCGACGGCGACCCGTCGACCATCGAGGACGTTCCCGACGTGGTCAGCAACTCATGGGGCTCCTCCGACCCGGCCTGCTTCACGCAGTACTGGCGCGTGATCGATGCGAACGAGACCGCCGGCGTAGCCTACGTGTTCTCGGCCGGCAACAGCGGCAGCGCCCCCATGACCATCAATTCCCCGGCGAGCAGGCAGACGACCCCGGTCAACGTCATGTCGGTGGGCTCGGTCACGCAGTTCGGCAACATTTCCGGCTTCTCGAGCAGGGGCCCGTCGCCGTGCGACAGCATCACC
This sequence comes from uncultured Gemmatimonadota bacterium, assembly GCA_964566685.1. Taxonomy (GTDB): domain Bacteria; phylum Gemmatimonadota; class CAZMKB01; order CAZMKB01; family CAZMKB01; genus CAZMKB01. The sequence goes on along the minus strand of CAZMKB010000331.1, from coordinate 17 downwards.
ATAAAACCCGAGGTCGT
>CAZMKB010000330.1:0-3893 GCA_964566685.1 uncultured Gemmatimonadota bacterium | reverse complement strand
CTCCCCCGGCGTCCTGCGGGCCATCCCGGAGGCGGCGGAGAGAATCATCGGCGAGATTTCCGGGATCGTGGACGGAACCGGGGTGTGAGCCTCGGAGAGACCGGCGGAAACACCGCGGGCGGCGGAGTCCCGCCCGATCAGCCTTGACGCGCTCCCCCGCTCATATCATATTAAGTCTCCCGGAACTCGAAGCTCATATTGTACCTACAGAATTCACGGCGGGACGGCCCGCCTCGTATCTCTTCTCCATGTGATGAAGGAGGAACGGACGACATGGCAAAGCAGACCTTCAGCAAAGTCGGAGAGAAGGACGTCACCAGGGCGATCGTGGGAGAGTTCGCGACCCAGTTCCAGGAATATGTCGAAAGCGACGTCATCATCGTCGGCGCCGGTCCGAGCGGCCTCATGGCGGGGAGAGAGCTCGCCGCGAAGGGACGGAAGGTCCTCATCGTCGAGCGGAACAACTATCTCGGCGGGGGGTTCTGGATCGGCGGGTACCTCATGAACAAGCTCACCGTCAGGGAGCCCGCCGACAGGGTTCTGGACGAGCTCGGCATCCCCCACAAGAAGATGAGTCCGGGCCTCCACGTTGCGGACGGGCCTCACGCCTGCTCGAAGCTCATCGCCGCAGCCTGCGACGCGGGAGTCAAGTTCGCCAACATGACCAAGTTCGACGACGTCGTGCTGCGGGAAGGCGACCGCGTGTGCGGGGCGGTCATCAACTGGACTCCCGTTTCCGCGATGCCGCGCGAGATCACCTGCGTCGACCCCATCGCCATCGAGGCGACCTGCGTGGTGGACGCCACCGGACACGACGCATGGGTCGTGCGGTCTCTCGAGAGCCGCGGCATCCTCGAGACCCGGGGCGAAGGGGGCATGTGGGTCGACCGGTCGGAAGACCTCATCGTCGAGCACACCGGGGAGGTCCACCCGGGGCTCGTCGTGTGCGGGATGGCCGTCTCGACGACCTACGGCCTGCCGAGAATGGGCCCGACCTTCGGCGGCATGCTCCTCTCCGGGAAGAGAGCGGCGGAGGTCATCGACGGCATGATGGAGTAGCGCGTGCCCGTTTCCTCCCCCTCGTTCCCCGAAAGGGTGACCCTCTGGAAGGAGGGGAGCCTCGACGTTCTCGACTTCCCCGGGCTCACGGCGTACCTGGAGGGACAGCGTGAAGGGCTCCGGGTCACGGGCCCCCGCGACATCTGGTCCGGCGTCTCCGGAGACCGGCGGGAGGCTCTGGCGCGGGGGCTCGCCCGCGCGCGCGTGTTCCGGATCAACCGGCCCCGGGATGAGGTCGATTCCCCGCCGCTTCCGGGCGAAGTCCGGGTGGAAGAGCGGATGATCAGGGGGGAGGCCGAGCCGGTGGGGATGCTCTACGACGCCCTCAGGCTGGCACGGCTCTATACCCGCGGCATCGGTTCCGCCAGCGGTGAAGATCTCCCGGACCTCTCCTCACAGCACATCGTCGTCACCTACCGCCTCATCGGGACCTTCGAGCGGCACGACAGGCGGTACCACGCGAGAACCTCCCTCTACGCCCTCCCGTCGATCATCTCCACCACCGGTCTCGTCGTCGCACCGGCCAAACCGCGCGAGTACTACCTGGCAAAGAATCTCTCGATGGGCGGGGTGAGCGAGGAGGAGCTCAAAAGCTCCCTCCGGGGCCGAATCCTCGAGCATGGCGACGAGAGAACGACGGAGGTGATGAAGGGCTACCTCATGCAGGCGCTCTTCTACCATGCGACCGGCGACCCCTTCTGCGACGAACCCGGGTGTCGCCTCTTCAACGCCCACTGGCAGGAGGAGATGCTGCGGGCGCAGCTGGAGGGCGGGAGCGATCTCTGCGAACGGCACCGGCATATGCTCGCAAAATGATGAATGACCTTCTCTCATCCTGGCCGGGCTCGCATACGGTTTCGAGGCGGGCACGATTCGGCAGGATCCGGTGAACGACCTATTCCCGGACGACCGCATTCTTCCGGCAGTTGAAGCCCTTCCAGTACTCGAGGCCCGATGTCGGTGCGGCATCCTCCCCCCGGCGGAACGTCGAAGATCGGATCGCCCGCGTCGATGCAGGGGGAATCAGCCAGGAGGCTGAAATCGCCTGTTGCGGGATCGACGAAGAGCGGGTTCCCGGTAATCATGCCCTCATCCCAGCTCACGAATACGAAGTCTCCGAAGTAGACCGAACCCTGTCCCCCATCGACGTCCGAGTACCCGACCGTCCCGCCGGATCGATCCCGAGGGCGGTCGGCTCGTCCCTCCCGACGTCGGGACCGTCGTAGCGGGAAATCGAGATGTCACACTCTCCGCCGGACAGGCGGCGGGGCTGGCGATAGGCCGGTGCGCCCGCCTCAGCCTTCCTTCGCAGCCGCCGGGGGACCGGCATCATTGACATGCCCCGGGAAAGGTTATAGATTATGCCAAATTCATCAGAACAGCCGTCATGCACATGATAAAGGGCCCACAGCAGGCATGTGAAACCTCACTGCGGGTCCTTTCTGTCTATCCGGCAGGATGTCCGGCCTCTCCCGCGGAGGAGGCGCCTTCCGCCGGAATCGAGGAAAGGGGGAGATCCGCATGGATGTGAATGATATCAGGCTCTGCCTCACATTCGATGATGTACTGCTCGTGCCGAGGTATTCCTCGGTCCTGCCGGCACAGGTCGGAGTGACGACGAAGCTGACGAGGGAGCTCGAGCTCAACATCCCCATCATCAGCGCCGCCATGGACACCGTCACCGGCTCGGAGACGGCCATCGCCATGGCCCGGGAAGGGGGAATGGGGATCATCCACCGGAACCAGCCCATCGAGGACCAGGCGGGGGACGTGGACCGGGTGAAGCGCTCGGAAAGCGCCATGATACGGAGCCCCATCACCCTCAGGCCCGACCGGACCATCGCAGAAGCGCACAAGGTCATGTCGCAGTTCGGCATATCGGGGGTGCCGGTGACCGATGACGACGGAAAGCTGCTCGGGATTCTCACCAACAGGGATCTCCTCTTCGAGTCCGACGAAGGGCGCCGCATCGACGAGGTCATGACGAGCACGGGGCTCGTCACGGCCCCCGAGGGGACGACGCTGGCACGGGCGGAGGAGATCCTCCACGAGAAGAGGATCGAGAAGCTCCCGATCGTGGACGAGAAGGGCTTTCTCAGGGGGCTGATCACCGTCCGGGATCTCCGGAAGAAGAAGCTCTTTCCCAATGCCTGCAAGGACGACCACGGGAGGCTCCGGGTCGGGGCCGCCGTCGGCGTTTCGCCCGAGACGCCCGAGCGCGTCCAGGCACTGGTCGACGCCGGTGTGGACGTCATCGTCGTGGACACCGCCCACGGCCAGTCCCACATGGTTCTCGAGATGGTCGAGAAGATCAAGAAAAAGCACACCGACCTGCAGGTGGTCGGCGGGAACGTGGCCACCGCCGAAGCGACGGAGGCCCTGATCGACAGGGGCGCCGACGCCGTCAAGATCGGCGTGGGGCCGGGCTCGATCTGCACTACCCGTGTCGTGGCGGGCGTGGGCGTGCCCCAGTTCACGGCCATCCTCGACTGTGCCGGTGCGGCCGACAAGCACGGCGTCCCGACCATCGCCGACGGGGGAATCCGCTACTCCGGCGACGTCGTGAAGGCGCTGGCGGCGGGAGCACGCTCGGTCATGATCGGCAGCGTCCTCGCCGGGACCACCGAGAGCCCGGGAGAGATGATCCTCCACCAGGGCAGGAGCTACAAGGTCTACCGGGCGATGGGCTCTGTCAGCGCCATGAGGGAGGGCAGGAGCCGGGACCGGTACTTCCAGGAGAAGGACATCCCCGCCGAGAAGCTCGTCCCCGAGGGAATCGAAGGGAAGGTTCCCTTCAAGGGACCGGTCTCGGCGACGATCTACCAGATGGTCGG
>CAZMKB010000329.1:0-3906 GCA_964566685.1 uncultured Gemmatimonadota bacterium | reverse complement strand
GAGTTCAACGTGTGCTCTTCCGATCTAGATGGTCGGCTCCGTCCAGGGAGACGAACCACTTCGGCTGATTCGCCGCCTCGAAGACCCGCTCCCCGTGGTCTATCCCGACGATCGGGTCATCCGGCGAGTGGATGACCACGAGCGGCAGGCCAAGCCGGTCGATCCGCTGTTTCATGCGGTGCTCCTCCAGGTCCTCGAAGAACTGTTTCGTGATGGTGAAGTTCCTGCCGCCGATGTCCACCGTGGCCCGGCCGGTGCGCTCCATCTCATCCCTCTCCCCGGCGAACACGCCCGTCAGGTGAGCGGGGTCAGAGGGAGCCGCAATGACCGCCACCATCTCGCACGACTCCACCTTTCCGGCCGCCTGGATCACGGCGGAGCCTCCCAAGGAGTGACCGATGAGGATGCGGGGGGCGGCCGAGTCCCCGCTCATGAACTCCGCCGCGGCGAGAAGGCCCCCGACGTTCGAGCTCAGGTTCGTCTCCTCGAACTCCCCCTCGCTCTCACCGAGGCCGGTGAAATCGAACCGGAAGACGGCGATCCCCTCGGCGGTGAGCTTCTTCGAGATCCGATGCGTGGCTTTCAGGTTCTTCGTGCAGGTGAAGCAGTGGGCGAAGAGTGCCGTCGCGATCGGTTCACCGTCGGGAACATCGAACAGCCCGACCAGGTCGTCGCCCCGGCTGCCGGTGAACCGGCGTTTCTTCGTCTTCATGCCCGGCCTCCTCTCGCTTTCCGATGAACGTGCTGTGGAAATGACGGTCGTCAGCGGCCTCGCCCCTTTACCGGGAGTTTACGGCGGGCGGCATGTACCGTCAAGATGGATTCTTCCTGTGCAACGCAACACGGTTCCCGTGAACGGCGACATCCGAGAAAATCCTTGACGCCGGGAAGGCCTCGCTGCAGATTTCGTGGGTTCCGTGATACGGCGGCGTGTGATGGTGTCATCTTTCGGGGGCGACGAATCATGGACATCGAATTTCTCTCCCGTCTGCAGTTCGGCCTGACGATCGGGTTCCACTACCTTTTCCCGGTCCTGAGCATCGGCCTCAGCATCTTCCTCGTCGTCATGGAAGGGCTCTACCTGAGGAGGAAGGACGAGCTCTATCATCAGATGACGCGGTTCTGGGTCAAGATCTTCGGCCTGATCTTCGCACTCGGGGTCGCGACCGGCATCGTCATGGAGTTCCAGTTCGGCACCAACTGGTCGAACTACTCACGTTACGTCGGAGACGTCTTCGGCAGCGCCCTCGCCGCCGAGGGGATCTTCGCCTTCTTCCTCGAATCCGGCTTTCTCGCAATCCTCCTGTTCGGATGGAACCGGGTGAAGCCCGGCATACACTTCATGGCGACGGTGCTCGTCTGCCTCGGCGCGCACTTCTCCGCCATCTGGATCGTCGTCGCGAACTCCTGGCAGCAGACGCCGGCCGGCCATCACATCGTGAGCACCGCCACCGGGACACGGGCCGAGATCGTCGACTTCTGGCAGGTGGTCTTCAATCCGTCGTTCCTCGACAGGATCTTCCACGTCTACATGGGAGCCTACCAGGCCGGAGCCTTCTTCGTCCTCAGTGTGAGTGCCTTCTACCTGTTGAAGGGGAGGCACAGGGATTTCGCACGGAAGTCGATCAAGATCGCGCTGGTGGTCGCCGTGCTCTCATCCATCCTCCAGCTCGTCTCGGGTCACCAGAGCGGCAGGACGCTCGCACGGACGCAGCCGGCGAAGCTGGCCGCCTTCGAAGGTCTCTACCCGGCCGAAGCACCGGCGGACCTCTCCCTCTTCGGCTGGGTCGACGAGGAGAACGAGAAGACCTACGGCCTCGCCGTCCCCGGGATGCTGAGCTTCCTCGTCTACGACGACACCTCCGCCCCGGTCACCGGACTGAGCGCCTTCCCTCCGGAAGACCGGCCGCCGGTCAACCTCGTCTTCCAGACCTATCACCTGATGGTCGCCATCGGCATGGTCCTCATCGCCCTCTCGCTCTTCGGGGTGTTCGAGTGGTGGCGCGGGACGCTCTTCGAGCGACGGTGGCTGCTGTGGATCTTCGTCTTCTCCGTGCTCCTGCCGGAGGTCGCGAATCAGCTGGGGTGGTTCTCCGCGGAGGTGGGGCGCCAGCCGTGGATCGTCTATGGTCTCCTGCGGACATCCGAAGGCCTTTCCCCCAGCGTCAGTGCCGGCGAGGTGACTGCCTCGCTCGTCATGTTCGGGGTCGTGTACCTGCTCCTTTTCCTCCTGTTCATCTACCTGCTGGACGAGAAGATCAGGCACGGGCCGGAGGAGGAGGCAAAGATCGAAGAGAGGCACATGGCATGAATTTCTCGCTCGACCTGAACACCGTCTGGTTCGCCCTCGTCGGGATCCTCTTCATCGGGTACGCCATCCTCGACGGCTTCGACCTCGGCGTCGGGGCTCTCCACCTCTTCACCCGCGGCGACGAGGAACGCCGGATCATGATCAACTCCATCGGACCGGTGTGGGACGGGAACGAGGTGTGGCTGGTGACCGGGGGAGGGGCGCTGTTCGCCGCCTTTCCGGAGGTGTACGCGACCTCGTTCTCGGGATTCTACCTGGCGTTCATGCTGCTCCTGTTCGGCCTCATCTTCCGGGCGGTGGCAATCGAGTTCAGGAGCAAACAGCCCATGCGGTGGTGGCGGAGCTTCTGGGACGCGAGCTTCAGCGTCTCGAGCGTGGTTTCGAGCCTTCTCGTGGGGGTGGCGCTGGGCAACATCGCCCGGGGCATCCCCCTCGACAGCCGGGGCGAGTTCGCCGGCTCGTTCCTCGGCCTCCTCAATCCCTATGCTCTCCTCGTCGGCGTGACCACCGTGGCGCTTTTCACCATGCACGGAGCGATCTACGTCCTCATGAAGACGGAGGGCGAGCTGCACGACAAAATCAGGGGCTGGATCAACACGACCATCGTTATATTCATGGCCTGCTACGCCGCGACGACCATTGCCACACTGTCTCTCCTGCCGCACATGACGGCCAACCTGAAAGCGTTTCCCGTTCTCTTCGTCTTGCCGGTCCTCAATCTCCTCGCGGTCCTCAACATACCGCGCGAGGTGTACCACGGCCGCGACTTCCGGGCCTTCCTCTCCTCCTGCGCGGCCATGGCCGCTCTCCTCATCCTCTTCGGAATCGGCATCTTTCCCAACATCATCATCTCGAACCCGGTTCCCGCCAACAGCCTGACTATCTACAACGCCGCCTCCTCGGCGAAGACCCTGGGCATCATGCTGATCATCGCCGTGATGGGCATGCCCCTGGTACTCGCCTACACCACCAGCATCTACTGGATCTTCCGCGGCAAGGTCAAGCTCGACCAGACCAGCTATTAGCCCGAATTGTCCATACGCTCTCGATTCTGGAGGGCTTTTCGATCATGATGAGCCTCCTGCTCGAAATCGTAGGAATAACCCGGCCGGGCCGATTCCCATGACGAAGATTACGAGATCCGGCCCTGTTTTCCGTAGTATCTCTCGTAGAGCGTGCCGGTGTCGGGAACGGATTCCCGCCACCTTCGACGGGCGAGATACCCCACGGTGCGCCCGATGACTTCACCGAACACCCTCATCCGCCCCTGTTCTTCGTAGCGACGCACCGAGGTCCCCACGGTGACCGGAACCCTGACGGCCGGCCCCCGGTCGTTGATGCTGAGGGCGAGCTCGACATCCTCCATGAGCGGTATCCGGGGGGGAACGACCGCACTCCGGCGGAACCACTGCGCCTGGTCGCCGAATCCGAGACCGAAGAGAAGCGTTTTCCCGTTGGCCGCCGGCTCGAGGAGTCTCATCGGAAGACCTCCACCGCGGTAGGTCAGCCTGCAGGCGCCCCCGGCTGCGTGGGGGTGCGCGGCGGCGGCTCTTTCGATCCGGTCGATGATGTCGGGCGGCGGCGTGGTGTCAGAG
>CAZMKB010000328.1:1254-3926 GCA_964566685.1 uncultured Gemmatimonadota bacterium | reverse complement strand
TGGGCGGTCATGGCTACGATGGGGATGTTGTGGTTTCTGACATCGGTCCCGGGATCACGGATCGCCGTGGTCGCCTCGATGCCGTCGAGCTCGGGCATCTGGATGTCCATGAGAACGATGTCGTACGGTACCTTCGAGAGCGCTTCGATCGCCTCCCTCCCGTTCGCGACCGCATCCACGCGGAAGCCGAGCTTTTCCACGATTTTCATGGCGACCTTCTGATTGGTGATATTGTCTTCCGCGATGAGGATGCGGAGCCTGCGGCCGAACCGCTCGTTCAGGCTGTGACGGGTGATGATCCGGCTTTTCCCCGGCTTCGATTTACGGTCGCTGCCGGCGACCGCGAGCAGGCAGTTGTACAACTGCGACTGCTTGATGGGTTTCGTGAGGTATGCCGAGAAGCCGAGCTCCTCGAACCGTTTCGCGTCCCCGCGTATTCCTCCCGAGGTCATCATGACGAGATCGGTCCGCCGGAGCCCGGGATCTTCCTTGATCATCCTGCCGAGCTGTTCTCCGTCAGTTCCCGGCATGAACATATCGAGCACCGCCATACCATAAGGGTCACCGGCCCGGAGGGCCGACCTGAGCTCCTCCATTGCCGCCTCGGCGCTGTCCACCTCCGTGTGCCGGCACTTCCACGAGTCGAGCATCCGGGAGAGAACGAGGCGGTTCGTTTCGTTGTCGTCGACTCCCAGAATCCGGATCTGTTCGAGAGACTGGATGGAAACGGGTACCCCGTGCCGGTCACCGTCCTGCTCCTCCTGCTTCCCGAACCGTGCGGTGAACCAGAACGTGGACCCCCTTTCCACCTCGCTCGCGACGCCGATCCGGCCTCCCATGGCCTAGGCCAGCTTCTTCGAGATGGAGAGCCCGAGCCCCGTACCCCCGTACTGCCTCGTCGTCGACGTGTCCACCTGGGTGAATGCTTCGAACAGGCTGTCGATCTTGTCCGGCGGGATGCCGATGCCGGTGTCCCTGATAGAGAACCGGATCGTCGCATGTCCGTTCTCCTCGTCTTCCAGGCTGACGTGGAGGGCCACCTCCCCCTCGTGGGTGAACTTGATCGCGTTGCCGATCAGATTCGTGAGAATCTGCCGCAGCCGGCCGGGATCACCCCGCAGGAGGGACGGAACTTCCGGATCGATCAGGCAGACCAGCTCGATGCCTTTCTGCTGCGCCCTGACCGCCAGCAGGTCGTTCGTATCCTCGAGGGTGCTGCGAAGCTCGAAATCGAGCTCCTCGAGATCCAGCCTGCCTGCCTCTATCTTCGAGAAGTCGAGGATGTCGTTGATGATGGCGAGGAGCGCCTCGGCGCTGGTCTTGACCGTCCGGGCGCACTCCAACTGCTCTTCCGAGAGCTCGGTGTCGAGCAGGAGCCCGGTCATCCCGATGATGCCGTTCATGGGTGTTCTGATCTCGTGGCTCATGTTCGCGAGGAACTCGCTCTTGGTCCTGTTGGCCGCCTTCGCCTCCAGAGCCATCTGGTTGGCATGCTCGATGGCCATTTCGAGCTTGTTGTTCACTTCCTCCGCTTCCTGTTTCGCCAGGACGAGCTCGGTAACATCGACGACATTCAGCAGGACCCCGTCGTACAGGCCGTCCCGGTAGATCGGCTGAATGCGAAGGATCACTTCCGCGCCGTTCAGGTGCTTCTGGACGATGAGCGGCTCCGATTCGGGTGAGCTCCTGAATCTCTCTATGGCTGCTGTGATACGTTCGAGTGTTTCGCCACGATGGAACTCCTCGATCTTCGACCCGACGATCCGATCCCGCTCGAGTCCGACGAAACGGCAGAAGAACTGGTTCGCCTCGATGATGCGGCTGTCGGCGTTTGCGAACACGACCCCCTCTTCCATTCCGGAGATCATCGCCCCGAGCTTCGCATTCTCCCTGTCCGCCACCTCCTTCGCCAGGTTGAGCCCCTCCTCTGCGAGCTTTCGATCGGTGATGTCGACGATGACTCCCTGGTAGTGGGTGAGGACACCGTGTTCGTCGTACACCTTCCACATCCCGTCTTCGAACCACTTCAGCTCACCCGATCTGGTACGCATCCGGTACTCGAGATAGATCTCCCGGCGGTCGGGGTCCGCGTCGAATTCTTCGATCTCGGTTCGAATGCGGGGGAGGTCGTCCTCGTGGAGGAGCTCTGCGATCCGGATACGCTCCTCGTAGAAGTCCTGCGGCGAGTACCCGATGACCTCCGTCACGTTCTCGGACAGGTACTCCTTGGTCCAGTTCTCGTCGGCCCTGGTGAAGTAGGCGATGACGGGGCTGGTGTTGACGATGCTGCTCATCTTCTTGAGCTCCCGCTCGACCTCGATGCGGTCGGTGATGTCGACGAAGGCTTCGAGTATCACCTCGTCACCCTGGATCGTGATGGGAAGAGATGTCTTGATGACGGGAATTTCCTTCCCCCCCTGTCCGTAGACCACATTCTCGTCACAGTCGACCTGCCGGCCGTGGTCCCAGACCGGGCAGAGCCCGTCTTTTGCGGGACAGACGACTTCGCTGCAGGATTTCCCGAGCAGCTTGTCGCTCGACAGCCCCGTGATCCTGAGGGCGGCCCGGTTCACCCGCCGGATCTTTCTGTCCCGGCCCACGACGAGGACGCCGAACGGCATGTTCGTGAGAATGGTTTCGACGGTCTCGAGGGCTTTTCTCGCCTCATCCTC
>CAZMKB010000328.1:0-1244 GCA_964566685.1 uncultured Gemmatimonadota bacterium | reverse complement strand
CGGAACGCTGCCGTTCCCGGATGTCCCTGACGGCCATCCTCCTGGTGATGAACGTCATCCCCATCACGACGAACACGACGAAGAGTGTCGCGGTAAAATGCCTGTCCGCCGTTCCCGCCATGGTTCCGATCATCCCGGACAGCCGGGCGTTGATCTGTTCGGCGACGCCGGAGACGGCCGCTATTTTGTCGCTGGTCGCGACGAACCAGGGCTCGCAGCTCAGCTCCGGAGATCCGTCCCTCCCCGAATCCCGGAGCAACTGCTCACGCAGGCCGGCGACCTGCTCGAACGATCCTCTCCTGCCCGCCTCCTCGAAGAAAGCCATCGAGGCCTCGCTTGCGGCGTGCCGGAAGGCCTCGAGGTAGAAATTCTCCTGGGCGACCAGGTTCTCCAGCTCGTGAACCGCACCGGGATCGAGCCCTTCACGCCCGAGACCAACACAGCCGAGCGCCCGCTCCTGGCTGACCCGCTCACGATAGTGGAGGATGTTCGTGTATGCCCGGATGCCGCGGGATACTCTCGGTTCCGCGACGATACCTGTCATAACAGACACGAGGTCGAGCAGCCGTTCGTTGAGATTCGAATACCGATCGACGACTACCTGCGGTGATATGATGAGGATGTCCACCTGTTTCCTGAGATAGTGAATGCGGTCGAGGATGTAGAGAGACTCCATGGCGATCGCCGCCATGTGACTCCCGGAGACGGCGAAGTCTATCGTCCGGATACTTGCCCGCAGATCTTCGATTGCACGGTCTGTCTTCCTGCGCTCGTCGAGGAGCTCGTCTTCATAGTCATACCCGAGCGATCTCCGGTACAGAGCCGACAGATCGCGCTCGTCCTCGAGCGCCCTGACCGTCATGTCGATCACTGCCCCCATCTGGTTCAGCCGCTGCAGGGTGCGAAGCCGCTGTGCATTGCGCCACTGATCGAGTGCCGCGTCCGTCGAGAACCACAGAAGAGCCACCATCGGCATGAACACGGCGAGTGTCACCCGAAGAACGGTTTTCATGTTGTAGTACTGGAAGACGTTTCTCATCAGCCCTCTCCTCATCGCCCGGGATGATATCTTTCTCATGTCGTGCCCGGCAGGATTCCCTCGTCTACCGTGTGCCGGGTCGCACCGTTCGTACGCGTGCCGGCGGCCTTACGACGCGGCGGATCCGCACTCGGGGAGGATCCCCTGCATGTTATGTTCGGGGATGAGAACGCAGAATTTATGCCAATAACGGCTACACGCATCA
>CAZMKB010000327.1:0-4027 GCA_964566685.1 uncultured Gemmatimonadota bacterium | reverse complement strand
CGCTACATCGGCGTGCAGTTCATGCACATCGACGATCTGGACGTCCGGCACTGGCTCCAGGACCGGATGGAGGGCACGGAGAACCGCATCGAGCTGAGCCGGAAGGAGCAGGTACGCATCTTCCACCAGCTGACGAGAGCGGTGATCTTCGAAGAGTTCATCCAGAAAAAGTATCTCGGAGCGAAGAGCTTCTCCCTCGAAGGTGCCGAGACGCTGATACCGCTTCTCGACCTCGCCATAGAACGAGCCGGGGAGCTCGGGGTGAATGAAATCGTCATCGGCATGGCTCATCGCGGCCGCCTCAACGTGCTCGCCAACATCGTGGGCAAGAGCCCATGGGAGATCTTCAGGGAGTTCGAGGACATCGATGCGGAGCGCTTCCTCGGAAGCGGTGACGTCAAGTATCACCTCGGCTACCATGGAGATCGCGAGACCGATACCGGCCGGAGCGTCCACGTGGCCCTCTGCTTCAATCCCAGCCACCTCGAGTTCGTCGACCCGGTCGTGCTCGGCCGGCTCAGGGCGAAGCAGGACCGCATCGGCGATCGGGAGCGGGAACAGTGCATGGCCCTGCTGATTCACGGGGACGCCTCGTTCGCCGGCGAAGGCATCGTGCAGGAGTCGCTGAACATGAGCCAGCTCGAGGCCTACGAGGTCGGCGGCACCCTGCACGTGATCGTCAACAACCAGATCGGGTTCACCACCGATCCGGAGGAGGGCCGCTCCAGCCAATATGCGACCGAAGTCGCGAAGATGCTCCAGAGCCCGATCTTCCACGTCAACGGTGAGCATCCCGAAGCGGTGGCGCAGGTCGTGCGTCTCGCCATGGATTTTCGCCGGGAATTCAGGCGTGACGTCATCGTCGACATGTACTGCTACCGCCGCCACGGGCACAACGAGGCCGACGAGCCGGAATTCACGCAGCCGATGATGTACAGGACGATCAAGAACCGCCCGTCCATTCAGAAGACGTACTTCGGTCACCTTCTGGAGCTGGGCGGCATCACGGAGGACGAGGCCGAAGACCTCGAGCAGAACGTCAGGCACCAGCTGGAAGAGGGCCTCGAGAAAGCCCGTGAGAAAGAGGCACCCGCTCCCTCGCGGCCCAGCATTCTCGGCAGGGTGTGGCAGGACTACCGGGGCGGGGCTGATGCGGATGTCCCCGAGGTGGAAACCGGGGTGGCCCATGACCGCCTGATGTCGGTTTTCGAAGCCCTCCTCCGCCTCCCGCAGGGTTTCGAGCCGCACAAGCTCATCGGGCGCCTGCTGGACCGGCGCCGGGAGATGGCCGGGGGCGAACGGCCCGTCGACTGGGCGACTGCCGAGGCCCTCGCATTCGGCACGCTGTCGCTCGAGGGGGTCCGGGTTCGTCTCAGCGGCCAGGATTCCGCCAGGGGAACTTTCAGCCAGCGCCACGCCGTGTTCCACGACGTGAACGACGGCCAGACCTACATGCAGCTTCAGCATCTGAACGGTGACCAGGCCCCGGTCGAGATCTTCAACAGCCCGCTGTCGGAAGCCGGGGTGCTCGGCTTCGAGTACGGCTACAGTTTCGCCTGTCCCGACGGCCTGGTGCTGTGGGAAGCGCAGTTCGGCGATTTCAACAACGCCGCACAGGTCATCATCGATCAGTTCATCACCAGCGCCGAGGACAAGTGGCACAGCCTCAACGGCCTGGTGCTCCTCCTGCCGCACGGTTTCGAGGGACAGGGACCGGAACACTCCAGCGCCAGGCTGGAACGTTTTCTGATGCTGGCCGCGGAGGACAACATCCAGGTCGTCTACCCCACCACGCCGTCCCAGTACTTTCATCTCCTTCGCAGGCAGGTGCTCCGGCCGCTCCGGAAGCCGCTCATCGTGATGTCGCCGAAGAGCCTCCTCCGTCACGCGAAGGTCGTCTCCCCTCTCGAGGAATTCAGCAGGGGAGTATTCCGGCGGATCCTGCCGGACGAGCGGACGAAACCGACGGAGGTCGAGCGCGTCCTGCTCTGCTCGGGAAAGATCTACTACGACCTCATCGAGCGCCGTGAGAAGCTCGAGACCCGGGATGTGGCGATCGTGCGCGTGGAACAGCTCTATCCCCTTTCCCACGATACGCTCGAGTCGGCTCTCAATCCCTACCCGGATGGTACCCGGGTCCTGTGGATCCAGGAGGAGCCCGAGAACATGGGAGCGTGGCGATACTGGAGCACGCTCCATGGAACCAGCCTGTTCGGTCGCTGGCCGTTCTGCGGCGTTTACCGGCGCGCATCGGCCAGCCCCGCCTCCGGCTCGACCGCGAGTCACAAGCTCGAGCAGGAGCAGATCGTCGACATCGCCTTCGGCAGGGGACGAACGGTGCCGAGCGGAGCCGACACCTGCTGCTCCGGTCACCCCACGTGCTGCGCCGAGTGTTTGAAATAATCATTCTCTTCCGAGGAAGGACGGAGGTCGATGGCCGTACAGTTGAAGATACCTGAAGCCGGTGAGTCCGTTTCCGAAGTGCACATCGGCGAGTGGCTGAAATCAGAGGGTGATTACGTGGAACAGGACGAGCCGGTCGTGGAGCTGGAAAGCGACAAAGCCACCATGGAGCTTCCCGCGCCGGTTTCCGGTATCCTCAGCAGGATCATCAGGAAGAAGGGAGATGTGTGCGACGTCGGCGAAGTCATAGGGGAGATCGAGGAGAAGGAGAGGTCCGGGGTGGAAGAAGAAGGTGAGCCGGCCGGCGGCGCCGCGGTCGAGGAGAAAAAGAAGAAAGAGCGGCCGGAAGAGGAAGAGGAGAAAGAGAAAGAAGGCGAAGGGCGGGAGAAAGAGAAGGCGCCGGAAGAGGAGGAGGAAGAGGAGAAAGAGAAGGAACCCGGACCCCGCATCATGCCCGCGGCCGAGCGCCTGCTCGCCGATCACGACATCGATCCCGATCAGATCGAAGCCACCGGTCCCGGGGGCCGCATTCTGAAGGAAGACGTCCTGCGGTTCCTCGATTCGCGGAAGGAGGCCGGCGAAAAGCGGCCCGAGCCCGGGGAGAGGGAAGCCGCACGGGGCAGGGAGGAGGAGGTCGTCGCGATGAGCCTGCTTCGCCGTAAAATAGCGGAACGGCTCGTCGACGCTCAGCAAAACACGGCGATGCTCACGACGTTCAACGAGATCGACATGTCCGCCGTGATGAGGCTTCGCGAGGAAAACCAGGATCGATTCCAGGAAAAATACGGAATCAAGCTCGGGATCATGTCGTTCTTCGTGAAGGCGTCGATCGACGCCCTGAAGATGATCCCCCGGGTCAATGCGGAGATCCGTGGATCCGACATCGTGTATCGGAACTATTACGACATCGGCGTGGCTGTCAGCACGGAGCGGGGCCTCGTCGTCCCCTTCCTGCGTGACGCGGACAGGATGAGTTTCGCCGAGGTGGAAACGGCGGTCGCGGACCTCGCTGGCAGGGCCCGGGAAAAGAAAATAGCCCCCGAGGAGCTCGAGGGGGGGACATTCACCATAACGAACGGAGGGGTGTTCGGGTCGCTCCTCTCGACTCCGATCCTCAACTATCCCCAGAGCGGTATCCTGGGCCTTCACGCCATCCAGGACAGGCCGGTCGTCCGCGACGGCCAGGTCGTGATCAGGCCGATGATGTACGTGGCGCTGACCTACGATCACCGGATCATCGACGGGCGGGAATCGGTGACGTTTCTGAATCGGATCAAGGAGTGCGTCGAATCTCCTTCGCGCATGATCATCGAGGTCTGACGGTCATGCACCCTCCCCGCGCCGCGCGCGACCCGGTGCCCCCGGTTGGTCAGCCCGTGTACGGCGGGACCACTCAACGGAATACCTTTCCATGGAGAGAGGCATGAAGAAGCACGATCTGGTCGTCATCGGTGCCGGTCCCGGCGGGTACGTCGCCGCCATCAGGGCCGCTCAGCTCGGCCTCGACGTCGGTATCGTCGATAAAGAGGAGGCGCTCGGCGGGACGTGCCTGCGGGTGGGCTGCATTCCCAGCAAGGCCCTCCTCGAGTCGAGCGGGAAGTTCGCGGAGGCCGGAGGGGAGCTC
>CAZMKB010000326.1:0-4046 GCA_964566685.1 uncultured Gemmatimonadota bacterium | reverse complement strand
GTCCTTCCCCGAAATCAGGGGGATGTCGTAGGCGACGCAGCAGTCGCGAAGACCCATGTTGGCCCTGACCAGCTGTGCCAGCTTGTGCCGGCCGTCGGGGGTCTTCTCCGACTGTACCGGATCGGGCCAGCAGAAGTTGTCGAGACCGGCAATGGTACCGAGTGCCCCGCCGACGGCGACGATGTTCCTGACGGCCTCGTCGACCGCGCAGGCGGCCATGTGATAGGTGTCGATGTCGCTGTAGCGGGGAACGATGCCGTTGGCGACGATCACGCCCCGGTCGACGTCGAGGACGGGACGCACCACCGCGGCGTCGGACGGCCCGTCGCAGGCACTTCCCACGAACGGCTTCACCGCGCTCCCGCCCTGCACCTCGTGATCGTACTGCCTGACCCACGATTCCTTGCTGCAGACGTTCAGGCGCCTGAGGATCCGGTGAAGGGTCTCCGTGAGATCCTCGGGCGGGGGCAGGTCGTGTTCCTCGTGCAGGGGAGGTTTCCACTTCGCGGTGAGCTCCATACGCGGAACACCCTCGTGGAAGAAGTCCATGTCGAGAAATCCGACCGTCTTCCCCTCGTAGAGCACGTGAAACTTCCCGCTGTCGGTGTAGGTTCCGAGTACGGTCGACTCCACACCCCGGCGCGAGGCAAGCTCCTGGAAGTCGGCCAGTTTCCCGGGCGGAACCGCCAGGGTCATCCGTTCCTGAGCCTCCGAGAGGAGGATCTCCCAGGGGGCGAGACCCTGGTACTTGAGCGGTGCCCGCTCGAGGTGGAGCTCGGCCCCGCCGCTCATTCTCGCCGTCTCTCCGACCGAAGAGGACAGGCCGCCGGCTCCGTTGTCGGTGATGGAGCGGTAGAAACCCAGGTCCCGGGCCTCCAGGAGAAAATCCACCATCTTCTTCTGGGTGATGGGATCGCCGATCTGTACGGCGGTGGCCGGGGAGTCCTCGGTCAGCTCCGCCGAGGAGAAGGTGGCCCCGTGGATCCCGTCGGCTCCGATCCTTCCGCCCGTCATGACGATGAGGTCGCCCGGTTCCGCGCTTTTCTCGTGGGACGGCCGGCCATTCACCTCCGCCGGCATGACGCCGCCGGTACCGCAGAAGACGAGCGGCTTGCCCTTGTAGCGCTCGTCGAAGAGGATCGCCCCGTTCACGACCGGAATGCCGCTCTCGTTGCCGCCGTCTTTCACGCCGCGGTGAACACCGCGGAAGATCCGTTTCGGATGGAGGAGCCGCGGGGGGAGCTCCCCGAAGCCGGTCGGAGGCGCGAAGCAGAACACGTCGGTGTTGAAGATGAGTCGGGAGCCCATGCCCGTTCCGAGCGGGTCGCGGTTGACGCCTACGATCCCGGTGAGCGCCCCGCCGTAGGGATCGAGGGCCGACGGCGAATTGTGGGTTTCGACCTTCATCACCAGGCTCCAGTCGTCGGTGAATTTGATCACGCCGGCGTTGTCGTGAAACACCGACAGGAGCCAGTCGACTCTCTTCGCCACTTCATCGGTCGTGCCTCGGACATAGGTCTCGAACAGGCTGTCTATGAGCTGCGTGGCACCGTCTGCCTCGTACTCGATGACGGCATTGAATATCTTGTGCTTGCAGTGCTCCGACCAGGTCTGGGCGATGGCTTCGAGCTCGAGGTCGGTGGGTCGCTCCGAGAGGCCGACCTCCCTCCTGGCCCGGCGGACCTCGTCGCGCCGGTAGTAGTCCCTGACGGCCTTCATCTCTTCGAGGCTCAGAAAGAGGACCCCCTCCTCGGATATCCTCATGAGCTCCTCATCGCCCGTCTCGAGGTCGATCTCTTTCACGGCGGGTTCCGACGCGGCGCCGACCTTCGGAACGGTCGCGTCGATCATGTTCCCCCGCTCCCACTCCTCCCTGCTCCTGATCTCCCACCGCTCGATCAGCCGGTTCGCAAGGAGCTCCGATGCAATGCGCTCCGCGTCCTCTCTCGTCAGGGTCCCGGTGATCAAAAACTGGCGCGAGGTGTACACGCCCTCTCCCTCTTTGAAGGGCCGCCCGAACATGTCCCGCATCCCCTCGAGGGAGGTTTTTCCTACGTTGTCCGTGACACCGGGTTTGAAACCCACTTCGATGAGCCAGGAAAAGTCGCCGGCGAGAGGACCGTCGATGGCGAAGCGCTCGACGATGGGATCGGTGAAAAGGCCGCGGCCGAGACGCTCGAGCTCGTCGGGACCGAGATCGGCCTCGATGGTGAAGACCTTGGCTGTTCGAACGGACTCGACCTCGAGATCGAGGTCCTCGACGATCGAGCTCTGCAGGTCCCTCCCCGCTGCGTCGACCACGCCCGGCTTGAATGCCACCACAACCCTGTGAATGTCAAAGAGTTTCACCGATCAGCCGATCCGGACGGGGTGAATTGTGCCGGAATTCGAGACAGGGGAAATATACACGAAGTCCGCCCGGGACGCAATCGGGCCGGCGGAGAGGTGAGATTTCACCCCCGCATTTCGGGGAGGGCTGCTACTCGGGGCCGTAGGTCTGGTACGGCTGCACCACCTGGTAATCCCTGATCGGTTCCTCGTAGTCGTCGAACCAGTATGCCTCGGGATTGCTCCGGAAGGAGAGGAACCGTCCGTTGTCCTCGTGCCGGGCCGCGAGATGATACTTGAAGAAGACCCTGTCCCTCGTTTTCCCCACGACCTCGATCTTCCCGGTCGCATGGGACATCACGTAACGAGCTCTCTTCGCCACGCCGGCAACGCCCTTCTTCGCCTGCTCGAAGATTTCGTAGGCGCGCTCCACGGGGACGGCGAAGGTCTTGTTTCCCCTCGAGGGCCTGCACTGGAAGACATAGTAGGGTGGTACTCCCATGAACGAGAGCTTCTTGAAGAGATCCTTCAGGACGAACGGATCGTCGTTCACGCCCCTGATGATCGGCGTCTGATTGCAGAGAATCGCACCGGCTTTGGCCAGGAGGCCCACGGCCTTCTCGGCGACCTCGGTGATCTCCCGTGGATGATTGAAGTGGGTCATGACGTACATCTTCTTGCCGGAGTGGCTGATCCGGTGGATCAACTCGATCAATTCGGGATCGTCGATGATCCGGTACGGATTGAAGGCTGGCATCTTGCTGCCGATGCGGATGATGCGGACGTGGTCGATCGTGACGAGCCGGTCGATGATTTCGGCGAGCCTCCGCGTCGAGGACATCAGAGGATCACCCCCTGTGAGGAGGATGTTGGTGATCTCCCCGTGTTCGCGCACGTAGTCGATGGCGGCAGGGACATCGCGAAGGGCTTCCGTTTTACCCTGGAGGAAGAGCCGCTTCCTGAAACAGTACCGGCAGATGCCGCCGCAGACGTCGTTCACGATGAAGAGCGCAGTGGGGCTGTACTTGTGCTCAAGGCCCTGCATCACCGTGTACCGCTTCTCGTTCGACGGATCGAGGAGCCCCCAGCGGTCGAGCTCGTTGATGTTGGGTATGATGACCCGTCGGATCGGATCGTTGGGATCGTCCCAGTCGATCAATGACAGGTAATAGTCGTTCGAGCGGAAGGCGAAGGTGTCGCTGACTTCCCGCAGCTGTTCCTTTTCCACGTCGGAAAGCCCGATGACCTGTTCGATGTTGGTCCGGAATCTCACTTTCAT
Organism: uncultured Gemmatimonadota bacterium; assembly: GCA_964566685.1. GTDB lineage: Bacteria > Gemmatimonadota > CAZMKB01 > CAZMKB01 > CAZMKB01 > CAZMKB01. The sequence continues at coordinate 439 of CAZMKB010000326.1, read as the reverse complement.
GTCGACCCCCTTGTCAAGACGACACGATCCCCTCCAAGCATCCGTCCGATGAGGCGGACACGCATCGATCGTCTTTCTGTGTTACCTATCCCGAAATAGTTCTGTGGTTGAGTCCGGCGGCGGTTTCACCAGCGGTGGGCTTCACAACGGACAGCTTCTCAACCTTTTCATCCTTTTTTTCTCCCCTAAAATGTACAACAAAAGAGGCCATTCTGTCAAGTCATATTTCGCGGGAACCGCCTGTTTTCCGCCCGGCGATAAGCGCCCAGTCGCCCTTCACAGAACGAGTTACTGGATCGAGACCAGCTCCGGTCATCCGCCTCACCAGTTCCCCTGCCTGGCCGGCGAGAATCCCGGTGAGCAGGGCGACACCACCGCCACTGAGCCAGCGGGCGATCCGGTCCATGTCTTCCATGAGCGTCTTGGCAAGGCCGGGCAC
>CAZMKB010000325.1:0-4091 GCA_964566685.1 uncultured Gemmatimonadota bacterium | reverse complement strand
TGTCGAACATCAGGCTGTTTCCGGAAACAAAACCGGATCGCACCGTCCCCGTCAGCTCGGCGGTGCCCGACACAGCCGCCGCCGGCACCCTGGTCGTCACCACGTCCGAGCCGCTCGAGGACGCCGTGAGATACGTGGTGGAGGTGACGGGTGCCGTGAACGAGGCCGGACTCCGGGGGAGAGCCGCCGACACCAGGAAGCTCTTCACCTTCTATCGCCTGTGAACATAGCACCGGACGGAGGGTATGATAATGCCGGGCGCATCGAGGACGCGGCTGTCACGAGGAGGATACCCGTGAGGTACACGCTGATTCCGATCCTTCTTCTCTTCGTCGCGAACGGGGAGCTCGGAGCCCGGTGGGAGCTCTTCACCGACAAGAACACGATCAGAGACATCGCAGTCGACGACCGCCGGGGCACGGTGTTCTTCTCTTCAGGCGGCGGCCTGATCGAGACCCGGTCCGAAACCGGTTCCGTCGAGTCATTCAGGACCACCATCGACGGGCTGACGTCGAACGATCTCACCTGTCTCGCCTTCGACTCCGCCGGTAACCTGCTGATCGGCACCGTGTCGAGTGGCCTCTCCATACTGTTCGCGGACGGCGAGATCCGCAACTACAGCACATTCGACGGGCTTCCCTCCGACGATGTGCTGAGCGTTGGAATTCCCCCCGAGGGAGACGAGCTGTGGGTCGGCACGGCGGCCGGAGCCGTGAAAATGGAGATCGAGGGGAAGAACATCGACAGGAAGAGCTCCATCTATTTCGGGGACCCGCTCAACTACGAGATCCGGAGAATCCGGATCATCGAGGATGCCGTGTGGTTCGCCACATCGGACGGTCTCTGGTCCCTCGAGGACGAGCGGCTCTCGAGCTGGAAGGTCGCCCAGGGCCTCGCGGACAACTCGGTGACGGAGATCCTCGTGCTTCCGGGCGACTCGATCCTCATCGGGACCGCCGACGCGGGATTCCAGCTGTTCGGGCCCGGGAGCGGGCTCTTTCACGATTTCTCCTCCGGCCTCACTTCCGACGCCGCCCGGGAGGTGCGCGCCGCGGCCCTGATCGGCGGCGAGCTCTGGGCCGCCACGAGGGGGGGCGTCTTCCGTTCGGGGCTGGATCAGGCCTCCTGGGTCGACGAGACGCTCGACCTGCCGACGAGGAACGTCCAGGCCGTCGCACCCGACGCTTCGGACGCTCCGCTCGTCGGGACGGTGAGAAACGGAGTCGGCGTCAGGGTCGGCGGCGGCTGGGACACGACGGAGTTTCCCGGACCGCTCGTCAATTCGCTCGACCGGGTGATGGTCGACGGCCGCGGTGTGGTGTGGGCGTCGTCGTGGTCGGTGCCGAGCAGCAACGCCGGCGTCTTCCGCTACGACGGATCGACCTGTCAGAACTACACCTCCGGCAACAGCGGGCTCATGTTCAACCTCGCCAGCTCGCTGAACGAGGCACCCGACGGCACAATCTGGATGGGTACCCCCTTTTATGTACAGAACGGCTCCGGCGTGTCTATCCTCGACGACGGCGGAACAGCCGATCTCGAGGACGACACCTGGACCCACTTCCGGGGCACCGACACCGGGCTCTCGGGCGACGCTCTCAGGAGCAACATCGCGTTCAAGGGAACGGACGAAGCGTGGCTCGGAAGCTGGGACCAGGAGGAGTTCGGCCTCCCCGGCGGACTCGACGTCCTCACCTACGGCGGCGAGGAGCCCGTCTTCCGGTCCTTCAGCCAGCTCGTCCCGGGCGATCTCGATGTGCAGGCACTGGCCCTGGACAGGCAGGGCGATCTCTGGATCGGTTATCGAACCTCCGGAGTGGACATCTTCGTTCTCCGCCCGGTCACGGCGGACGGCGACAGCCTGTTCTTCTCCACCGATCCCAGCGAACAGTACCTCGTCGGAAAAGACATCCTCGACCTCCAGATCGACCCTCTCGATCACCTGTGGATCGCCACCGCCAGCGGGGTGACGGAGCTCGACTACGGGCTCGATCCGCTGAACTCCTCCGCGTTCGTCTGGAGGAGCTTCACCATGGACAACAGCCCGCTGCCCGACATCCAGGTGAACGCCGTCGCCTTCCACGGCTCCCGGTACGTCTGGTTCGCAACCCCCTCCGGAGCAGCGCGGTACGACAGGGAGAAGGAGCTGTGGACGACGTTCGACACGGAAAACAGCCCGATTCCCTCCAATTCGGTCAACGATGTCTTCGTCGACGGGAACACGGGCTCGGTGTGGTTCGCCACGGAAGCGGGTCTCGCCCGGTACTCCCGCATCGAAGACGAGCCGCCGGCGGAAGAGTCGGGGTCCATCGTCGTCGCTCCCAACCCGTACGTCCCGGGCCGTCATCCGGAAGGAGTGATCCTCGGCCGCTTCGAGCCGGGAACGAGGGTTGATGTCTACTCGATAGCGGGAGTGCACCAGGCCGGGCTCAGGGCCCAGGCGGAGACCATCCGCTGGGACGGGACGAACTCCGGGGGTGCGCCCCTCTCGAGCGGCGTCTACATCCTGATATCACGCGCCCCCGACGGGTCCATCGGGAAGGGGAAGATCGCCATCGTCCGCTGAGCGCGGCAAACCGTCATCCGGAGAAGTTCTTCTATGGCGAAGAAAAAAGTGCTGATCACGGGGGGCGCGGGTTTCATCGGGACACACATCACCAGGAGGCTTCTCGGGAAACACCGGGTCGTGGTGTACGACAACTTCTTCCGTGACTCCCTCCGGGATGCGGAGTTCGGGTGCCACCCCGATCTCGAGGTGGTGGAAGGCGACGTGCTCGACCCCGACAACCTGGGGAGGGCCATGGAGGGATGCTCCATCGTCCTTCACCTCGCCGCCATCACCGGTATCGACACGGTCGTTCTCAGGCCGACCCGGACCATCACCGTGAACCTGGTGGGAACCTACAACGTCCTGGAGGCGGCCCGCCGGCAGGGGGGCTGCGAGAGGCTCGTCGACGTCTCCACGAGCGAGGTCTTCGGCACGCTCGCATACAAGTCGGGGGAGAGCGAGCAGACTCCCATGGGGGCCGTCGGCGAAGCCCGCTGGACGTATGCCGTGAGCAAGCTCGCCGCGGAGCACCTGAGCTTCAGCTACTTCAAGGAGTACGAGATACCCACGGTGACGATCCGTCCGTTCAACGTCTACGGGCCGGGACAGACGGGCGAGAGCGCCATCAGGCTGTTCATCCGGCAGGCCCTGGCGGACGAGACCATCGAAATCCACGGCGACGGGGACCAGATCCGTTCCTGGTGCTACATCGACGACTTCGTCGAGGGAGTGCTGCTCTGTCTCGAGAAGGAGGAGGCAGTGGGGGAGGTCCTGAATCTCGGAAATCCCCGCGGCACCATCACCATTCACGGCCTGGCGCTCCTCGTGAAACGCGTCCTCGAGTCGAAATCGGACATCCGTTTCGTTCCGAAGAACTACGTCGACGTCGAGCTCCGCATTCCGAGCATCCAGAAGGCCCGGCGGGTACTCGGCTATGAGCCGGCTGTCGATCTCGAAGAAGGTATCAGGAGAACGGCCGAGTGGTACCGGAACAGGACAGAGTCGTGAGGCTCGCCCGGCCTTCGGTCGGCGAGGAGGCGCTCGAGAGCATCGGCGAGGTCCTCCGGACCGGCTACCTGGTTCAGGGAGAGCGGGTCGGAATGTTCGAGCGCGCGATGGAGGAGTACCTGGGGAAGGGACGTGTCGCGGCGGTGAGCTCCGGTACCGCGGCGCTCCACCTGGCGTTCATGGCTCTCGGCGTGAAAGCGGGGGACGCCGTGCTCGTCCCGGCGTTCACGTTTCCGTCGACGGCCAATGTCGTCGAGCTGCTCGGTGCCGAGGTCAGGCTCGTCGACGTCGACGAGACCACATTCAACATCGACATCGACTCCCTCAGGGCCCGGTGCGACGACAGCTGCAGGGCCGTCGTTCCCGTTCACCAGTTCGGCGTACCCGCGGACATGGATCGGCTGATGTCCTTCGCCCGGCGGAAGAACCTGTCGGTCGTCGAGGACGCCGCCTGCGCCCTCGGCGCCTCCTCCGGGGGAGCGATGTGCGGCACGATCGGCGAGAGCATCAGCACGATGGCCTCCAGGGCCTCCTG
>CAZMKB010000324.1:0-4102 GCA_964566685.1 uncultured Gemmatimonadota bacterium | reverse complement strand
GAGCTCCACGAGACCCTGGGCCGAGCTGTAGCCGGGCACGGCGGCGTTGATGACTTCGACCTCGCCCGGGGTCCGGCCGCGGAGGAGGTTTTCGAGAACGGCCGCGTAGCAGGAGTCGGGCGGAACACCCCAGCCGAAGGTGCTGGAGTTGCCCAGGCACACGATCCGGAAGACTCCGGGTTTCTTCTCCCGGGCGAGCTCGGCATCGTTGTAGCCGCGCGAGTTCGTGACCACGTGAAACCGGGGCCGCTCCCTGCCCTCCGGCTTGAGTGCCGGCGAGACGAACCGCCCGTCGAGACCCGGCTTCATCCGCCAGAGCAGGTGCCGGTCGTTCACGTAGATCTGCTTCCTGAGCTCGGCCTGCCCGAGGTGCGGATGGACGACGACGATGTCCAGCTCGAGATCGAGCAGGTGAATCGTGGCCCGGAGCCCGAGCTCCAGGACGGCGAGGATGAATACCGCAAAGAGGAGCGGTACTACGTATGTGAGCGCGGAAGCTCTCCTCATGAGCGGCTTTCGTCCTTCCAGGCGGTCCAGCCCGCCGTTACGCCGGAGGGTGCGGTCATGTACGAATCCGCACCCTGTCACCGGGAAGAAGTAATGCCGGGGCCCGCATTTCCGGGAAGGATCCGGGACCGGCGAACGCCACGTAGTCGCGTACCCTGAAGACAATGCTGTATTTTACCACATCGGGAACAGCCATGTCAACGGCCGGCTCCTGTTCCGTCCGGGAGCACGTGAACAACGGGTACGGGCTTGCGAGGCGAGACGACGAAGGAGCACCTGCCGGTAATTCGAGGATGATAAGCGCAGCCAGGGAGCGGAAGAGTCATCGAGAGAAAACGAACTCGCTCGCACTATCAACCTGATATTTCCTACGAAGCGAGTCCGCCCGCTTCGCTCCTTTCAAGGACCGAAACAGCGGGAGTGAATCGGAGGATTGTGTTGATTCCGTTCTCCCAGCTGATGCAGATCCCCCTGTGGCTGCTGTCGGGACCGGCACCTGCCTTCTCGAGAGCCATGGACGCCGGCTTCTCCACGAAATGAGTCACCATGATGTTTCGGGCGGTCCCCACCGTAATGGTGATACCGTCGTCGACGACGGCGATTTCTCTCAGGGGAGCCCTGTGGACGAGCGTGTGCTCATTTCCATCCCTGTCGATCACGACGATTCTCAAAAGCCACCTGCTGTGAAGCCGGCTGACCCCGTTCGTGAACAGGGACCACTCGTCGTGAGGTACTTCGAACCTCTGCATGACAGAACCTCCTCCCTCCGGGGCAAGCCGCCGGCGCCTCGAATCAGCCGCTGTCGTGGCACAGGTGCGTCGCCTCAGCGCCGCGATAAGACAGAATCACTACTTAAACGTAATTACAGTTTGCCTGTCGGAAGAGACGGCTGGCCGCGAAGTGCGGGAGGGAAGAAATGTGAATCCGCTCCCGGCCGTGCCGGAGAGTCGAGAAGTGAATGCCAGCCTGCCCTCCCCTGAGAGGCTCACATCGATCCGGAACAGATGCGATTGTGTCGAGCTTCGTTGTATTATAAAAGATATCGCATCGAAGAAATTCCGCCATCGGGGTTTCCTTGAAACATTCCTTCCGGAAACCCTGATTCGTTATGGACAGGGTTGTGGAAAAGCGGAGGGTCTGAGCATCCCTGCCGGGCACCTTTCCGGGAGAGCCTCCCGGTCTGCGGAAAAGCGGAAAATTCCGCTTGCCTCCCCTTGACCCGGTGCGGGCAGGTTCCTATGAAGACAGAAGCAGGACGCAGCACACGCCGGAGGACACCATGGCTGTTCGACCGATCAAGCAGCTCATCAGGGCGAAACCGACTCGAGAAGGCGCGGGTGTTCATCTCCACCGGGTATTCGGCTTCGGCGACACGGCGGAGTTCGATCCCTTTCTCCTCCTCGACGACTTCCGAAGCGACGATCCGGACGACTACCTGGCGGGATTTCCCTGGCATCCGCACCGCGGGATCGAAACCATCACCTACATGCTCGCGGGAACCGTGGAGCACGGTGACAGCCTGGGAAACAGCGGCGCCGTCGGTCCCGGAGACGTGCAGTGGATGACGGCGGGAAGCGGGGTCGTCCACCAGGAGATGCCGAAGGGGGACGAAGGTGACAGGATGCACGGATTCCAGCTGTGGGCCAACCTTCCCTCGGTGCTCAAAATGACCGAACCGCGCTACCAGGAGGTGAAAGCCGCGGACATCCCCGTCATCCACGACGACGACGGTACGCGCGTCCGGGTCGTGTGCGGAAGCCTGTGGGGAGAGACGGGACCTGTCGAAGGCACCGCGGCCGATCCCGTGTACCTGGACGTGACCGTGCCGGCGGGAACGGAGAAAAAATTCCCCGTCGAGCCGACGCGTCACGCGTTCGCGTACGTGTTCGAAGGATCGGGAAAGTTCTGCAATACCTCGGAGACGTTCGAGGCCCCGACCCGGGAGGTGAGCTGGACCGACAGGCCCCCTCCCGAGGACGTGGAGAACCGCTGGCTCGTTCTCTTCGACGACGGCGACGAGGTGACGGTTCGGGCCGGGGAAGCGGGCATACGGTTTCTGCTCATATCGGGCGACCCCATCGAAGAACCTGTCGCCTGGTACGGCCCGATCGTGATGAACACGCAGAAGCAGCTCAAGCAGGCGTTCGAGGAGCTCCGGGAAGGAACATTCCTGAGGACCGAGGACCGGTCCGAAGCGGCGAAGGAGGGCGGACGCCTGAGGTAATGAGCATCCAGTCCCCGGCTGAGCGTGCCGCCCGGCCGGGCCCTCAGAGATGACGGCGCATGATCAGGCGGCTCGGTGACGGCTGGAGCACTCTCTCGAAGCCGGCCCGCTCGAAGACGCTCGGGACTCCCATGAAGCTCGACAGCGGAGAAAGCTTTCTCCCGCGCGGTGGTGTCGGGTACGCTTCGACGATGCTACCGCCGTTCGATCTCACATACTCCAGAGCGCCTTGAATCAGCTTTCCGGTGAAGCCTTCCCCGCGGAACCTCCTCGTCACGAAGAAGCAGACGATCGACCACACCGGCCGGTCGTCGATCCGCTTTATGACAGGTGAGCGCTCCAGGCTCGCGTAGTGTTCGCGCGGCGCGACCGAGCACCAGCCGCAGGCCTCTGCGCCCCGGTACGCGATGAGGCCCGGGACGACGTCTGAATCGACCAGCTTCTTCATGGCCCGGCGGTTTCCCTCGCTCTTTCGTTCCTCCATCTCGCGCCGGGTGGACCGCCACCACATGCACCAGCAGCCGCCGCAGGCCCCGTTCGGGCCGAAGAGCTCTTCGAAGTCATCCCAGGTGGCGGGTGTGAGCGGCACCATCTCCAGGTCGTCGACGGTGATCCGTTTCATTCGACTCCTCCCGGATTTTCAGCCCGAGACGTTCAACCGATTTCGAGCAGGAGATTCGTCTATATCCATACAGCTGCCGTATCCATACAGATACCGTTTCGATTATACACCCCCCGCGAACCGCTGTCAATCGGATCCGGCCGGCCTCCGCCTGTGAAGTCACTACCTCCCCTTGAACACGTCCGGGGAGGTATCTACCTTATTGATGCCCGGTCTGAAACCGGTTTTTTTTCGTAGCCCGGGTTGTTCATGCGATTTGACGGGCGACCATCATTACATACACCGGGAGGCGATTCCTTCATCATGTCACCACCGAACGAAATAAGGAAGATATCGGACACGGTGTGGGAGATTCCCACCAGTTACAAAGAGGGTATGCGGGTCCCCGCCCGCATCTACGCCACGGAGAAGCTGATCCGGGAGATGGACGACGGCGTGTTCGACCAGGTGACGAACGTGGCCACCCTGCCCGGCATTCTCGAATACGCCTACTGCATGCCCGACGGCCACTGGGGTTACGGATTCCCGATCGGCGGAGTGGCGGCGATGGACACGGAGGCAGGCGTCATCTCCCCCGGCGGCATCGGCTTCGACGTCAACTGCGGCATGCGGCTGGTTCTCACCAGCCTCTCCTTCGACGAGGTCGAACCTCACCTGCGCACCCTGGTGGACAGGCTCTTCGAGCGAGTGCCGGCGGGTGTCGGCACCACCGGCTTCGTGAAGCTCTCCGACGACGAGTTCCGCGTGGT
>CAZMKB010000323.1:3911-4121 GCA_964566685.1 uncultured Gemmatimonadota bacterium | reverse complement strand
GTCAGGATCACTATTGACAAGAGCGTTCCGGAAACAATCTGCCGTGCCCTCACGCTTGATCTCTCTTTCGGTGGGAGGACATGTGTGCTGCTTCGAATCGGTCCCTTATCACCTGTGCCGTGATTTCCCGCGAGGAACCGTCCACCCAAGACGTTTCGATTATAGACGAGGAGGCTGAGAATGTCAACCGGGGAAAGGAAAAAAGCCCCC
>CAZMKB010000323.1:0-3901 GCA_964566685.1 uncultured Gemmatimonadota bacterium | reverse complement strand
GCAGGGGGCTCCGGTTTGGCCACTGTGGTGGCCGTTGGACCGCTACTCGGGCTATTTATTTCACGCCGGGACGTTCCTTGACCGAGACACTCTCGACGCCCGGACGGGGTTTTGTGTTGACTGAGACGGCTTCGGTGCCCGGACGGGGCTTCGTGTTCACCGAAATCACTTCAGTGCCCGGTCGCGGCTTCGTGGTGACGTCCTCGGCATGGTCGTACTGCGGATCTTCCATCACGTTGGTACCGGGACGGGGCTTCGTGTTCACCGAAATCGCTTCAGTGCCCGGACGCGGCTTCGTGTTCACCGAGACGGCCCTGGTACCCGGCCGGGGCTTCGTGGTGACATTCGCCGCATGGTCGATGTCTATGACATCCAGCGAACTCGTGAGATTTTCCCCGGAAGCGACGACGGGTGCACCCTCGACCCACATCCCGGAGTTCAGCTCGACAACCTGGACACCGTCGTGATAGTAGTGAGACCAGGACCCGTCTTCACGGATGAGTGTGAAGAGTCCCGCGTAGAAAGATTCATCAGGATAGGTAATGGTGATGGTCTCGCCCTGATCCCGGACACCACCTATGACACCCATGACTTCACCTTCGACCGCACCGGTCAGATATCCGGAAACGATCCCGTCGGACTGCTCGAGGTCCAGATAGACTCCGTCGCTGAAGCCATCGTAGGAGACTTCGAATGCCTGTATGCCCACAGCGTGGCCGAGAACGAGCACGATTGTGACGAGAGCGGTCAGTGTAGCGATCCGTTCCATGTGACTCCTCCTTCGTTGAATGAACACGTTCCTGGTCGTTTTCACGGGTCGAAGCCGGAGAAGAATTCTTCCTCCGGAGACGACTGTTTCATCGCATCTGCCCACTGAAAAAAAGCAACATCGATGCCAAATATCAGTATCCAGCTGATATTACCCAGGTTGTTTAAAAAAAACAAGATAGGGGTTTTGCCGGGAAAACGGTGATAAAGTCCCCGTGTAAAGCAACTTTCATGTTGCAAATTTACTTTACAGGTTCTCGGGGAATTCAGGCTCTCCACCCCTCCAGCCACCCTCTCCACCGGAGAAAAACCACAGATCCGGTTGATCCACCGGAGAGCCGGCTCGTGAGAACGAGCTGTGAAGAACAAGTTCCGGACCAGAAAGGACGTTACGTAACCTTATATTTGACAATCGAAGAGGCTCTGCGGAGGAGGTGTTCCGGATACTAAACAGGGACGATGAGAACCGCGGTATCGTATTACCTGCAGAGGTCTAGGATTCGTTTCACCGGGGAACGATCGTCGCATGAATGAAACGCGAGTTTATTCGAGAAGGGTCATCTTCCGCGTCAGCACGACTCCGGCGAACGATATACCGGCGAGATACGTACCGGAAGGCACCCGCTCCCCCCGCTGGTTTCGCCCGTCCCACAGCACACGGTGCGTTCCAGCCGTGAGCGGCCCGTCGAGAAGAGTTCTGATGTACCGGCCCCTGACACTGAAGATGACGAGCCGGATGTTCGGCTTCTCACCGGGCGTGTCGGGCACGGTGATGGGAATCGTGGTGCTCGGATTGAAGGGGTTCGGAAAATTCTGGCCGAGACCGAATCCGGGGGGAGCGTCCCGGGGTGAATCTCCCCCGACGTCGGTCGTCTCTGGGGCAAAGAGATAGATCTTTCCGTCGAACGCGCAGAGGTAGAGTTCGCCGGCCTCATCGACGCCGAACGTCGATATGTTGAGTGATGAATCGATGATCACGCTGTTCTCCGGATCTCCCGATCCGTCATAGCGAAGCGTCCAGATGCGCCCGGAGCCGAAATCCGCAAAGACGTAGAGCCCCTCCAGCTCGGGAGCCGCGGAGCCGCGATAGACGTGACCGCCGGTGATCGAATTTCCCAGCCCGTGGCCGTACTCGCACACGGGCATGATGAGGCCCGTCGTGTCACAGTCCTCGGGAGGATCGAAGCAGTGGAACCCTTCCATGATGTTCCAGCCGTAATTCCGGCCTTTTTCGATGATGTCGACCTCCTCCCAGGCATCCTGACCGACGTCGCCGGCCCAGAATCGACCGGTTTCCGGGTCGAAGCTCGCCCGCCAGGGGTTTCGGAGCCCCCAGGCGAAGATTTCCTCCCGATAGCCCTCCTGGTTTCCGGCGAATGGATTGTCGGCCGGGATCGCGTAATTCCTTCCCTGGCTCGTACTATCGACGTCGATCCGGAGGATCGAACCGAGAAGCGTCGACCGGTCCTGTCCGTTTCCCAGCGGGTCACCGCCCGATCCACCGTCGCCGGTGGGAATGTAGAGAAAGCCGTCAGTTGGGCCGAACACCAGCTGGCCGGCATTGTGATTCGAGAACGGCTGTTCGATTTCGAGGATCACGAGCTCGCTTTCGGGATCGGCGGCGTTGGAGTCGGACCCGCAGACGGAGAACCGGGATATCCTCGTCAGGTCCGGTCCCGAGGTCGTGTAATTGACGTAGAAGTAACCGTTCTCCTCAGAGTCGGGATGGAAGGCGAGCCCGAGCAGGCCTTCCTCGTTGCCGGAATCGTCGACCTGATCCCGGATGTCGAGGAACACGGCGGCTTCCGACACGGATCGGTCATTCGGGAAGACCCTTATCACACCTTCCTGCTCGAGGACGAAGAGCCGGTCGCCCCCGTCACCGGCATTCTGCAGATCGACCGGACGCGTAAAGGTGAGATTCGGAAACGCCTGCTCGAGGCGGACCTCCGCCTGCAGAGTACTCTGAATAGATCCGGCGGCGACACAGAGCATGATTATCGTTCTCGTGATCATCATTGCACCCTTCCGCGAAAGGAGAAAGGATCGTCGACAGTCTTCTTCCCCTATGTGAGCAGCTCGCAGACAGGAGTCAAGGGCGGCGAACTCGGCTGTCCGGCAGGAAGAAGGAGCGTGATGCAGGGGAATGAACTGCCGGAAGAAAGGAACGGGGGCCGACCGTTGGATCGACCCCCTTCTGCTGATTCAGGTGCTCGGGCTAGGGAAGCCGGTTCCTCGTGTAGTGGACCGGATCGCGATTCGTCCCGTCCGGCACGACCTGCTGCGCCTTCAGAAACTCGATGACGGCGTCCTGGTCGTCCTGCGAAAGCGCGAAATAGGCATCCCTGGTCTCCCGGGCCTCGCCGCCGTGAAAGTGAATCGCCTCGGTCATCGTCGTGAGATCGCCACGGTGTCCGTACGGATCGGAGTTGCCGGCATCCCAGAGCTTCCGGGTAAGGAACTCCTCGGTCGGCCGCTCCAGCGGCTCGATGGTGAAGTCCTCCTCAGCAGCGAATCCGTTGAGCGTCCCCTGCGGAACCATCTCGTTGGCGAAGTGGTCGTAGTCTTCGTCGTTGAGGTTGTGACGCTTCAGGTCCGTGAAGGCCTGGACGAGCGCACGACCTCCCGGGAGCGCCCTGATCCTGGGCTTCGGCCCCTCGGTGGTCATGTCGAAGGCGAACACTTCCCCGACATCCTCCGGGATCAGGTTCCCGGGCGGATTGAAGGGATTGGGCTCGGTGAAGTACCGGTCCTCGAGCACCATGGCGGGAATGTGACACTGTGTGCAGCCGATCTGGTCGAAGACCTGCCGACCGCGAACGACCGCCTCCTGCCTGGCCGGGCGCTCCGGTGTCACCTGGATCGGTGTGTTGAGCGTCGCCTGGAACAGGGTGGCGGTGCTGATGTCGCCGACGGTGAGCTCGTTGACGTAGCCGTCCTCATCGGCGTCGACGTCCTCTCCGAAACGCTCCACACTCTGCATGCCGTGGTGGTGATTCATGGCATTGTTCGTGAACTCCCTGAGAGAGACGACCGCGCCCTTCTGGTGGAACGGCTTGACGATCAGATCCCAGTCGACGCCCTCGATCCCAGTCGGATCCACGAGCCCGTCCGGCATCACGGTGAACGCCAT
>CAZMKB010000322.1:0-4139 GCA_964566685.1 uncultured Gemmatimonadota bacterium | reverse complement strand
ACCAGCGGGCCGGTCACCCGCCGCATCGGCCTCTCGCGGAGCGACCGGTCGCCGGTGAAGAACGATGCGAAGGGGTACCCGGCCGAGAGCCCCATGAGGAGTCTCGCCGTCGTACCCGAGTTCCCGCAGTCGAGGACGGTGCCGGGCTCCCTGAGGCCCCGCCTTCCTGCGCCTTCGACCACCAGGTCCTCGCCCTCCCGGCGCACCGCCGCGCCCATCCTCTCGAGACAGCGAAGGGTACTCCCGACGTCGCGTCCGGGGCAGAGTCCACGGATCCGTGACCGTCCGCGCGCGACGGAAGCGAGGATGAGCGCCCGGTGGGAAATGGACTTGTCACCGGGAATGCAGGTCTCCCCCCTCAGGGGCCGCGCGGTGGTGATCTGGAGTCTCATTCTTTCCGCCCGTTGTTCGATCCCGGCCTCACGCCGGCCAGGCCGGGTTCGCTGATCTTTCTGCCGAAGGCGTGTCCCAGGGTGCGCACCTTCTCCATCATGGAGCGGAACTGGTCGACGGTCAGGCTCTGGCGACCGTCGCAGAGCGCCGTTTCCGGGTCGAAGTGGACCTCGACGATCAGGCCGTCAGCCCCCGCGGCGATCGCGGCGAGAGCGAGAGGCGGCACGAGCTCCCGGTCCCCGGCGGCGTGGCTCGGATCGACGATGATGGGCAGGTGGGACAGCCGCGACACGTTCGGTATGGCGGCAAGGTCGAGGGTGTTGCGGGTGTATTTCTCGAACGTCCGGATTCCCCGCTCGCAGAGAATCACCTGCTCGTTTCCGCTGGCGAGCAGATACTCCGCCGACATGAGCAGCTCCTCAACCGTTGACATCATTCCCCGCTTGAGCAGGACGGGCTTCCTGAGCTTGCCCAGGGCGTCGAGGAGGGCGAAGTCCTGCATGTTCCTCGCTCCGACCTGGAGGATGTCGGCGGCCTCGGACACGGCTCCGATGTGCTCTATCGAAACGATCTCGGTGACGATGGCGAGCCCCGTTTCTTCTCTGGCCTCGCAGAGGAGCTCGAGCCCTTTCTCCCGCAGGCCCTGGAAGCTGTAGGGAGAGCTCCTCGGCTTGAAGGCGCCGCCGCGGAGGATCGTTGCCCCTCCCTCACGCACCCGGTGGGCCGTCTCGAGGAGCTGTTCCCTGCTCTCCACCGCGCAGGGACCGGCCATGACGGTGACCTCACCGGACCCGATCCGCGATCCGCCCACCGTGAGGACCGTCTTCTCGTTCTTGAACTCTCGGCTCGAGAGCTTGAAGGCCTTCTTCACGATCTCCACGTGGTCGACGCCGGACAGCCCCCTCATTTCCTCGATGAGCATGTGCCCGGCCGGATCCACGATGCCGATGAGGGTGGACGAGTTGTTCCTGGTGATGTGGAGCGTCAGGCCGTGGTTCTCGAGATACTTGATGACGCCCGATATCTCCTTCACCGATGCCGCGTGCTGCATTGTTATGACAATCATGATGCCTCTCCCCTGAGTCGTGCTCCGTGTGCCCGCGTCCTACCGGGCACTGCGTCCGAGTGCCTTCTTCATGTTCGACAGGTAGCCGCCGACGGCGGCCGCGGGATTCCGCGAGTTCTTCCTGATCTCTTCCACGATGGCGCTCCCGATGATGATCCCGTCCACGCTCTCCCTGAGGGCCCTTGCCTGATCGGGCCCGGAGATGCCGAAGCCGACGCAGATCGGCTTGTCGGTCTCCCGCCTCAGGCCGGCCAGGAAGTTCGTGATTTCCGGCGGCAGCTCCCGGCGGGCACCGGTCACGCCCGTCACCGAGACCGCATAGAGAAAACCGCCGGTGCGCCGGGCGACCATCGCCATCCGCTCCGGTCCGCTGGTCGGGGCGATGAGGTAGATCACGTCGATGCCCGAACGGCCGAGAGCCGCTTCGACGTCCGCTCCCTCCTCCGGAGGCAGGTCGGGAACGATCGCCCCGGCGACCGGAACCGAACCCGCCTCGGCCGAGAACTCCTCGATTCCCATCGACAGGATGGGGTTGATGTAGCTCATGACCACCAGCGGAACGCCGATGCGGTCTGAGCGGTCGGCGAGGGACGAGAGCGCTTTTCCGAGCGTGACGCCGTTCTCGAGCGCCACCTGTGACGAGTACTGGATCGACGGGCCGTCGGCGATGGGATCCGAGAACGGGATACCCGCCTCGACGATATCCGCGCCGGCCCCGGCCGCCGCTTCGATGAGGTCGAGGCTCGTCTCGAGGTCCGGGTAGCCGATGGTGAAGAAGGGGATGAGCGCCTTCTCCCCCCGTTCCCGCAGGCCGGCGAACGTTTCCGCGATACCGCTCATTCTGCCACCCTCCTCCCTCCGTCCACGAAGTCGCTGATGGTCGACATGTCCTTGTCTCCCCTGCCCGAGAGACACAGAACGACGATCGATTCCCGGCCGATGGATTTCCCCGCCTCGCGCATGACCCAGGCGAGGGCGTGAGAGGGTTCGAGAGCCGGGATGATTCCTTCCAGCTCCGAGAGCGTGGTGAAGGCCTCGATCGCTTCCGCGTCGGTCACGCTGTCGTAAGTTACCCGCCCCTCGTCCTTCAGGAGCGAGTGTTCCGGGCCTACCCCGGGGTAGTCGAGGCCCGCCGCGATGGAGTGTGTCGGCGCGACCTGTCCGTCCCCGGTCTGGAGCAGATAGCTCAGGCATCCGTGCAGCACGCCCGGTCTCCCCTTCACGAGGGAGGAACAGTGGTTCCCGTCATCGCCTCCCGTCCCGCCCGCCTCGATGCCGACCATGCCTACTCCCTCGTCCGCCAGGAACGGATGGAAGAAGCCGATCGCGTTGGACCCTCCCCCCACACAGGCCACGAGGAGGTCGGGGAGCCTTTTTTCCTCTTCGAGTATCTGCCGCCTCGTCTCGGTGCCTATCACCGACTGGAAGTCCCGTACCATGACGGGAAAGGGATGCGGTCCGACCACCGATCCGATGATGTAGTGCGTGGTCCGTACGTTGGTCACCCAGTCCCGGAGCGTCTCGTTCGTGGCATCCTTCAGCGTCCTCGATCCCGAATGGACGGGCACGACCTCCGCCCCCAGGAGTTTCATCCGGAACACGTTGTGGCTCTGCCTCCGGATGTCCTCCTCACCCATGTAGACGACGCACTCGAGTCCGAACAGCGCGCAGACGGTAGCCGTGGCCACGCCATGCTGGCCGGCGCCGGTCTCGGCGATGATCCGTTTCTTCCCCATCCTGAGGGCGAGGAGCACCTGTCCGAGGGTGTTGTTGATCTTGTGGGCGCCGGTATGGTTGAGGTCCTCCCTCTTGAGGTAGAGGGTGACACCGAGATGCTCGCCGACCCGCCCAGCCCGGTAGAGCGGGCTCGGCCTGCCGGCGAACCGTGAGAGGTAGAAGGAGAGCCGCTCGGAAAAGGCCGGGTCGTTCCCGGCGTCCTCGTAAGCCTCCCGCACCTCCTCGAGCGCCGTCATGAGGGTGTCCGGAACGAACCTCCCGCCGAATCCGCCGAACCAGCCTCTCTCATCCGGAAAGGTCTTCGCTGGCTTCGCGTGCTTCACGGATAAACCTCCTGACTTTCGATCTGTCCTTGATTCCCGGGGCCGATTCGACGCCCGATGATACATCGACACCCGCCGGACGAATCCGCAGTATCGCCTCTCTCACCGTCCAGGGTGTGAGGCCGCCGGCGAGGATGAACGGCTTCCCGAGCTCCAGTGCCTCCTCGATGAGCTCGAGCGGGAGGGGGGCCCGCTTCCCGGCCGGTCCCGCCTGTCTCGGCGAATCGAGGAGAAGGTATTCGACAGAGTCCCCGGCGTAGCGGGCGGCTTCTCCCACGAATCCGCTGCCGGTCACCGCTATCGCCTTGATGACGCCCGCCCCGGTCGCCTCGCGGACGGCGGCGCAGAACTCCGGTGTCTCGCTGCCGTGGAGCTGGACGCGGTCGAGACCAAGGCGCCGGGCGGCCCGGACCACCTCATCGAGCGTGTGGTCCATGAAGACCCCGGCCACCGACAGGCCGTCATCGACGGCTCCGGTGATCCTCTCCGCCGCCTCCACCGTCACCATTCTCGGCGAGGAGGCGAACACGAGCCCTATCATGTCGGCTCCTTCGGTCGCGCACTCCCGGGAGTCGCCGGGACGCGTGATGCCGCAGATCTTAACGATCATGTGTTCCCTC
>CAZMKB010000321.1:0-4160 GCA_964566685.1 uncultured Gemmatimonadota bacterium | reverse complement strand
GGGCGTCATCGGCAGGAGCGTGCCGTCGGTGGACACGCGGCTGGGGCGGGAGATCTACACGGCGGTGTCGGCTCTGACATCCTCGGGGCTGGTCCGCTCGTGTCACGACTGCTCGGACGGAGGGTTGGGAGTGTGCCTGGCCGAGTCGGCGTTCGCCGGCGGATACGGAATGGAAATCGACCTGCGGGAAGTGCCCCGGGATGGTGTCGAGCGCGATGACCTCATTCTCTTCAGCGAGTCCCAGAGCAGGTTCGTGGTAACGGTCCGGCCCGATGACCGGGACGCGGTGGAGGAGAAGCTCGGGAACGTTCCCTTCGCCCTCGTGGGGAAGGTGTCGAAAGATGACAGGTTCCAGGTTCGGGGACTCCACAGGACACTGGTGGTGAACGCGAGCGTGGGGGAGCTCAAGATCTCCTGGAAGAAGCCACTCTTCTGGTAGAGCGCACTGCGGCCGGCACCGGACAGCCGGTCGTCGCGAAGGAGGAGTCCGTACGGTGAATGCACGGGTAAAGGCGCTGGTTCTCACGGGCTACGGCATCAACTGCGACTACGAGACCTGGCACTGTCTCGGCCGGAGCGGCGCCGAGGCCCACCGGGTGCACCTCGGCGACCTGATCTCCGGTCACCGTTCCCTCGAGGACTATCACATTCTCGTGGTACCCGGCGGGTTCTCCTTCGGTGACGACATCTCGTCGGGCATCGTCTTCGCCAACAAGCTCCGTTTCCACCTCGGGGACGACCTGGAGGAATTCATCGACGACGGGAAGCTCATCATGGGCATCTGCAACGGATTCCAGGTCCTCATCAAGCTCGGCCTGCTTCCCGCCTTCGACAACAGCTACTGGCAGCAGACTGCATCCCTCACCTACAACGACTCGGGACGCTTCGAGGACCGCTGGGTGCACCTCAAAGTGAATCCCGACTCGAACTGCGTCTTCACCAGGGGGATCGAGAGCCTGTACCTGCCGGTTCGACACGGGGAGGGGAAGTTCGTCACCGGCAGCAGGGAGGTGCTGCAGCGTGTCGTCACGGGCAGACAGCTCGTCCTCACCTACACCGATGAAAACGGTGACACGCCGCTCTACCCGGACAACCCGAACGGTTCCATGGGCGACGTCGCCGGCATCTGCAACCCGACCGGGAGGATCTTCGGCCTCATGCCGCACCCCGAAGCGTACAATCATCGCACCAACCACCCGCAGTGGACGAGAGTGAAGCTCCCCGACGAGGGACGGGGGCTCGCCGTTTTCGAAAACGCCGTCAGGTTCGCCGAGAAGAACCTCCTCTGAGGAGACGTCCTCCGTGAAACGGATCCCGCAGGAAATAAGAGACAGGGCAGCAGCATTTCTCGTTCTCGCGGAGTACCGGCACGGCAGGAGGCTCGACTACGCCCTCACGGACCGGCTCGGAAAACACGGGGGGCCGGGGAAGGGGCTCGTCACGGAGCTCGCCAACGGCGTCGTGAGAATGAAGGCCAGGCTCGACCACCACCTGCTTTTTTTTTGCCACGCGGGCTCGAATCCGTCCCCGATGATGTCCGGGACATTCTCCGCATCGCCCTCTACCAGCTGCTCTTCCTCGAGAACATTCCAGACCGGGCCGCGGTCGACCAGGCCGTCCGGCTCGCCCGCTGGGCGGGATACGGCGGTCTCAGCCGGCTCGTCAACGCCGTTCTGAGATCGGTCATCCGCGAAGGCCTGGAGGTGGAGTTTCCGGACAGCGAGAGCCACCCGGCCCGGTACCTGGCGACCTTCCACTCCCATCCCCTCTGGCTCGTCGAGCGGTGGTTGGAGCGGTTCGGCCCGGAGGAGACCGAGCGCCTCCTCGAACGAAACAACCAGAGACCCGCCGTGATCCTCCGGGCCAACAGGCTCCGCACCGATCCGGACGATCTCGCCGCCCGGATCCACGCGGAAGGTATCGGCTGTGAGCGGTCGACGGTCTCGAGCGAGAACGTGGTACTCACCGGGGGCGGCGATGTCGCGGAACTCGCCGCAATCCGGGAGGGGCTCTGCACGGTTCAGGATCCCTCTTCCACCCTCATCGGCACCATTCCCCCCGCAGGGAGGGACCTGACGGTGCTCGATCTCTGTGCCGCTCCCGGCGGCAAGTGCACCCACTTCGCTGAGAGGACGGCGGACGAAGGGGTCGTCGTTGCCGTCGACGTGAATCCGGCCCGCCTGAACCTGGTGAGGCAGAATGCCCGGCGCCTCGGACTCTCTTCGATCCACTGCGTCGTCGCCGACGGACGCCTGTTCCACGCGCGCCCGTTCGAACTCGTCCTGGTCGATGCACCCTGCACCGGCACCGGTGTCCTTGCCCGGAGGGCCGACCTCAGGTGGAGGCTCAGGGAGGATGAGCCGGTCCTTCTCCAGGACCTCCAGCTCTCCCTGCTCGAGAATTCCTCGGCACTTGTGAAGAAGGGTGGCACTCTGCTATATTCTACATGCTCCATCGAGCCCGAAGAGAACAGCGGGGTTGTGCGCCGGTTCCTCGCAGGCCGGCCAGGATTCGCCCGTGCCCGTATCGAAACGGTGGACCGCCGTTTCATCGATGACGCGGGGGATTTCCAGACGCTCCCCCACCGCGATTCGATGGATGGAACATTCGCGAGCCTTCTCTCGAAGAGGTGAGGTGTGCAGATGAAAAATGTCGGACGGGTATTGAAGAGAGCCCTCGTGTATGCGGCAATGGCGCTCCTCTTCTTCATCGTCGGGTTCGTCCTCGTCAATTACATCGTGATGCCGCTTCTGATCAGGTCGGGTGATACCACAAAGGTGCCGGACCTCATCGGATTGGAATTCGAAGCCGCCCGGGAAATCTGCGAGGAGCGCGGCCTCGTCCTCAACAGGCAGGGCGAGAAGTACGAGGAGGAAACGCCGCCAGGTTTCATCGTTTCCCAGGATCCGTTGCCCGAACTCATGATAAAACAGGGGAGACGAGTCGACGTCATCGTCAGTCTCGGCCAGGAGCTGACGAGCATCCCCGACATCACCGGCCTCGACGCGGAGCGTGCGACGAGCATACTCGAGACTGCGGGCCTCATCGTGGTAGGGGAACGCCGGGAGGCGTCGGAGAACGTGTCGGAAGGAAAGGTCATGGACATCGAGCCGCCTCCGGGCAGCCGGGTCAAGAGCGGGACGGAGGTCATGCTCGTCGTCAGCACCGGGCCGTACTCCTTCGACATGCCGCTTCTCGAGGAGCGGTCCCTCGGGGAAGCCGAACGGATCATTGAGAACATGGGTCTCGTCGTTGGCAGGATAGAATATGCGAGGACGGATCTTCCCATCGGGACGATCATCGCGCAGAAACCGCCGCCGGGAAGCAGAGTCGCGAAGGGACAGGAAGTAGAACTGACCATTTCGTCGGGGGAGTGACCGGGGAAGGAGCAGACAGTGATCAAACTCGCGCCATCCGTGCTCGCCGCCGATTTCGCCAGGATCGGGGAAGCCGTGCGACAGGCTGAAGAAGGAGGGGCCGATTACATCCACCTCGACGTGATGGACGGCCACTTCGTTCCGAACCTCACTATCGGACGGGACATGATAAAGGCGGTGAAAAACATCACCGCCCTGCCGCTCGACGTGCACCTGATGGTGGAGCGGCCGGCCGATTACATCGAGGACTTCGCCGGGGTCGGCGCCGATATTCTCACGGTTCACGTGGAAGCGGACCATCACCTCCACCGGACACTCACACTCATCCGTGACCTGGGGAAGAAATCAGGTGTCTCGCTCAATCCGTCCACTCCTCTGGAGTCGGTCCGCGAGGTCCTGGCCGAGATGGATCTCCTGCTCATCATGTCGGTCAATCCCGGATTCTCCTTCCAGAAATTCATCGAGGGGTCGATCGACAGGATCGAACGGGCACGGCGCATGATCGATGCTTCGGGTCACGGCATCCTGATCGAGGTCGACGGCGGTGTGGACATCACCAACATCAACCGGGTACATCGTGCCGGCGCCGACATCGCCGTTTCCGGGGGCGGGGTGTACCGTGCCGATGATGTCCCCGCCCGCATCCGCGAGCTGAAGGAAAAGACCGCCTGAGGCACAACTCACCGTCACGCATCAGGATGGCACGCCCGAGCCGTTATCGATGACGGGGTCCGGCCCGCCCACCGGCAATTCCTGACACCTGTCGAGTGTCGCCTCTCGGTC
>CAZMKB010000320.1:3516-4170 GCA_964566685.1 uncultured Gemmatimonadota bacterium | reverse complement strand
GGGGATGAGCCCGATCCGGGAATAACCCTCGTGTCCAGGCGGGAAGGGTACGGGCACCGGGCGGCGTTCATCCCGACGGCCGTACTCTTTCTGGTTTTTTCCCTTCCCGCGTTCTTCTTCATCAGGGAACCGGAGAGGCCGGGCTACCGGCTCGAGCCGCAAAGAGGCATACGCATCGCGCTCGGAAAACTGCGGGAGGCGCTTCTCGACACCCGGAAGTATCCGGGCGTCAGGAGGTTCCTCGTCGCGAAGTATCTCTACGAGGATGCCATCTCTACGGTGATCGTCTTCATGGCGGTCTACTCCGTGAAGGTGATCGGCATGGAGAACGAAGAGCTCGTCACCTTCTTCATCATTTCGACCGTATCCGCCATGATCGGCGGCTTCCTGGTGGGGCACTTCGTCGACAGGATCGGGGCGAAGCGTGTTCTCGAGGCGACCCTCGTCCTCTGGGTCTCCTGCCTGCTGGTTGCGGCCATGGCCGAATCGAAAACGACGTTCTGGGTGCTGGGCTCCGCCATCGGAATCGCACTGGGGGCGACGTGGACCTCGGCCCGGCCGTTCTTCATCGAGCTCGTGCCGGAGGACATGCTCGGAGAGTTCTTCGGGCTGTATGCGTTCTCCGGTAAGGTCGCGGCCATCTTCGGACCGCTC